>DUNS01000056.1 GCA_012839235.1 Clostridiales bacterium
GATGGTAAAAGGACGAAGTAGGGTATACAGTATATGCTTGGCTGCCGCGGATGCGAAGCTTCCTTTCCCGTTGGCCGGTCGACGCCAAGCATATACTGTATACCCTACTTCTGGTTGTTGAATGAATTTAGATTAATTCATATAAATTTAAATTTTTAAATGTTACTTAGTATTACACTATCAATAAGTACTTTTCTTGTTATTGTTTTTACTTCTTAGTAAGTATTGATAGGTGTTTTATTCTTCCACCTCTTTGTCATTTGGATGGTCAGTTGTTTCAACTTGGTTAACTGTTGTATCCTCGTCAGGATCAATTTTGAGCTCTATTGTTTCTTCCTGTTTAGATACTTCTTGATCCTCACTTTTTTTCTCTTTATAATCACTTTCATCAGTTCTTTTCTCTAAAGGATCCTCATCACCTTTAACCTCTTTATATATTTCCATGAATTCGTCACCAGTGATTGTTTCCTTAGTGATTAAATGTTCAGCTATCCTATCTAATACCTCTCTATTAGCTATTAGATGAGCTTCTGCTCTGTCATAGCATTCTTTAAGAATTCTGATAACTTCCTGATCCACTTCACTAGCTGTATCATCTGAGCAGTTCATCACAGGCTTACCATCAAGGTATTTGTTCTCTATTGACTCAAGCCCAATCAATCCAAATTTCTCTGACATACCATATTGGGTAACCATAGCTCTTGCTAATGATGTGGCCTTTTCAATATCGTTAGAAGCTCCTGTAGTTACTGAGCCAAATACAACTTTCTCTGCAGCACGGCCACCAAACAGAGTAACTATACGGGTAGTAAGATCCTCTTGGCTCATGAGGTATTTCTCCTCCTCAGGTACTTGCATTACATAACCAAGGGAACCCATGGTTCTAGGAACTATAGTTATCTTTTGAACAGGCTCAGCATGCTTTTCTAAAGCTGTAACAAGGGCATGACCGACTTCATGATAAGCGACAATTCTCTTCTCATCCTTACCAAGAATTCTATCCTTCTTCTCTTTACCTGCTATAACTACTTCAACAGATTCAAATAAATCCTCCTGTTTTACAACTGTACGACCATTCTTAACAGCCAAAATCGCTGCTTCATTAATCATGTTGGCAAGATCTGAACCTACAGCACCTGATGTTGCCCGTCCAATTGCTTCAAGATCCACAGAATCATGCATTAACACATTCTTAGCATGAACCTTTAATATGTCAACTCTCCCTTTCAAGTCAGGTTTATCTACAATTATACGTCTGTCAAAACGACCTGGACGAAGTAAAGCCTTATCAAGAACCTCAGGACGGTTAGTAGCTCCAAGTATAACAAGTCCCTTGGAGGAATCAAATCCATCCATATTGGAAAGCAATTGATTTAAGGTCTGCTCTCTCTCATCATTACCGCCATAGTGGGAATCACGACTTTTACCTATGGCATCAATCTCGTCAATAAAAATTATTGCTGGAGCTTGCTGCTGAGCTTGTTTGAACAAATCTCTAACCCTAGAAGCACCAACACCTACAAACATTTCAACAAAGTCAGAACCGGTCAGGGAGAAAAATGGCACGTTCGCCTCACCAGCTATAGCCTTAGCAAGCAATGTCTTACCAGTTCCAGGAGGTCCTACAAGTAGTGCACCCTTAGGTAACTTAGCTCCAATACGGGTATACTTGGCAGGGTTGTGCAAGAAATCTACAATCTCTGTAAGGGATTCCTTAGCCTCCTCTTGACCAGCTACATCCTTAAAGCTGACCCCTGTCTTTTTTTCCACATAAACCTTAGCATTACTTTTGCCTACTCCCATCATGCCACCGCTATTTTTAGAAATGGCCTTAAATAGAAAATACATCACTACATAAATAAGCACAAAGGGGAGCACTAGCTGAATTACTGTATCAAAAATCGTTGTCCTATTATCCACAACCTGGCCATTATATTCTACATTAGCTTTATCAAGCTTATCAACCAGATAAGGATCAAATAGGTGACCTGTATAATATGTTATTTCTAGAGGTGTGTTAGGTTGAGTTCTTGGGGTTATGACTATACGGTCAGCCTGGGATTCCACCTTGGCAACCTCATTCTTATCAAGCATATCCATAAATTTATCATAGCTTATCTCAATCTTAGTACTTTCCTCAATTTGGTTTCTAACCATAGTACCCATATACCATATCAATAACGCAGCAGCCAATGTAATTATTATAAACATTCTATTAGGCGTATTATTTTTGCGTTTATTATCGTTATTATCCATTAAATCCTCCTTCTATAGTAAAACATCTAATGACATATTAGATTATAGATTATCTAAACTTCTAAATTCATTAATAAATTCCTATATTAAATGTTATCATTATATCATGATTTTACAGATTAGGAACTGTTCACAGTTGCACTTATCCAAAAAATCCATGACCTTTATTCAAGCAAGCTTGTGTCTGAATGAAATTCAGACTATGTCCATGTCTTTCTTGGA
>DUNS01000057.1 GCA_012839235.1 Clostridiales bacterium
ACAATCCGTGACATTGAAAAGGCTTTACAAACAAAAATTACTATTGTACAATCAGATGGAAAGTCTTTCATAGATAAAATAATTGAATAGACATAAGTAAAAGAAGTAGGAGAGATATATGAGCAGACCCATAGTAGCCATAGTAGGTAGACCAAATGTTGGCAAATCCACCCTTTTTAATGCCTTAGCAGGAGAAAGAATATCGATTGTTAAGGATTATCCAGGGGTAACAAGAGACCGGATTTATGCTGATGTTGTATGGCTTAATACACAATTTACCATGATAGATACTGGTGGTCTTGAACCAGATAGTAACGATAAAATGCTAACATACATGAGAGAACAAACCCAGATAGCAATAGATACTGCTGATGTAATTGTATTTATAACAGATGTACGTCAGGGAGTGGTTGATTCTGATTATGGTGTAGCTGACATGCTAAGAAAATCAGGAAAGCCTGTAGTTCTAGCTGTCAATAAAGTAGATAACTTTGAGAAATTTATGCCAGATGTATATGAGTTCTATAATCTTGGTATTGGAGAGCCATTCCCTATATCAGCTTCTTCAAAGCTAGGCTTTGGAGAATTATTAGATGAGATAACAGAGCATTTTACAGTAGGAAATACTGAGGAAGCAGAAGATGATCGACCTAGAATCGCCATAGTTGGTAAACCTAACGTTGGCAAGTCATCTATAGTTAACAAATTAGTTGGCCATAATCGAGTAATTGTATCAGATGTGGCAGGAACAACAAGAGATGCCATTGATACACCTATAAGGCGTGATGGTAAGGATTATATTCTAATAGATACAGCAGGTCTTCGTAGAAAGAGTAAGATTAAAGAAGAGCTGGAGAGATTCTCTATTATCAGAACTGTAGCAGCTGTAGAAAGAGCTGATGTCGTGGTTCTTATAATCGATGCTACAGAAGGGATTACTGAGCAGGATGCTAAAATTGCTGGTATTGCCCATGATCGTGGCAAGGGTATTATTGTTGCTGTGAACAAGTGGGATTTGGTTGAAAAGGATAATAGAACTGTTAATGAGTTTAAATTAGATATTCGAACTACCTTATCCTTTATGTCATATGCAGAGATTTTATTTGTCTCTGCAGAGACAGGACAAAGACTTCACAGACTTTTTGAATTAATCGAGGTTGTAATCCAGAATCAAAATCTTAGAATTTCAACAGGTGTACTTAATGAAATTGTAACGGAGGCAGTTGCACTTAATCAGCCACCTTCTGATAAAGGAAAGCAGTTAAGAATCTATTACATCACCCAGGTTGCTGTTAAGCCACCATCTTTTGTTATATTTGTTAATGATAAAGAATTGATGCACTTTTCTTACACAAGATATCTTGAAAATAAGATTCGAGAAGCCTTCGGTTTCACTGGCACCTCACTTAAATTCTTCATTAGGGAGCGAAAGGAGAATGATAGGTAAATGATTTCTAAGATTATCATTTGTCTGATATTAGGTTATGCTTTCGGCTGTTTTGCAACCGGTTATATAATTGGTAAATATAAAAAAATTGATATACGTAAATATGGTAGTCATAGTGCAGGTACAACCAATGCACTAAGAACACTGGGACCTAAGGCAGGAGCCCTTACTTTATTTGGAGATTTGATAAAAGCTATTCTAGCTATACTTTTAGTTAGATATTTAGTATTCCCAGGTGATCCTAATCTACAGCTTCTTATCCTATATACTGGGTTAGGTGCGGTACTTGGTCACAATTATCCCATATGGCTTAGATTCAGGGGTGGTAAGGGTATAGCAGCAACCGGTGGAGCAATGGCAGCATTTGACCCATTAATAATCCCTGTAGGCCTGCTTATATTTGTTGGTTCAATCGCTATTACAAAATATGTATCTGTAGGTTCCTTATTAGTATCAATCCTTTTTCCTATCTGGATTGCTATTAGATATCCAGGTGATATACATATGCTTATTATCGGGATACTCTATATGGCACTTGCTTTTATTAAACACCATGCCAATATAAAGAGATTGCTTTCTGGAACAGAGAATAAGCTTGGACAAAAAGTCAATATTAATAATATTGAGAATTAGTGTGAAAGGTAGGGATATTACAAATGAGTAAGATTTCATTGTTAGGTGCTGGAACATGGGGTACTGCATTGGGAATTGTACTGGCTAGTAATGGTCATGATGTTACAATATGGACTAAAATTGAACAGGAAGCTAAAGAATTGCAGGAGAATAGAAAGAGCCTTAAGAAGCTTCCTCAAGCTGTTCTACCTGATGATGTGAAGATTACCTTAGATCTAGAAGAAGCTTGTACTGACAAGGATCTAATCGTTATGTCTGTTGCTTCACCTTATATTCGTCAGACTGCTCATGATGCTAGCCCGTTTATAAAAAATGGTCAAAAGCTTGTTAATGTTGCTAAGGGTATTGAAGATAAGACTCTTATGACATTATCAGAGGTTATAAAAAATGAAATACCTCAAGCTGATGTAGCGGTACTTTCAGGTCCAAGCCATGCAGAAGAGGTTAGTAGATGCGTTCCTACTACAGTTGTAGTTGGTGCTGAAACTAGTGAAACAGCTAGATTTATTCAAGATATATTCATGAACGAGGTGTTCAGAGTCTATACAAGTCCTGATATAATAGGCATAGAGCTAGGCGGTTCTCTGAAAAACGTTATAGCCCTTGCTGCAGGCACTGTAGATGGACTTGAGCTAGGAGATAATACAAAGGCTGCTCTTATGACAAGAGGTATGGCTGAAATAAGTCGCTTAGGAATAAAGATGGGCGGAAAGATGGAAACCTTCTCCGGACTATCTGGTTTTGGAGATTTATTCGTTACTTGTAACAGTAAGCACAGCCGAAACTGGAAAGCAGGTTATTTTATGGGACAAGGTAAAACCATGGAAGAAGCTATGAAACAGGTTAATCAGGTGGTTGAAGGTGTTAATTCAGCCCATGCAGCCCTTATCCTTGCCAATAAATACGAAGTAGAGATGCCTATCGTTGAGCAGATCAATCTAGTATTATTTGAAGGTAAGCCTGCTAAGGAAGCCCTTAACGATCTCCTTATACGAGATAGAAGAAGGGAATACTCGACCTTAGAGTGGTAATTATAAGGAAATGAAAATATATAATTAAACTGATAGACTATGGAATTGATTCTGTAGTCTATTTTTAGTTCACTATATTTAGATTTAGTGATTATAATATTTTTTGTATAGTATAAATTTGCTTAAATTACTTTCAAATACAGATATGATTTCAATCATAAAAGAATCAAATGATGTTTTATTTATGGAAGAAGCTATAATTGTAATATATTCCCGAAGAAATTTATGTGAGTAAGGGAAATATTATACTTGAAATTTTAGGAGATTTGACAATAACAAGTAAAAGGTGTAAATTGTTTTAAACATTAACCATAATATAAGACGTTAATATTTTGAAGGAGGTAGTTCAGAGATGAAACGAATTATTATTCTTTCAATAATTATTTTTACTATGAGTTTTCTTTGCTCATGTAATTTTAGAAAAGAAGAGAATGTATCAGAAAATAAGAATAATATGTTACAAGAAGAGAATTTAAAAGAAGATAACGAAATATTAAATGATTTGCTTTATAGGGATTATGGTAATGGTGTTGAATTATTAACAAATACATCAATTATAATTACTGTCCCTGAATTAAATGAGGCTGAAGGAAGCTTTATTACAATAAATTTATTTAATAATACTGACAATATTCTTGAAATGACTATTGAATATCAAGGAGAACCTACAATTTCATACTCAATAAAAAATAAGGGAGTTTATAACGCTTATGCTCTAATTATAGATAAGAAGGGAGATGAAACTATAATTGATTTAACTGAGCATATTACTGTTGAAACACATTATAGTCCACAAGATAGTAACTATAGTCCTCTTGATAGTAATTATATTGATTAATGAGCATCATCACCTAAAAAAATTTAAGAAGGTAAATTATGCAAAAAAGTTTAAATTTTTAGCTGTTCTAATGGGTTTAATCATATCTAGTTATGGTGCGGGTCATCCTAATTATCCATATTATGATCCATCAGAAGGATTTTCATCTGGTTTTAATACTGATAAAACTCAGATATATTGTAAGTTTTATTGTGTAAAATATCTTTCAGAATATATTATTGATGGAGTATATTATACAATACCTGTTACATTTTATGTTAATGGGGGTAATATTTATCCTGGAACATAACTATTATAACGAACATAATGTGTTTATACAAAAATAAGCTTAGATGATGCCTACTAATATTATATAATAATCTTTCAATTATAATCCCGAATATGATTTTAGCATATCCGGGATTTAATGCAAATTTTCTATCCCTCCTAAGAAAGAAATTAACATAAACATCAGCCCTTTCCCATATCATAGAATGAAAGTAAACAGCATATCTTTAATTATAACCATAAGGAGGTTAGCACATGTTAGGGCAGTTTGATGTTTATAATGATATTCAAGCTAGGACAGGCGGTGAAATATACATAGGCGTGGTAGGACCTGTTAGAACAGGAAAGTCTACCTTCATTAAAAGATTCATGGATCTTTTAGTAATACCCAATATTGAAGATGTCCATAGCAGAGAAAGAGCAATTGATGAATTGCCTCAGGCTGCAGCTGGAAAAACGATAATGACCACTGAGCCTAAGTTTATACCAAAGGAAGCCGCCAAAATATCTATTGATGAGAACACAGATGCAAAAATCAGATTGATTGATTGTGTTGGTTACATGGTTGATGGGGCTTCAGGACATATTGAAAACGATCAGGAGAGATTGGTAAGAACTCCTTGGTATGATCATGAAATTCCATTTACCCAGGCTGCAGAGCTTGGTACAAAAAAAGTTATCAATGACCACTCAACAATCGGCATCGTTGTGACTACTGACGGTAGCTTTGGGGAATTACCAAGAGGAAGCTATAAGGCCCCTGAGGAGAAAACTATAACTGAACTAAAGAATCTAGGAAAGCCTTTTATAGTATTGCTTAATACTAATAAGCCTTATTCTAACGATACAATCAGTATTGCTAATGAAATCGCCGAAAAGTATGATGTTACTGTAATGCCAGTAAATGCTGAACAATTAAAGAAGGAAGATATTACTAGGATAATGGAAAATATTCTTTCTGTATTCCCGGTAACAGAAATTGATTTTTATCTACCAAAATGGGCTGAGATGTTACCTGAACACCACTGGCTTAAAAAAGACTTATTAGAGAGTGTTAAAACCTTACTGAATAATATAACCAAGGTGAAAGATGCAAAAGCTCAGTATTTAGGAACAGATAGTCAGTACATAAGGAAATTTAAGATTGATAAGGTTGATATGCAGAATGGAACTGTAAGTGTCGACGTTGAATTTGATGATGAATATTATTATAAAATTCTAAGTGATCTTATTGGTGTACCAATCACTGGGGAATATCAACTTATTTCTACCTTAAAAGAGCTAGCAGCTAAGAAATCTGAATTTGAAAGTGTTTCGGCTGCAGTTAATCAGGTTCGTGCTAAGGGATACGGTGTGGTATCTCCTGCTAAAGAGGAAATCATTATAGAAAATCCTGAGATTATGAAGCATGGTAATAAATATGGAGTAAAGCTTAAGGCAACAGCTCCTTCACTTCACTTAATTAAGGCTGATATTCTGACTGAGGTTGCACCAATTGTTGGTACAGAAGAACAGGCCAATGACCTAATTAACTACATTAATGAAAATGCACAAAATAATCCAGAAGGAATATGGGAAACCAATATATTCGGTAAGACAATTCGCCAATTAGTTGATGATGGTATCAATGCTAAGGTAAATAAATTAACTGATGATAGTCAGCTAAAGCTTCAGGAAACCATGGAGAAGATTATAAATGACAGCAATGGTGGACTAATCTGTATCATTATATAAGGTAAATATCCTTCAATAATTTATTTAACAATTTTTATAAATATTATGG
>DUNS01000058.1 GCA_012839235.1 Clostridiales bacterium
TGAATTGCACTACAAATTTTCTTGTAATGTTTAAAGTTGAAAGGAGACATGGGTATGTCTAATAAAAAGAAATTAATTAAACGAAGTGAACAAGAGAAAAAGAATACCTGGGCTATAGAGGATTTATATGCCTCAGATGATATGTGGCAAAAGGAATATAATCAAATTAATCAAATGCTTCCAAAGGCTTTAGAGTATCAAGGAAGACTTGGTAAATCAGCAGAGTTATTGTACGGTTTTCTACAATTATCTGATGAGATAAGCAAGCTATTAGAAAGGGTCTATGTCTATGCAAACCAGAAATATCATGAGGACACCAACAATCCTATATATCAGGATCTTTCCAATAAGGCTAACGCCCTTGCTGTACAAGTAAACAGCGCTCTTTCATTCGCAACACCTGAGATTTTATCTATTCCAGAGGAGACAATTAGTCAGTTTAGAATAGATAAGGCCGATCTCAAGCTATACAATTTTTATATTAATGATATTCTACGTCAAAAGCCACACATTCTGTCAGGGGAGATGGAAGAATTATTAGCAGATGCTGGTGAGATGGCTGATGGGCCCTCTAATATCTACTCTATGTTTAATAATGCAGATATTCGCTTCCCTGAGATTAAGGACGAAGAGGGAGATGATGTTCAGATCACCCATGGCAGATACATCAGGTTGTTAGAAAGTGAAGATCGCAGAGTAAGAAAAGACGCATTCCAAGGATTATATAAAACCTATAATGGCTTCCGTAACACATTGGCCGCTTCCTTTAGCTCTAATGTAAAGCAGGAGGTATTCTTTGCAAAGGCAAGGAAATATTCTTCAACATTAGAGAAGGCTCTTGATGGAGGTAACATTCCAGTTGATGTATATACCAATCTTATATCTGCTGTGCATGACAATATGGACCTCATGTATCGCTATGTTAAGCTTCGTAAAAAGCTTCTAGGACTAGAGGAGCTTCATATGTACGATATGTATGCACCTTTGGTATCCGATGTTAAGATGGAAGTACCCTTTGAAGAAGCTAAGAAGATAGTAGCTAAGGGACTTGAAGCCTTAGGTGAAGACTATGCTAAAGTCCTTAAAGAAGGCTATGATAATCGTTGGATTGATGTATATGAAAATGAGAACAAGCGTAGTGGAGCATATTCCTGGGGAGCATATGGTACCCATCCATATGTATTGTTAAATTATAATGATACCCTTGATAATGTATTTACCTTAGCCCATGAAATGGGTCACGCAATTCATAGCTATTATTCAGATGAGACACAGCCTTATGTATACGCAGGCTATAGAATATTTGTGGCAGAAGTGGCTTCCACATGTAATGAATCTCTTTTGATTGACTATATGTTAAAGAACACAAAGGATAAAAAGGAAAAGGCTTACCTGATAAATCATTTCCTAGTTAAATTCAAAGGAACCTTATTCCGCCAGACCATGTTTGCTGAGTTTGAGATGATAACTCACAGAATGGTTGAGCAAGGAGAAAGCCTTACAGCCGACAACCTATGTAAGATATATCATGATCTTAATAAACTCTACTTTGGTGATGATGTAGTAATAGATTCAGAGATTGATATGGAATGGGCAAGAATACCTCATTTCTACAATGCATTTTACGTCTATCAGTATGCTACAGGATATTCAGCAGCCATAGCCCTATCAAGAAGAATTCTTAATGAAGGTAAGCCTGCGGTAGATGATTATATTAACTTCTTAAGCAGTGGTAGCTCAGACTATCCGATTGAACTTCTTAAGAAAGCTGGAGTTGACATGAGTACGAAAGAACCAGTTAACCAAGCCCTTAAGTTATTCTCTGAACTACTTGATCAGATGGAAGAGTTAATGGAAGAATAGGTAAGATGAATTAAATATTAATGCCTCCCTAATTTAAAGCTGGGGAGGCATTTGTACTTTACATTATAACAATTCCTCTCTTATATTCATTGGCTAGGGAAACTCCGTATTTTTCATATACAGCTTGGTTATATAAGTGGGCAGCAAAGATATCCTCAGATAACATGTTCATGGCAAGAGGAGATAATTCCTTTCTTGCATCCGATACTTTAGTGATTACAGGAATTCTTCCAGCATCTGTTATTTTGCGCAGTAGCTGGGAGCTTTCTTTTTTTATACCTAGAACTCTGGCGTATTGGGTATAGCCATTTTTATTATATTCATCAAAGTTATCTTTACGAATATTAAGCAAGGAGTGAATTAAGGCTCTGTTGACCCTGGTCATAGTAAGATTTTTTGATTTTAGTTTATTAGCCAATTCCTTTATAGACATATGAGTGTCTGATAGATTTCCGATTCTATCGGCAAAGTCTTTTGATATATCTAAATAACTAGACAAGTCTTCCTTGCTTTCTACGATTAATTTATACTTAATCAGAGAGCTAAAATCATCAATAGAAATAGGATGAGTTTTTCCATATTCATTGATTAATAATTCAAAGACATCTTGGGGAACACTATTGCATATGGGATATAAATCCTTTGAATTTAAAGCATTTTCAATTATCTTGCGTATAGCAGTGGCAGAGCTGATGGTTAAGGAGCTATTATTGATGCCATCCTGTAAGGAACTTTCATCAGATATGGATAATTCCTTATCATGATATCCAGCTACTTCCCGTTTTATTGATCTAGGATTAATGGAAGAGGCAATGGTAATAAGAGCCTTAATATATTCAATACCAAGAATATTATTAGGCTTGGATAAAATAGTTGAAAGCTCATCTGCTTCGAAGGTATCTGAGTCACCTAATGAAGTAAGATATTCCCTAAAGGCTTTTTCTCTTGCCACCGGAAAGGAGTTACCTTTATTGATGAACCTTCTTATAAGGATTTCTAATTCTTTTGGCTTTTTACTAAGAATATCTGCAATCCTAGTTAAAGGAGCAAGATCTCCTAATTCACTACCAAAGCATAAGTCATCAACGATATCTAGCTTATCCAGAAGAGAGACCGCACCAAGACCAAAGTACTCAGCACTAGCAGTTGCATAGCAGACAGGAAGCTCTAGAACAAGATCAGCACCGTTTTGAAGTGCCATCCTGGTTCTGGAGTACTTATCAATAATTGCAGGGCTTCCTCTTTGAACAAAGTTCCCGCTCATTACTATTATCGCAAAGTCAGCCCCGGTTGCCTTTTTGGCTGCTTCAATATGATATTTGTGCCCGTTATGAAACGGATTGTATTCAGTAACTAGACCAACTACTTTCATATGCCATCTCCACCATTATTTTATGTGCTGATAATAGCATTATATAAAAAATCTGTCAATTACTCCATAAACTATTAGATTAGTTTAAAATAGACTTGTATCAAAATCTAAAGTGTTTTATAATCAAGGGTGGGGTTTGGTACAAAAGGTACATACTAATTACAATAGATATGCTAGGTAATTGCGAAACTACAAAATCTACATATTATATATGATTAATATTATTCTGGAGGGTCAGTTAAGGGCAAGGCATTGGAGAGTCAGAATACTATTAATCATATATAAATAGCAAAACTAAAGGGTTGCGTAATTATCTAAAATAGATATGCTAATGAAAGGAGAAACATCATGGGTTTTATTGATGAAATTAAAAGCAGGGCAAGGGAAAACAAAAAAACCATAGTACTACCTGAATCAGAGGACAAAAGAACTTTACAAGCAGCAGAGGTTGCACTAAAGGAAGGTTTAGCTAATCTTATCCTTGTAGGAGATGAGGAGCAAATTGCTAAAGATTCAAAGTCTTTAGGAGTTGACCTTACAGGTGCAACAATTGTTGATCCTAATAAATCAGAGAAGCTTCAATCCTACATTGATCTTTTGGTTGAACTGCGTAAGGCTAAAGGAATGACAGCTGAAAAGGCTAAGGAGTTATTAACTAAAGACTATCTCTATTATGGTGTTACCATGGTTAAGGCAGGAGATGCTGATGGTATGGTTGCAGGTGCAAGCCATTCGACAGCAGATGTACTTCGTCCTTCCCTGCAGATTCTTAAGACAGCACCAGGAACAAAGCTAGTTTCTACATTTTTCTTAATGGTAGTACCAGACTGTGAGTATGGAGAAAATGGTAAGTTTGTATTTGGAGACTGTGGACTTAATCAGAATCCAACCCCTGAGGAATTAGCAGCAATTGCTGTAAGCTCAGCAAAGAGCTTTAATAAACTTGTTAACAAGGAGCCAATAGTTGCTATGCTTTCACATTCATCTATGGGAAGTGCTAAACATGCAGATGTTGATAAGGTTGTAGAAGCTACTAGAATTGCTAAGGAAAGTGATCCACAGCTTAAGGTAGATGGTGAGTTACAGTTGGATGCAGCTATTGTTCCAAGTATTGGATCTTCAAAGGCGCCAGACAGTGATGTGGCTGGTAAAGCTAATGTGCTTATTTTCCCTGATCTTGATGCTGGTAATATAGGATACAAATTGGTTCAGCGTTTGGCAAAAGCAGAGGCCTATGGCCCAATGACTCAAGGAATTGCAAAGCCAGTTAACGATCTCTCTAGAGGATGTTCAATTGAAGATATTATTGGTGTAATTGCAATAACTGCTGTTCAATGTCAGGCTAACTAATAATAAGATAAAATAAGGAGAACTAGAAGGATGAATATTTTAATTATCAATTGTGGAAGTTCCTCATTAAAATACCAATTAATTGATACAGATACCAAAGCTGTTCTGGCTAAGGGTATATGTGAGAGAATAGGTATTGAGGGGTCAAAGTTAACACATGAACCTAAGGGTAAGGACGAGCTTGTAGTAGAAAAGCCAATGAAAGACCATCAGGTTGCCGTTGATATGGTGATGAAGGCTTTACTACATGAAGAGTTTGGTGTTATTAAAGACATCAGTGAGATTTCTGCTGTTGGTCATAGAGTACTGCACGGAAGTAAATATTATAGCGACCCAGTACTAATTGACGAAAATGTTAAGAAGGTTATTGAGGAATGCTTTGACTTAGGACCTCTTCATAATCCTCCTAACTTAACAGGAATCAAAGCTTGTGAAGCGGCTATGCCAGGAATTCCTCAGGTTGCAGTCTTTGATACAGCATTTCACCAGACAATGCCTGAGAAAGCATATAGATATGCGATTCCTAACGAATATTACGAAAAGTATGGTATAAGAAGATATGGCTTCCATGGAACCAGTCATAGCTACGTTTCAAAGAGAACATTAGAAATATCAGGACTTGATCCAAACAATTCTAAGATAATAGTTGCTCATCTAGGTAACGGGGCAAGTATAAGTGCTGTAGTAAATGGTAAATGTGTAGATACAAGTATGGGACTTACTCCACTTGAAGGCCTTATCATGGGAACAAGAAGTGGTGATATAGATGCTGGTGTTGTTCAATATATTGCTAACAAGGAAAAGAAATCAGTTGATGAGGTATTAGATATACTTAACAAACAATCTGGTATGCTAGGTATGTCAGAGATATCAAGTGATTTTAGAGACGTATATAAAGCAGAGGTTGCAGGCAATCATAATGCTAAAGTTGCAAATGAAGCTTTCGTATATAGGGTGGCTAAATATATCGGTTCATACGTTGCAGCTATGAATGGTATTGATGCTTTGGTATTTACTGCTGGTGTTGGAGAGAATGACGGTCTTAAGAGATGGGAGATCTGTGAATATCTTGGATATCTTGGCGTAAAGCTAGAGGATAGCCAGATGAAGCTTCGTGGAGAGGAAGCTCTTATATCCACACCTGATTCTAAGGTTAAGGTGTATGTAGTACCTACTAATGAAGAGTTATCAATTGCACAACAGACCTATTCCTTAGTGAAATAATTTTGTTGACAAATAATAGTACAGTGAGTATAATACAAGAAGTGCGCAAAGCAATTTATCCTTGATTCATATTATTCATGACAAGTGAATAGGCTTGCCAATTCATCTTGTATGCACATTGAATATTCGGAGAAAAATCTATGATTATATCATTGTCAGAAATAATGAGTACAAGAGATAAAGTTGAAAATATCAGTGCTCCCATAGAGATGGATACCTTTGATTATCAGGGAAATGCTTATAAGTTTTCTAAAAAGGATGTAGTGAAGTTAGTAATAACTAATCTTGGTAATAGAAAAGTTATGATTGAAGCGAAAGCTAATATTTCTCTAATCTTAAACTGTAGTAGATGTTTAAAGGATTTAGAGTATCCCATAGATATTCACTTTGTCAAGGAGATTGATTTTAATCTAACAGGTGAAGATCGAGCAAAAGATTTAGATGAAACGAATTATATCGAAGAATATAATTTGAATGTGGATACTTTAATCTACGAAGAAATCTTAATTGGTTTTCCTATGAAGCTGCTATGCAGTGGAGAATGCAAAGGGATTTGCAAAAAATGCGGACATAATCTCAATGATGGAGATTGTAGCTGTGATACTACAGAATATGATCCCAGAATGGAGCGTATCCGAGATATCTTTAACAATTTTAAGGAGGTGTAATATATGTCTATCTGCCCAAAGAATAAATCATCAAAAGCTAGAAGAGATAGCCGTAGAGCAAACTGGAAAATGTCAGCTCCCAACTTAGTTAAGTGCAGTAAGTGTGGAGAACTTATGGTTCCACATAGAGTATGCAAGGCATGTGGAAGTTACAATAAGAAAGAGATTCTAGCTGCTGAGTAATATGCTTGAAAACTAGATGAAAACATAATTAAGGCTTCTATCGTATGATAGGAGCTTTTTTGTAAAAAATAATATGATCTCACACTATAATAATGATGGATATTAATTACAGAGGTAAAGGATGAAACCAAAAAGAATTGAAAGAAAACTAGTTTATAAGAGCCATATTATAGATTGCTATAAAGACACTCTTAAAACTGATAAAGGGAATGAAGTCCAGTACGATTTTATAGATCATCAAAATGCTGCTGCCATAGTCCCTGTTGACAAAGAAGGCAAGATTATACTTGTTAAGCAATATAGAAATGCAGTGGATGACTACTTGCTAGAAATTCCTGCTGGTCTATTGGAAGAAAATGAAGATCCTAAAGACTGTGCAATCAGAGAATGTGAAGAGGAAACTGGATACAAAGCGACAAATGCAGAGCATTTAATTGATGTATATGTTAGTCCTGGTTTTTGTAATGAGATGATAAGTATATATTATTCCAAGGATTTAACAGTAACACAGCAAAATCTAGATGAAAACGAAGCTATTACCCTCGAAAAATATCCTCTAGATGAAGTGCTTCACCTAATTAATACAGGTCTGATTAAAGACGCTAAAACTGTAGCAGGTATTCTAGCCTATGACAGGCTGAGGAATAAATGAGAACCTTAAGTTAATACTTAAGGTTCTCATTCTCCCTAGTCTTATTTGCTTTTAATAATATAGTCTAATAGGTGTGAGACATATTGCTCAAGGTGCTCCTCTTGAAGGAGAAAGTCTGTGTGTACTTCAAGGAAGGATATTTTATCAGCCTGATTATGCTTAAAGAAGGGACTGATTAGGGATTCATATTGAGGAACGAAGGTACCTGATTTTCTGGTATAGGCAGTAGATGGCTTAGCCTTCACCTTAAAGTCTTTATCGACATAAGCAGCTACACTCTTGTGTATTGCCTTATCCTCAGCGGGAAGGTAATAATATTCTTTATAGTTTTCATAATAGAACTTTAATTCACCTTCATATAAATCGATCCTTAGAGTAGCAAGTGTATTATTAACATCAAACCTTATATTATCTAGCCTATAACTAAAAGGTGTCATTACTGAAGATCCTATCTCAAACTCTATATTAAGAGTATTGTCATTAATCACTGCATTTGTAATCTGAAAGGGTTTTTCAAATATATCCACATAATTAAGAATCGAGCTTATTAATACTAATCCCTTAAGGTCATCTTCATTATGAAGAAGGAGAGTATGAAGTAATATATCAGCCTCAGATGGTTTGTCAGATATATAATTAGGTTCACGAATGTTCCTTAGATTTTCTAATCGCCTTTTACCAATAAAGCTTTGATATACTTCAATTAGATCTCCACCGTTGAAGGTATCCTTCCTTTGTATTTTAAGAAAAAGTTCTATAGTCTTTTGCTTTAAATTAGGAAGATTGAATATCTTTTTATAGGGATAAATTTTCTTGTATATATCAAAACTAACTATATTGTCTAATGTATAAGGAAGCTTAAGTGAGAAACATTTCTTTTGGATATATGGGATATCGAAACCGGAACCATTGTAATGTATCAGAACTTTATAAGCTTTTATAAAGTCAAAAAAGGATCCTATAAGCTTCTCCTCTTCATTAATATTTTCAGAAAACCACTGAATTAGATGAAAGGAATTATCCTCATAATAAATACAACCTATTAAGTATAAATAGGAGCTATCTGCTGAAAAACCAGTAGTTTCGATATCAAAGAAAAGAAGATCCTCTAAGGCATAATCATAGTTATATGTCAGTTTCAGATCCAATGCTATCCTTTTTGTTATCATAAAAGATTCTCCATAGTTTCCAATTATATATTTTGATTCTATCATATATTAACTTCATAATAAAGCATATGAGTGAATAAGTCTAAAAACAAGTTACTATTCAGCATATCTGTTTTGCTGAATAGTAACTTGTTATTTGCGAAGGTATGTTTGACTTTCCAATGTGATATGCTAAAATAATCTGTATGAAGCATATATATATTAGAAGATGATTTACAATATAAAAGTACCAAGATCATGAACAAAAAGCATGTTCATGATCTTGGCACTACACTCGGGACTATCAAGCAAGCTTGTAATCCCTCATTCCGTTTTTATTATTTTTTCTTGTAATCTGTGAAAGGAGTACAAGTATTGAGAAAAGACATGGAAGATTTTATAAACCTAACAGGTGAGATAAAAGGCAGAGTTCAAAACTATTTAAGTGGGATTCTGCGAGCAATATTAGTTGGGATCCTAGTTCTTATACAGTTTGGATTAATCATTTATTTATCTTATAAACTAAGAGGTTATACAATATATATATATTCATTTATTCAAGTGCTCAGTATTATTATAATAATTGGACTTGTCAATGATAATAGGAACAGCTCATATAAAATTAGTTGGATTTGTATTATAGCAGCATTTCCTATTACAGGTCACATTATGTTTATGTTATGGGGTAATAAAAGAAAAAGCAAACTTCAGAAAATAATCATAGAGAGTATAAAGCACGGAGCCTCTTACTATGATTATAATAAGGATACTATGAAGAAATTGATTACCAAATACCCTTCTAAAAGAAGAATGGCCAGGTATCTTGAAGAAAGTGGTTTCCCCTTATATAAAAACAATAAAGTAGAATACTTCCCTATGGGAGAGGATACATTTAAAGCTATATTTGAAGAGATTGAAAAAGCAGAGAATTTTATTCTAATGAGTTTTTTTATAGTTGGTAAAGGAGCCTTATGGGATGCTCTGCACCCCTTACTTGTAAGAAAGATTAGGGATGGGGTTAGGGTTATGTTTCATTATGATGACTTTGGAGCCATCCTTAGAACCCCCAAGGACTTTCGAAAAGACCTAGAAGATGAGGGATTCGAAGTTAGAGTATTCAACCCAATTCACAAATATACCGATAAATTATATATGAACTATCGTTCTCACTACAAGATAATAGTGATTGATGGTAATGTTGGCTTTACAGGTGGAATGAATCTTGCTGACGAGTATGCTAATATTGTTCAAAGGTTTGGTGTCTGGAAGGATAATGCTATAAAGGTTGAAGGCGACGCTGTATGGGGCCTTACTGTAACCTTCCTTCAGATGTGGGAGATGTCCTCTGGAGGAGATACCATTGATTATAATCAGTTTCGTCCAACTAAGAAATTTGAAGATAATGATGTGTTCTGCCAAGTTATATCTGACGGACCAGCCAATAATCCAAGAAATCCTATAGAAAGCATCTATAAGCAAATGATATATAGTGCTAAGGAAACCCTTTATATAACCACTCCCTATCTTATTATAGAGGATGATATGAGGGATGCATTAATAACAGCCGCCCAAAGTGGTGTGGATGTGCGGATTATAACGCCCTATATACCAGATAAGAAGAATGTGAAAATTCTTACAGAATTCAACTATGGTAGACTACTTGCCGGTGGAGTGCGGATTTTTGAATACTCACCAGGCTTTATCCATGCAAAGACTATAATTACTGAGAATGCTGCTATTGTCGGTACTATAAACATGGATTATCGAAGCTTTCATCTTCATTATGAATGTGGTGTGTGGGTATGTAACGATGACATTGTTCAGATTATTAAAAGTGATTTAGAAAAAGCAATTAAGGTTTCTACAGAAGTAACCTATGAGATTTGGAAGAGCAGGCCCCTAAAAATTAAGATATACCAGATGATATTAAACCTGTTTTCTCCAATAATGTAAGAGAATAAGTATATGTAGATGCGAAACTACAGAAGGAATATTTTATATAGGATTAATACAATTCTGGAGCGGAAGAATTAGTATTAATCTTATATAATTAGAATAGCTCAAGAGTCACGCAATTACGTATAGAACAAGCCGTGAAAAGGAGAAGAGTATGTATACCAATGTATGTAAACATTGCTACAAGGTTTTTAAATCTAGAATAAGGACCCTTAGCTGTAATGATTGCAGACAAAAGGATGAGGATCATTTTGATGACATTGAGCTATATCTTAAAGAATATCCCAACAGCAATGCACTGCAGGTTTCTGAAGCCTTAGGAATTACGGCTTATGAGGTACTAAAGTATCTCCATGAGGGTAGGCTTAATATTTCCAGAGGTCGGTTTGAGCAAATCGATGATTAAGATAAGAAAATGAGGTACGACTATGATAAACTATCTAAAGGGAGAAATTTCCGAGGTTAAAGAAAATTATGTAATAGTTGATGTAAACAATATTGGGTATGAGGTAAGCTTACCCACATCTACTATTACTCAACTTCCTCCAGTAGGAAGCAATATAAAAATATATACCTATCTTCATGTAAGGGAAGATGCAATGAGTCTCTATGGCTTTAATAGCAATGATGACCTAGAGATGTTCAAATTATTGATTACGGTTAATGGCATTGGACCTAAGGTGGCCCTTGGAATACTTTCTGCAATTACCGCTGATGAAATTAGATTTGCAGTTCTTGCAGAGGATACTGCAACAATTTCAAAAGCTCCTGGAGTAGGAAAGAAAACAGCAAGCAAATTAATCCTTGAATTGAAGGACAAGTTTAAGCTGGAGACAGCATTTGAACAAAAACTTCAAAACCAAGGTGAACTATCCCAAACCAATTCTATAGCTGGAATGAAGGAAGAAGCAGTGTCTGCTTTGACTGTGCTGGGTTACACTGCGGCTGAAAGCTTAAGGATTGTTAATGGGATAGATATTACTGAGGATATGACCTCTGAGGATATATTGAAGCTGAGTTTGAAGAAGATGTAAGTATATATGATAATAAAGATTATGTGAAGATAAAAAGTGAATTATGAAAATAATTCACTTTGCAAATATTAGTGCCCTGCATAAGATGAAAATCAGAGATTTTCATCTTTAAAGCTTGCAGGCTAGGATGAAAGGCATGGATACTATTATGGCAAAGCGTGTGATAACAACTGATCTGATAGAAGAGGACAAGACCGTTGAGAACCACTTGCGTCCCCAACTATTAGATGATTATATAGGACAGAGCAAGGTTAAGAATAATCTTAAGGTCTATATAGAAGCAGCAAAACAGCGAGAGGAATCCCTAGATCATGTGCTTTTCTTTGGACCTCCGGGACTTGGTAAGACAACACTAGCAGGAATTATTGCCAATGAGATGGGAACCAATATAAAGATAACCTCTGGTCCTGCCATAGAAAAACCTGGTGAGATGGCTGCCATTCTAAACAATCTGCAGCCGGGTGATGTTCTGTTCGTAGATGAGATACATCGGCTTAACAGACAGGTGGAGGAGCTACTATACCCTGCTATGGAGGATTATGCTATCGATATTGTTATTGGTAAAGGTGCAACAGCTAAGTCAATAAGACTTGACCTTCCTAAGTTTACCTTGGTTGGAGCAACAACGCGAGCAGGTATGCTGACGCCTCCTTTAAGAGATAGATTTGGTGTAGTGAGTCATCTGGAATTCTATTCAGTTGATGAGCTTAAAAAAATAATAATTAGATCAGCCAAGGTTTTCTCCGTAGAAATAGATAATAAGGGAGCTGAGGAATTAGCCAGGAGATCAAGAGGAACACCTCGTCTCGCCAACAGGCTGTTAAAACGAGTTCGTGACTTTGCTCAGGTTAAATATGATGGAAAGATAACTGCAGAGGTTGCAGCTTTCGCCCTAGATTTACTTGAGGTTGACAGATTGGGACTTGATCAAATTGATAGAGAAATATTAGCAGTCATGATAGAAAGATTTAATGGTGGACCGGTTGGTATAGAGGCTATAGCAACAACCATTGGTGAGGATGTTGGTACAATCGAAGAGGTATACGAACCATATCTTGTTCAAAATGGTCTCATACTTCGAACACCACGGGGAAGGGTTGCATCAGATATGGCATATAGTCATTTGGGATTAGAAATGAGAGAGATTTAGTAAAGACAGCTTGTATAACATTGGTATTTGAGATATAATATACACGATAAGCAGATTAATCAAAGGAAAGAACTATTAATCTTCAAATTTGATCGTATGGCCAAGATTTTGTATATCATTTCAGAAGCAATGGGGGGCATGGGGATATGAATCAATATCACGATACAGAAGTGATTATTAATAATAAGAGATACACATTAGCTGGGTATGAGAGTGAAGAGTATCTACAGAAAATAGCTTCCTACATAAACGGTAAGCATAATGAGTTCAAAAACCGTGATGCCTATAAGTTCTTAGATTCTGAATTGCGTAACATATTGATACAGATTAATATTGCTGATGATTACCATAAAGCCAAGGACAAGATTAAAGAGATTGAAGTAGATAGTGAATCAAAAAGTAAAGAAATCTTTGATTTAAAGCATGAATTAATTTCAGTTCAGACAAAGCTTAGCACTGCTAACAAGGAAATCGATGAACTGCAGAAAGAGCTTAATGAAACTCAAAAAAGAGTTGTCCGCTTGGAAACTGAACTTAATGATACTGACAAGATTAGATAAAATTATAGGTTTATCTTTTGACTGGCATATTATGTGCTGTCCCGAATAAATTATGCATTAACCTGCATCCTTTGTTTTGGGACGGCTTTTTTATATATGAGGAGGAGAATGGTGGAAACCAACCTTAAAAAGAATAATAGAAATATAGAGATTCTGGCACCTGCTGGTTCCTATGAAGGGATGAGGGCTGCTATGAATGCTGGCTGTGATGCTGTTTATATTGGCGGCAGCAGCTTTGGAGCTAGAGCTTATGCTAATAACCTTGACGAGGACACCTTGCTAAGGGCTATTGATGAGGCTCATATTAGGAATAAGAGGATTTACCTCACTGTTAATACACTAGTAAAGGAAGATGAAAGACTTGAGAAGCTGGACCGTTATCTAGACAGATTTTATGAAAGAGGTCTAGATGCAGTTATTGTTCAAGATCTTGGAGTATTACATTATATTCATAGGAACTTTCCAGATCTTCCAATCCATGCTAGCACCCAGATGACCTTAACTATGGCAGAGGGAGCTAATCTGCTTAAAGGATATAATGTTACTAGGCTTGTTACTTCTAGGGAGCTGTCCTTTAAAGAAATAAGGGCTATAAGAGATAATACAGATATGGAGATAGAGACCTTTGTCCATGGGGCTCTTTGCTATTGCTATTCAGGACAATGTTTAATGAGTAGTATGATTGGTGGCAGAAGTGGTAACAGGGGAAGATGTGCTCAGCCCTGCCGTATGTCGTATCAGTTTTATTCAGAGAATAGTCGAATTTCCAATGATGAAGAAACATACTTACTAAGTCCTAAGGATATTAATACGGTGGCATATATTCCTGAGCTAATTGAAGCTGGAGTGGATTCCTTTAAGATTGAAGGAAGAATGAAGCGACCAGAATATGCAGCAGCTGTTACAAGTATATATCGCAAATATGTGGACTATTATCTTGAACAGGGTAAGGATAAATATAAGGATATAATTAAAAGTGATATCTTTAATCAAGATATGATGGACCTTATGGATATCTATAACCGTGGAGGCTTCTCAGGAGGATATGGCAAGACCTATAATGGTAAGAAAATGATGTCTTTGACCCGACCAAATCATAGCGGTGTCTATGTTGGTGATGTTATAAAGGCCTGGAAGGGTCAAGTTAAAATAGACTTAAAAGAGAATATCAATAGTCAAGATGTCCTTGAGATCAGGGATGGTGAAGATAAGGGCTATGAATTTACAACCAAGGATCCAATGGAGGCTGGTAGAGTTTTAACTGCTAATATAGGTAAAGCAAAGCTAAAGCCAGGCTTAAAGGTTTATAGAACCAAGAATAATTCACTCCTTGACAAGATATGTAAGGAATATATAGACCAGGATGTAAAACAGCCAATCTTTGGTAGCCTATATGCAAGGTCAGGAGATAGACTAAAGCTTACTTTAAAAAGCAATAATATATCGGTAACTGCTTATCAGGATATAGTCCAAGAGGCTACGAAGC
Organism: Clostridiales bacterium; assembly: GCA_012839235.1. Classification (GTDB taxonomy): domain Bacteria; phylum Bacillota; class Clostridia; order Lachnospirales; family Lachnospiraceae; genus Mobilitalea. The sequence goes on from DUNS01000058.1 coordinate 14,647, forward strand.
AGCCAATGACCAAAGAAAAGCTCTTGACACCTATAATGAAAACGGGGGAGACTCCCTATTATTTTGAAAAACTTGATATGGATATGGGTGATAATGTATTTGTTCCAGTGTCATGGCTTAATGAGATACGAAGAGAGGCTATAGAGCTGTTACAAGAAAAGGTATTGCATCAGTATAGAAGAAATCTTAAGAAGGAACAAGAAGGAGCAAGTACTACTTTAGGGTATGAGACTTCTAATATATTAGGTGAGACGGATAATCTAGCTAAGGATAATATAGATAATAAGTCTATGGGCTTATCTGTAACCATTCAGACAAAAGACCAGTTTAAAGCTGCCTTGGAGGTTCCAGAGGTTGATGGAATATATGTAACCTATGATATGATTGACTATAAGGATATCCTTCCTATGGCAGAGGAAGCAGTAGAAAGGGGTAAGGATTTCTATCTAGTACTGCCTTATATCTGTAGGCTTTCTCTATATGAAAGACTTAATAAGGAGCTACCTCCAATTATAGCCCATGATAATATTAAGGGCTTTATAGTTAAGAATATGGAAGAGCTAGCTCTTGTAAAATCCTTAATTAAGGATAAGCCTAAGGAGATTATTCTGAACTATAATATGTATGTCTATAATAAAGAAGCATATGAATTCTGGAGAGAAAAAGGTATATCACATTTTACTGCACCTGTAGAATTAAATTATGGAGAGCTTAAGGCTTTAGGTATTAAGGAATGTGATATGGTGGTATATGGCCATCAACCTGTGATGGTATCTGCCCAGTGCCTATATGCTAGTACAAGTGGATGTATTAAGCAAAAAGGGATTATCTCTCACAATGGTCATCTTGTAGACAGGATTAGTAAGAAGTTTTTTGTACAAACTAATTGTGATAGTTGTTATAATATTATTTATAATGGTCAGAGCTTATCTTTATTAAGACAAGTATATGAAGTCAAGGAGCTTGATCCTAGAAATATTAGACTTGACTTTATATTTGAAACAAAGGAAATAACTCTGAAAGTGATAAAGGCATTTGCTAATGCTTATATTCATAATAAGAATACCAGTCTAGGTATGTCGGATAAAACCGAATATACAACAGGTCATTTTAAAAGGGGTATTGAATAACTAGGTAGGTGATATCGGTGAACTTAGTAATCGAACTAACAAAATATTTGATGATACTCCTGTTAGGGATATATACTTACTACAGTTTTCAAGTTATGCGTTATAAAAGTAAGGAAAGACAGGAATTAACTTATAGAGTGTTGACAGTTCTTATCTTTGCCCTGCATTTTGCAGGGAACTTTACCTTATATATTCAGGTTCAAAGCGATAAGCTGATACTTTTGTATGTAAGTGAAGTGGTCATGTTAATATTAACCCTAAGCTTATATCAGAAGTTTTATAAAAGAATATCAAAGCTCCTGCTTCGTAATATGTTGATGCTTATGTCTATAGGATTTATAGTTCTATCTAGACTGGCATTTGACAAGGCTGAAAAGCAGGTTTCATTCGCAGCCATATCTCTACTTGCCTGTCTGGTTATCCCAGGTATAATTCATAAGTTTTCTTGGCTCATGAGAATAGGGTGGATATATGGAGTGGCTGGAATTACTATACTTCTAATAGTATTAGTTGCTGGAACAACCCAATATGGTGCGACCAACTGGCTTGAAATATGGGGTTTTTCATTTCAACCATCTGAGTTTGTGAAACTCTTATTTATATTTTCAATTGCTTCATTATTTAATGAGGGAACAGATTTCAAAAGAATATGTGCTGTTGCAGCAATGGCAGGGGCGACAGTAATAATCCTGGTGTTTCAGAAGGACCTTGGAGGAGCCCTAATATTCTTTGTGACATTTGTCTTCATGGTCTATATTGCAAGACAAAAATCAATATATCTATTTGGAGGATTACTATCTGGAAGTGTAGCAGCATATATTGCATATCAGCTTTTTGGACATGTGAGAGTTAGGGTAATGGCTTGGCAAAACCCACTTTTATACATTGATAATGAAGGCTATCAAATATCTCAATCCCTATTTGCCATTGGAACAGGTGGATGGGTTGGAATGGGGTTAAATCGTGGACTGCCAACTGATATTCCAGTAGTAGATAGCGACTTTATATTCTCTGCCATTGCTGAGGAATTTGGAGCATTATTTGCTATATCAGTTATCCTAATATATCTTAATATATTTGTGAATTTAATAAACATTTCCCTAAAGCAAGAGGATCATTTTTATAGACTCCTTTCCTTTGGATGTTCTATTATGCTTATATTTCAAGTATTTCTTTCCTTTGGAGGAGTTATTAAATTCATACCATCAACCGGTGTTACATTACCACTCATTAGCTATGGTGGAAGTTCTATGTTCGCTACAATCATTATGTTTATGATAATTCAAGGAATACACATTCGTGGTAGGGTAGTAACTAGTAAAGAGTATAATCAAAATTACGATCAAAAGGTGAGCTTAGAGAATAAGCAAAAAGCTGCAGAGGCAGATAATGCTAGTGTTAGCTCTAATAAGATGAAGAATACAATCTATAGGGTTGTCTATATATTTATTGGACTTTTTGTTCTTGGAATGGGATATTTCTCATATTTTATAATATTTCGTAAGAATGATGTTATTAACAGCGCATATAACAAGAGGCAAGAGGTTCTAACAGAAAGAGTGTTAAGGGGTGACATCCTCTCAACAGATGGTGAGGTATTGGCAAGGACAATTATTGATCTTGATGGTGGGGAGATAAGAGAATATCCATTTGGAGAGATTTACGCTCCTGTTGTTGGTAGAACCTTAATGGGTAGGGCTGGAATTGAAGAAACAGAGAATATTAGACTGCTAACCTCCAATATTAATCCAATTGAGCAGATGTATTATGATCTATCCGGTGAAAAGAGTCCTGGAGATAATGTTGTAACTACTTTAGATTCAAAGCTCACTCAGGTTGCATACGAAGCCCTTTCAGGTTATAGAGGTGCAATTGTTGTTATGGAGCCTTCTACTGGTAAAATTCTTGCTATGGTTTCAAACCCCTCATATGATCCTAATACCATTGAGGAGGATTGGAGAGAGCTGGTAGAAGATGAAAGGAAGGAGTCTGCATTACTTAATCGTGCTGCTCAGGGTCTTTATCCTCCAGGCTCAACCTACAAATTATTAACAACACTAGGTTATATTAGACAAAATCCAACATTTGAAAAGTATAGCTATGACTGTGATGGTAGTATTGAGGAAAATGGGATGGTAATTCGGGATTATAGTAAGAAAGGTCATGGCAAGGTTGATCTTACTACATCTTTAGCTAAATCCTGCAATACATCATTTTCACACATTGGAAGACTGTTGGATCTAGATGCTTTTTATGCTATGAATGAAGAGTTTTTATTTAACAGGGATTTACCTGTTAATATGGCCACAAGTAGAAGTAGCTTCACCCTTAAAAAGGCTGGATCCAGTGTAAAAGAAGCTATGCAGACCGCTATAGGACAAGGAAAGACCCTCATGACTCCCCTTCATAATGCTATGATTATTAGCTCCATAGCCAATGGAGGTGCCATGATGAGACCCTATCTAGTAGACCATGTGGAAACTGCAGACGGTGGAATTGTTAAGACTTATTCCTCAGAGCTTTATTCTAAGCCCATGACCGCTGTGGAAGCAGATTATCTTGGGAAGATGATGAGAGAAGCGGTTGTTGATGGCACTGGAAGAAAGCTTAAGGATATGGAGGTGACATCTGCTGGCAAGACAGGTTCAGCAGATAACAGTACAGGTAAGGCCCATTCTTGGTTTGTAGGATATGCTCCATATGAAAATCCTCAAATATCAGTTAGCATCCTTGTTGAGAATGTAGGTACCGGAAGTGAATATGCTGTTCCTATTGCTAAAAAAATATTCGAAGCATACTTCCAGGAGTGAAATTACTTTTCAGCTTTTAGGATACTGGTAAGGCCAGTAAAAATGTTCCCATTATGAGACGTTCTCACTTAGTTGCATTACGTAGTGGCACATAAGGTTCTAAAATACAGAACCTAAGTGCCAAGGAATGCAAATACTCATCATGGGAATCATTTTTCTGGCCTTAATCTTATTCTACAAAGGATTAATCGTAATTATTGAAGGTGGTTTTGATATAAGAGGCTGTAGCTATTTCACTGTAGCTATTTTGATAAATATGAGTTGATATATCCTTTCCATTGATGTATACTTTATCTAGATAAGACGATACACCAAAAAGCGGAGGAATTGCGATGATAGAGGCAACGAGCTGTGGTGGTGTAGTGATTTTCAGAGGAAAGATTTTATTACTGTATAAAAATTATAAGAACAAATATGAAGGGTGGGTGTTACCGAAAGGAA
>DUNS01000059.1 GCA_012839235.1 Clostridiales bacterium
AAATATTTACCCTCTACTATATCTCTCAGAGTGAAGAGAATGTGATACCTAGTGATATTAGTAATGATATAGGAATCAGTACAGCGCGGGTTGCAGCCACACTTAACAGCTTAGAAAAAAAGGGAATGATTACCCGTAAAATTGATCCTAGTGATCGTAGAAGAGTATTGGTAGAGATAACACACTTGGGCAAGAAAGAGATAGATAATCATATCAAGATGATTAAGGATATAACCATAAATATGCTTAGTTACCTTGGAGAAGATGATGCAAAGGAATATGTGCGCATTATGAGGCGTCTTGTAGAGAGAAGCCCTGAGGATTGCGAAAAATAATAAGAAAGTTACTTGAAGGAGGACCTCAATACATGATAAAGATTTTCAAACGACTGAAAGCGGCAGAATGGATACAAGCCATTGTCAGTCTGGTATTTATTATAACTCAGGTTTGGCTGGAGTTAAAGCTTCCTGATTACATGTCAGAGATTACAACACTTACACAAACACCAGGAAGTAAAATGTCAGATATATGGTTAGCCGGAGGGAAAATGCTTCTGTGTGCTTTGGGTAGCCTTATAGCTGCAGTTATTGTTGGTTTTTTTGCTGCTAGAATTGCTGCATCATTTTCACAGAGACTACGTAGCCTGTTATTTAATAAGGTTGCATCATTTTCCATGGAAGAAATTAATAGATTTTCGACAGCAAGCTTGATTACACGTTCCACCAATGACATCACTCAGGTACAGATGTTGATTACCTTAGGTTTGCAAATGCTGATTAAAGCACCGATTATGGCGGTGTGGGCTGTTATGAAGATTATCGGTAAAGGCCGTGAATGGTCGATTGCAACGGGAATAGCAGTGATTATTCTTATGGTTATGGTTACTTTACTTATGGTATTTGTTTTACCTAAGTTTAAAAGGATGCAGATTCTTACTGATAATCTGAACCGTGTTACTAGAGAAAACCTTACAGGAGTACGGGTTGTCCGTGCATATAATGCAGAAGAGTATCAGGAGAGTAAATTCGAAGTTGCCAATGAGGAATTGACGTCAACCCAGTTATTTACTAATAGAAGCATGGCAATTATGATGCCAATGATGTCCCTGATAATGAGTGGAATATCTCTAGCAATCTATTGGATTGGTGCATATCTGATTAATGGAGCGGGGGCAATGGAGCGGTTAGATATATTCTCTAATATGGTTGTGTTCTCATCTTATTCAGTTCAGGTTATTATGTCATTCATGATGCTTATAATGATTTTTATGATTCTTCCAAGAGCTTCAGTATCTGCAAAGCGTATAAATGAAGTATTGGATACGGAATCTAAGATTGTGGATGGACATATAACCGAAGGAGCTAAGGACAAGAAAGGCGAGGTTGTATTTGAAAAGGTCAGCTTCAAATATCCAGAAGCTTCAGAATACGTCCTTAAGGATATTAGCTTTACTGCAAGAAAGGGAGAGACGGTTGCTTTTATTGGTTCAACCGGTAGCGGTAAAAGCACTCTGGTGAATCTAATACCAAGATTCTATGATGCAACTGAAGGCAATATTCTGGTTGATGGTGTTAATATAAAAGACTACGTACAGGAAGAACTCTACAATAAAATCGGCTATGTTCCTCAAAAGGCGGTTATGTTTAGAGGAACAGTAAGCAGCAATGTTGCCTATGGGGACAACGGTAAAGAGAAGTCTGATATGGATGAAATTAAAGCAGCCGTTAGAATAGCACAGGGAACCCAGTTCGTTGAGCAGATGGATGGTGGTTATGAAGCTGATATTGCACAGGGAGCTACCAATGTATCCGGAGGGCAGAAACAGCGTCTAGCAATAGCCCGTGCAATATGCCGTAAGCCAGAAATATATATATTTGATGACAGCTTCTCTGCACTGGATTATAAGACGGACCGAATTCTTCGTTCAGCCCTAAAAAAAGAAACAGCAGGAGTAACTAGTCTAATAGTTGCCCAGCGTATTGGTACGATTATAGATGCAGATCAGATTATTGTCTTAGATGAAGGAATGATAGTAGGAAAGGGTACTCATAGAGAGCTATTAAAGACCTGCGATGTTTATCGTGAAATAGCGATGTCACAGCTAAGCGAGGAGGAACTGGTATCATGAGTGAACATAATGTAAAGCAAAATACAAGTAGAGGTTCTTCGGGAGGAGGTCATATGGGCCAGGGTATAGTTGAGAAGCCTAAGAACTTCAAATTAACCATGGTCAAGCTGTTAAGGTATTGCAGAAGTTATATAATACCTATTGTTATTTCACTGATTGCTGCGGTAACAGGAACAGTTTTTCAAATAATAGGCCCTAACAAGCTGAAAGAGTTGACAAATGAGATAATAAAAGGACTTCCTGCCCTGATTAACGGACTTCCTGTAGTTGAAAATATTAATATGGATGCAGTTTTAAGTATAGCATGGCTGCTGGTATTCTTTTATTCAGCTTCATTTGTATTGAATTATATTCAAAGTATTATTATGGCTACTGTAACCCAATATATTTCCAAGAAGATGAGAACGGATATTTCACAGAAGGTAAACCGGTTACCACTGAACTATTTTGAAATCAACAGCTATGGGGATGTTTTAAGCCGTGTTACCAATGATGTGGATGTAATCGGGCAGACCTTGAATCAGAGTATAGTAACTTTGATTTCTGCAATAACAATGCTGGGCGGCTCTCTCTTTATGATGTTTTATAATAATTGGATTATGGCATTAACAGCCGTAGGCTCTACTTTCGTAGGCTTCTTGTTAATGACTATAATAATGAGTAAATCTCAGAAACATTTTATTGCTCAGCAAGAGGACCTGGGCAATATCAATGGTCACATTGAGGAAATATACACTGGTCATAATGTGGTAAAGGTTTATAACGGAGGAAAAGAAGCCGGCAGGGTATTTGAGGATATCAATAGCCGTCTGTATAAGAGCGCATGGAAATCCCAGTTTTTATCAGGATTAATGATGCCGCTTATGGGCTTTATAGGTAACTTCGGATATGTCACCGTATGCGTTGTAGGTGCGTCACTGGCTATGAATGGTAGAATTTCTTTTGGTGTGATTGTTGCTTTCATGATATATGTGCGATTTTTTACTCAGCCTTTATCTCAAATTGCTCAGGCTATGAATAATCTCCAAAGAACCGCTGCAGCTGGCGAGCGTGTATTTGAGTTCTTAGATGAAAAAGAGCTAGAAGATGAGTCAAATAAAGTAAGTAAGCTTGAGAATGTAAAAGGTGATATTGAATTTTTGAATGTAAAATTCGGATATTCCCCTGACAAATTGATAATTCATAATTTCAATGCTAAAATCAGGGCAGGTCAGAAGGTTGCTATAGTTGGCCCTACAGGTGCCGGTAAGACTACCATGGTGAATCTACTTATGAGGTTTTATGAATTAGATGGTGGAGCAATAACCATTGATGGAATTTCGATAGATGAAATACCAAGAGAGAACGTACATGAACAGTTCGGTATGGTTTTACAGGATACATGGCTCTTTGAAGGAACAATTAAGGAGAATATTGTTTATAGCAAAGAGGGAGTGACTGATGAGGAGGTAATAGCCGCCTGTAAGACAGTAGGTTTGCATCATTTTATCAAGACACTGCCTAAGGGATATGATACAGTTCTGAATGATAAGGCAAGCTTATCAGAGGGACAAAAGCAGCTGATTACAATTGCAAGAGCCATGCTTCAAAATGCTCCTTTGTTGATTCTAGATGAGGCCACAAGTGCGGTGGATACCCGTACAGAACGGATTGTACAGGAAGCTATGGATAAATTAACCGTAGGACGAACATCTTTTGTTATAGCACATCGTTTATCTACGATTAAAAATGCTGATATTATCCTTGTAATGAAAGATGGTGACATAATTGAAAGTGGCAACCATAAGGAATTACTTGCTCGTGGCGGCTTTTATGCAGAGCTTTATAATAGTCAGTTTGAGGTAGCATAACCAAAGTAAAGTATCATAAGGAATTTAACTATCAAGCCGTCCAGGTTAATATAAACTTGGAGGGCTTGTTTTATATAATAGGAAAGTTGGTTCTCTTTTATGTGTTAAAGTTGCATATAGATTGATATATTTATTATATTAAATTACAATGGATATTGTTGAAAAATGTGTTATAATTTAACATAGAAATAATGACTGGGGGAGTTGACATGGAATTAAGAAACTTAGAATGGGCTGAGTTAATCAAGAAGTTTCTCAGAGCCATTTCTTTTTTTGTGAGAAAAAATACTATTACTGTGGGAGCAGTAACAATGATTATGTTCCTATCCATATTCAGTATATCTTGGATACAAGTTTCTGCAGAAGATGACAATCTTGAACTAAAGGAATCCAATGAACTTATATATTTGCTTCAGGTTAATCTAGCTAGTGAGAATCTGGATATGGCAAAGGAATATTTAGATAAGATATACCAAGAAGAAGGGGATTCAGCCCTTACAGCTTTAATATCTGCAAGAATAGAGTTAATGTATGGCAACTTTGAAGAAGCATGTATCCTCTATCAGAAGGCAGAGATGTTAAATGCTGATAATAAGATAAGTATTTCACAGGAGGAGCAGGATTTTTATAAGGGTATAAGAGAAGGTAGCAAGCTAACTCCTACTAAATCAAATGAATATAAGACCATGATATCCTATCTCCAAGAGCAAGGGTTAAATCCTGAGGAATATGGCTATGAAAAGAGTAAACTTCTCACCAATGATGAGGTGGAAAATGAAGTTACGAACATAAGATCTGTTATTATTGATAGTACTAAAAGTGAATTAAGAGAATTAGTCGAGGATAATGAAGCAAAGATAGAACTACTTTTAGATGCAGTAGATTTAGCTAAGACAATTGAAAAAGAATATATTAATTATCTAGAGAATGATTATTTTGATGAGGAGGTTATGTCGGATGCTATAAAAGATCTCTCTAAAATATATAAAAAGGCTTCTACTTTATTCAATATGGAGGATTTAGATGAGGCATACATAAAGGGTATGACTTTGTTAGAAGATTATAAGGATTTAATAGACTATGCTGAGAAATCTGATAGTCAATTTGCTCTAGCAATGGTTGCTAATCTATATACCTCTGATAAGGTATCAAAAAAAGATTTCAGTGACGATTTTGTAGAGTATTCCAAGGAGGAATACAATGCAGTTATTGAACAATGTGAAGAAGCAATAGATAGACTTAAAAGTAAAGACTTGGATGATGAGGTTATGGATGAGCTTGATTTAATTATAGAAAGTCTTGAAACCTTAAAAAAGAATCCGATTCTTGCAGAGCTGGATAACCGTATGAGGCCAGAGGCAATCCAGATTGAAGACCAAAGTAAAATATATCTGCAAAAGACCAATGTAAACTATGAGATTGGAGATAACTCAAAGGCAGATAAATCCTTTCAGGCTGCATTAGATACAGCACCTTATAGTGATGATTTAAGCTATGTAGAACCAATGAATGAGTTGGTAAATATCATCAATAGTAATGCAGATAGTGAGGAGATTAAAAATACAGGGGACTATTTAAATGAAGCCTATCAGAATTCACTTCCAGCTAAGACAGAGGCTGAAGTGGCATTACCTGATACCTTTGCTAGGAAAGCCTCTGAATATATAAGTACAAAAAAAGCGATGCTCAATATTGGATACATTAATACAAGTGATTTCCCAACTATTAGGGCAACGGTTCAGTTTAGCTCGCCAATAGATGTTACTGATCCAAAGCTTACTATTAATGATTGTAATCAGAACATAACTGATTTTAAAATTGAAAAGCAAGTATTTAATAATATGAGGGTTTATCTTGTATGCGATATATCAGGAAGCATGGGGGGAAGTGAAGGGCAGCTACAAGAAGCTGTAAGACAATTCATGTCCACTATTTCAACTAATGAAGTAGTGGCATTGCTTGGATTTTCCAGTGGTGTTGAATTTGATTCAGGATTTACAAGGAATTCAGGTGATTTGGAGCCTTATATAGCAATGCTTAATCCCAGTGGAGGAACTGATATTGGTACAGCAGCTTACTACAGTATAGATCAGTTTCTTGCGGATAATGATAGCTCTAACGTAATTATTCTAATGACTGATGGAAATGACAGTAGCTTCCGATATAAAGAAGAGCTCATCCAGTTAAAGAGAAGGTGTGAGGAAAAGAATATTCTCCTTTATACTATAGGACTTGGTTCTAGCATCAGTGCAGAATATTTAGAGAATATTGCCTCCTATGGAAATGGTAGATTCGTATATAGTAATGATGCAGTAAGTCTTCAATCATTATATGATTTTATACATAAGCAGATAGACAACAACTACCTTATTACATTTGAAGCTAAGAACATGACGGAGAATGTTCGCCAACTTGAAATCACTAATCAAGCTGATGGCTCTATAGCACGAAAGACATATGTCCTATCCTATGAGGAAGATAGTGAATACAGGGATAATAATAGTGAAGGGCTAACCAATATCAAGGATGCCAAAGATGGGGTATATGCCAGTGGAGTAGATAGCCATACAATATATATGAGCGATAAAGCCTGCAGCAGCTTCAATATATTAGGTAAGGGATTTTTAAATGTTAACAATGTTAACGTAAGTTTGCAGGGTAATGTAAATTATAATAGCTTAAATGCATCGATAGTTGATGATGGCCATATTAAGGTTAAAATGGAGAATGTTAAGATAGGAACCTATACGGTGGTGGTTTCCCTTGATAACCAGCTGTTTACCTTTGAGGATGCTATCACGGTTATGAATACCAAAGGAAGTAAGTCATTGAAATTTGGTGCTTACGAGTTTACTGCAGCAGGGATTTCTTATAAGAATAATGAATGTATACTTAGTGGAAATGTTGTAATGAACGACTTCATTCATTTTAAAGGAAATGTTACCTTAAGTGGTGATCTTTCATCAAATGGGGTTCGTTTAACGGATACAAGTGGTTCCTATATTAATTTTAAGAAGGAACTTACTGGAATGCTAAAGAGCTTCTTTGGTAATACAATCTATCTACCTCCTATGGGGTCATTTACAATATATAATGATCTAGTTCACATTTATGACCTAGATAATTATAAAACTGAGCAGCTTATACTTCCAAGCCTAAATTATTCAGCATTAACCTTTGAGAATCCTTATATAGCACTTTATCCTCATAAGATAGAGGTATCCTTTGGGAATTTGAACTTTGACTTTCCATTACAGAAAGAGCTACTACAGGAGTTTCATGGTGTAGATAATCCATTCACTGTATCAGGTAAATCTACTGGAGTTATTAATGGAGAGACACTTGGTGTCATTGGTGAGTTTTCTGCGTCAAAAAGTGAAGCATTTAGTTTTTCTGTGCTACCCCTTCATCTAAGTGAATTGGAATTTGAATTTAATACCTTTGAGCATAATTATAAGATAAAAATGGCTGTAGAGACTGAAGATTTAATTCCTAAGTTTAGTGTATTTGAGGATTCAAAAAGTGCAGAGTATAGTCTTGAATTTGCGGTAAAAGAAGGGACCTTGGATGAAATTGATATACATGCTGACATACCAATTATGGTTGTAGCCACACCTCCAATATCTGTTCGTGATTTTCAGATAGGAGCCTCGGATATAAGTAAGGCATGGCAAGAGAATACTTTAGGTAGTAAATTTGCAAATATTATATTTAAAGGTGGGCTAGATGTATCTGTATTAAGGCTCTCAGATATTATTACTTGTTTAAGTTCTATATTTGATGATGTATCTCTTGTTACACTAGATGATACAACAGCAAATGTAAGATTTAGTGATTTCATGCTCAAATTTAAAACAACATTAAAATTATTTGGAGAAATTGAAATAGGAGAAACCCAGCTTGAAATTGGGTCTTATGAGTATAGTAACTATCTTCTTGGTATTGATAAGAAAGAAGCCTCAGGCTTTCAATTTAAAAATTCCAGAGGATTAAAGTGGGATCAGGCTAATATAAAAATTAATATTGATGGTTCAATTACAGTCAGTATGAATGAATATTTCACAGGAGTATGGGCTAGAGGACTTGTGGATTATGACATTAAATTTCTTGGGAGACATCATGATGTTGCTGATGGAAATGCATTAATTGGTCTACATAATAAAGGTGAACAATTTACTATTTCAATAAATACATCCGATTTAAAGAAAGGTAAAAGAAAAGAGCATGGGGTAAGGATTACAATTTCTGATGGTAGTTGGATACCGAAGGTTGACTTTTATTAAAAGTTATATAAATAAATGGAGGTGAAATTTATGCTTCGATATGAAAAAAAGGTTGTTCAAACTCCAAAGATAACAGCAAGAGGTATCCTATTACATATAGCGTTTTTTATATTATTAATCATTGGTGCATCTCTTGTATCAGACCATATAGAGAGCTCAGCAATAAGTAATCTAATAATTATATTCGTCGTAGTTGCTGATGCCATCTGCATCCTCCATCTTGTCCATCGTTTAGTACTTAACAAGGTATGGTTTGATGTAAATGATCCTGATTACAGGACCGAGTA
>DUNS01000060.1 GCA_012839235.1 Clostridiales bacterium
ACTACCTATCTTCTCGTTAGACGCAACGCAAACCTGACGAGAGGATTGAGCCATGACCCCTTAATGTTATAAGGAATTATTTTCACAGAATTGATCTGGATCCCTCTTTTAAGATTGCAGATGAATCAGAGATTACCCTTATGAAATCCGATGTGGTTGCTGATGTATTAGAGAAATGGTATGAGGAAGAAAGACCAGATTTCCATAAGTTTATTGAAAGCTATTCCTACTCAAAAACTGACGCCCCAATAGAGGATTTAATATTAAAAATGTATTCCTTTTCAATGAGTGCTCCTTGGCCAGAGAAGTGGATAGAAGATGCCAGTGAAGCATTTAATATTCTTTCTATAGAAGACATGAATAATACTAAGTGGATGGGTGATCTTCTTCATTATGTAAAAACTGTAATTGGTGACTTAATTGTTAAGAATAAAATGGCCATAGAATTATCTAATGGAACAGGGGGACCAACTGCTTATCTTCCAGCTCTTCTTTCAGATAGAGATTTACTAGAGGGAATTAATAAAGCCTCTAACTATGAAGAGTTTTACCAGGTATTAGGTGACATAAGCTATACAAGGTTATCCAGCAAGAGAGAAGAGGGAGTGGACCCTGAAATTAAAGAAAGGGTCAAAGCCTTAAGGGATGAAATTAAGAAAGCCATAAAGGATTTGTCTAGTCAGTTCTTTTATCAGCCTCCAGAAGAGATGATTGCAGATATCAAAGAGGTAGGAGATGTGATGAAGGTCCTTTTTCAACTAACGGGTGACTTTATCAAACAATTCGCTGATAAAAAGGAAGAAAAGAATATTATAGACTTTAATGATATAGAACATTATGCCCTAAGAATATTAGTATCGAAGAAAGCCATGGGTGTTGATGAAGGAACTATAGTTCCCACAGAAGCAGCTATGGAGCTGTCTGAGCAATTCATAGAAATATTAATTGATGAATATCAGGATAGTAACCTGGTCCAGGAAACAATATTAAAAAGCATATCAAGGGAAAGAAAAGGTGAGCCCAATAGATTTATGGTTGGCGATGTTAAACAGAGCATCTATAAGTTTAGACTGGCTATGCCTGAACTTTTCATGGAGAAATATAAGAGCTATTCGGTAGAGGATATCCTAGAGAATGGTGAGAGAAATCTATATCAGAGAATTGATTTAGATAAAAACTTCCGTAGTAGAAAGATTGTCCTTGACTATGTCAATATTATCTTTGAGCAGATTATGCAGGAATCTGTAGGAGGAGTGGCCTATGATGAAAAGGCGGCTTTATCTTACGGAGAGCTTTATGATGAATATGATAAGATGCTTGGGGCTGATGAAGTAATATCTGATACAGTAGAGCTTCTTTTAGTAACCGATGAGGCTAGAGAAGATGATGGGGATTATATTGATGAAGAGGCTTCAGACATGGGGAATAGGGATGAAGATATTGATGATACTGAAGATGAAATCTTATATACAAAAAAAGAAATTGAAGCCCTTGCTATTGCTAGAAGAATAAAGGAATTAGTAGATCCTGCTACAGGTATATCGGTTTATGATAAGAAGCTTAAGAAAAATAGAGGTGCTTCTTATAAGGATATAGTAATTCTACTTAGAAGCATGTCTGGCTGGTCTGAAATATTTGTCAATACCCTTGTTGGAGAAGGAATATCAGCTTATGCAGATACAGGAACAGGGTATTTTCAGACAGTTGAGATCATGAATATATTAAATTACCTAAGAATTATAGATAACCCTAGACAGGACATTCCTCTTGTAGGAGTACTCTATTCTCCAATAGTTGGTATGACCACAAGACAGCTGAGTAAGATTAAGGCTTTTGATAAAAATAGTAATATGTATTCAGCAGTAATGTCCTATGCAGCTGATGGGGAGGATGAGGATATTAAGAATACTCTTGCTAGCTTCCTTGATCAGCTTAATGGGTTCCGCAGTATGGTTAATCATACTCCTATTCATGAGTTGTTAAATGAGGTGCTTAAGCAGACAGGGTATTCATATTATGTCAGTGCAATGCCTGGTGGAGAAAGACGTAAGGCCAATATAGATATGCTTTTATCTAAGGCCATCCAATTTGAAAAGGGAAGCTACAGCGGATTATTTCATTTTATCCGTTATATAGAGAAGCTACATAAGTATGAAGTTGATTTTGGGGAGGCTTCAACCTCAGGGGAACAGGACGATACAGTTCGTATTATGAGTATTCATAAGAGTAAAGGACTTGAATTTCCTATAGTCTTTGTCAGTGGTATGAGTAAGCAATTTAATATGCAGGATGTAAGAAGTAATATAATTCTTCATAATGAACTGGGAGTTGGACCTGATTACATCGATGTAGAGAAGAGAACAAAGGTAGCTACTTTGTTAAAGAAGGTAATTCAAAAAAAGGTACAGATTGAAAACCTGGGAGAAGAGCTAAGGGTACTATATGTTGCTTTGACCAGGGCAAGGGAAAAGCTTATTATGACAGGTTACCTAAAGTCCACAGAGGACTACGAGAAGAAGGATTTTACATTCTTTGAATTAATCTCAGCCAAGTCCTATCTAGACCTTGTCCTACCGGCAATGTTAAATTGTATAGAGAAAAGGGATGAGGGGGATAAGACTTCTAATGTAATTAGGGATAATTATATGAAGATTGAGGTCATCAATAAAAAAAGTCTTGTTAGTGAGGAAGTTAATAAACAGGTATTTATTAGTAAGGATAGAGAAAAACTAGAAAGTATAAAGCTTGGTAAGGTCTATGATCAGGACCTAAAGGATGAAATGGATAGACGTTTAGAATTCGTATATCCCTATGAAAATGAAAGAAATCTTAGGGTGAAGATGAGCGTATCTGAGCTTAAAAAGATGGGACAGTTTATTGATCAGGAGGAGGACAGCCTGATACTATATCCTCATACTGAGGAAGAGAGAGATAAAAGACAAAAGGATATAGATGAACTTGATATAGAGCATGATCCAGAAGGTGAGATAGAAGATGACTTTATATCAGAGTTCACCCCAACTATACCTAATTTTATAAGTAAAAGGGAAAGGGAGGTATCTGGTGCAGATAAAGGTACCTTATACCATAAGCTATTAAAGCTCCTTGACCTTAGTAAGGCCCATAATAAGGAGGAAGTTAACAAGCAGATATCCATAATGGTTTCAGAGAAGAAGATTGATGAAGCCCAGATAAGCCTGTTAAACCTAGGATATATCCATAATTTTGTCAACAGTAACACAGCCAAGAGAATGGGAAAGGCTCAGTTGGATAATAAGCTATATAAGGAGCAACAGTTTGTTATAGGCATTAAGGCTAATGAAGTTGGATATGATGCAAGTGATGAACTGGTCCTGGTTCAAGGAATTATCGATGCCTTCTTTGAGGAAGATGATCATTTGGTACTTGTAGATTATAAGTCTGATTGGGTTCGTGATGAGCAAACACTTATTGAACGATATAAGGTTCAACTGGACTATTATCAGAAGGCCCTAGAGAAGATATTTAAGAAAGATGTAAAAGAACGAATCATATACTCCCTAACTCTAGGTAAGGAGATATATTTGTAAATTCATACTGACAATATATCAGCTATCAATGACTTTAAACAGTTGTGAATTGAGATATGTTTTTATTATACTATAGCTGCTAGGAGAGTAAATTAGCAAATATAATAGAAACTGGGTTGTGTAGGTTTATAAATTCTGAAATTCGGGAACACTTTAATAAAGATTATATAAGAAGGGTGTCCTGAAGTATGAAAAAAGAGAAGAAGATTGATCTTAAGAATATAAA
>DUNS01000061.1 GCA_012839235.1 Clostridiales bacterium
ATAGATCTCTGTTGTCTTACTACTACTGTGTCCTAGAAGCTCTTGAATATATCTTAAATCAGTCCCACTTTCCAGGAGATGGGTGGCAAATGAATGTCTTAGTGTATGCACAGATACATCTGCCCTTATCTTTGCCTTTTCGCAAGCCATCTCGAATATCTTCTGTACTGATCTTTCGGTCAAATAACTGCCTTCCTTACCGCCCGGAAACAACCATTTCTCGGGTCTGTAGATCGAATAGTATTTTCTTAATTGCTTTAGTGCAACTTCTAAAAGTAATGTATACCGGTCTTTTCTACCTTTTCCTTGCCTAATTTTAATAAGCATACGCTTACCATCAATGTCATTCATCTGTAGACGAACCACTTCACCTAAGCGAAGACCAGCTGAATAAATTAAAAACAAAATAGTTTTATGTTTTTCATTATCAACAGATTTCAAAATACTAAAAACTTCTTCTTTACTTAGTACATTAGGTAACTTTTTTTCCTTTTTTGGTCGTGGCAAATATTCAATCTCATTGTCAGGCATATGTAATATATTAATCCATAAGAATTTAATTGCACTTATCGCCTGATTAGCAAACGAATGTGATGTTTTCTTCTCATTAATTAAATATAGTGTATACCTTTTGATATCAGCTGTGTTAATACTATTTAATTGCTTTTCTATAAATGTTTCAAACCGTCGTATATGACCTATATATGATTTTATTGTTTTCTTACTATATCCTTTTAATACTAGTTCTTCTTCCATATTATTATATAGAGTCTGACTAGGATTATTTGTTTCACTTTTAATATTTATCTCTTCGACCTCAAATAATCTTTTTAAATACATTAAATTATCCAAGTTATCTGGAATAAACCATGCCTTTTGAACAGGGTCCCATCGATATCCTTGCAGCTCTTTTATCTTAGCAATCTTATCTTTAGAATACTTAAATGTAATCTTAAGTTCATTACCAACCTTATTGACATCAATCAATATGACCATCCCCCATTAATTGTTAATAATTATACATTCATCATATTACATTAGGTATATTATGTCAATTTATATCAATTAAATTGTATAAATATGTTTAATTAAAAATGGTTTGGATATCCTTCATCCAAACCACTTTTATCTTTATTATTACTCACTTAATTTAAGATAACTTTCATAACGTTCCTTAGCATTCTTCTCAGCTTGGGTAAATAATTCTTCAGCCTGTTCTGGAAATGCCTTTTCCAAACTGCTATAGCGTACCTGACCCAGAATAAACTCGCGGAAGCTTTCCTTAGGCTCTTTAGAATCTAAGATAAATGGATTCTTTCCATCTTCCTTCAATTGCGGATTATAGCGGTATAGATGCCAATAACCTGCCTGAACCGCCTTCTTAATGGTCGCCATACTTCTTCCCATACCTTCCTTGATGCCATGGCTAATACATGGTGAATAAGCGATGATAATGGATGGTCCATGGTGCGCCTCGGCCTCCCGGAAGGCCTTGAGTAGCTGAGAGTTATCCGCATGAATACCAACTTGGGCAACGTAAACATTACCATAAGTCATCATCATCCTGCCAAGATCCTTCTTACCCTGCTTCTTACCGGAGGCTGCAAACTTAGCAATCGCTGCAGTAGGGGTAGCTTTGGATGCCTGACCACCGGTATTGGAATATATTTCTGTATCGAAGACCAATACATTAACATCTTCACCAGAAGCCATCACATGATCCAAACCGCCATAGCCTATATCGTATGCCCAACCATCACCGCCAACTAACCAAATAGAACGTTTGGTTAGATAATCCTTCTTTTCATTAATATCCTTAACTATATTAGCTATCTCTATATCGGTGGATACAAAATCTTCAAGTACATTTAATAGTTTCTTACCAGCCTCTTCCGATGCCTTATCATCCTCCTTATAGTGAATCCAATCATGACAGGCTTCCTTTACCTTCTCTTCCACATTTGAATCGATTAATAGGCGCATATTATCTTCCAATTTATTTCGCATCTGCTTTACGGCCAAGTACATACCATAACCAAATTCTGCATTGTCCTCGAATAATGAATTGGCCCAAGAAGGTCCTTGACCTTTACGATTGATTGTATATGCTGTACTAGGAGCTGAAGCTGCCCATATGGAGGAGCATCCTGTGGCGTTGGCAATCATCATTCGTTCACCAAAGAGTTGGGTTAGCAGACGTATATAGGGGGTCTCACCACAACCGGCACATGCACCATGGAATTCAAGTAGTGGAGTTTTAAACTGTGTATCCTTGTAGGTTGCTCCATAGCTTACATCTTCCTTAAAGCTAACCTGTTCAACAGCAAATTTCCAATTCTCATTTTCCCTTGGAATCTGGGTTCCAATCGGTTTCATAATTAGTGCTTTCCCTTTGGCCGGACATACATCTGCACAGTTACCGCAGCCTGTACAATCCATTGGGCTTATCTGTATCTTAAAGTGTAGTCCGCTGTAAGGCCGCCCGGTTGCCTTTAGTGTAACAAAAGTATCCGGTGCCTTGGCCAGTTCATCTTCGTTAAGTAGGAAGGGACGAATCACCGCATGAGGACAGACATAGGCACATTGATTACACTGGATACAACGTTCCTCGATCCATTCCGGAACATTTACACCAATGCCTCGTTTTTCATAGGCTGTTAATCCAGATGGGAAGGTACCATCCTCTATACCAGAGAATGCACTGACAGGTAGTTCACCACCTTTTAGTTCAGACATGGGTCGCATGATCTTACGGACAAATTCAGGCTCTTTTACCTTGTCCCCTTCCTCATCCTGAAGCTCCTTCCATGCTTCAGGAACATTTACCTCATGGATCTGTTCAATCCCCTGATCTACGGCTTCATGGTTCATCTTGACCACCTTTTCACCTTTTTTACCGTACATCATATTAATACCATTCTTAAGTTCTTTAACAGCTATATCTAGTGGCATGATATCAGTAAGCTTGAAAAAAGCACCCTGCATAACCATGTTGATGCGATTCCCAAGACCAATCTCTTCTGCAATTCCTGTGGCATTAATGGTGTAAAAGCGAACATTCTTCTCTGCTATATGCCTCTTAAGACCAGCTGGAAGGTTTGTCTCTAGCTCATCGTCACTCCACTGGGTATTAAGAACAAAGCTACCACCTGGCTTAATACTTTCCAATAGGTGATATTTGTTCACATAGGATTGGTTATGACAGGCAACATAATCCGCATAATTTACCAGATAAGTAGATTTGATCGGTTCCTTAGCAAATCGTAGATGGGAAACTGTAAGACCACCTGATTTCTTACTATCATAGTCAAAGTAGGCTTGAACATTTAGATTCGTATTATTACCTATAATTTTAATTGCTTGTTTGTTGGCACCTACCGTCCCATCGGAACCTAGTCCCCAAAGCTGGCAGGATTTCGTTCCCTCAGGTTCTACATAGAAACCTTCCCTTTGTGGTAAGGATAGATTTGTTACATCATCAATAATTCCTATGGTAAAGGAATTCTTAGGATTATCCTGTTTTAAGTTATCATATACGGCTGCAATATGGGCTGGGGTGGTGTCCTTAGAAGCTAGACCATAGCGACCTCCTACAATTACCGGTGGATTTTCAACCCCTAGAAAACTTGTACATACATCCACATAAAGAGGTTCTCCAGTTGATCCCGGTTCTTTCGTGCGATCTAATACAGCAATCTTCTTAACTGTATTGGGTATCAGCTTTAGAAAATGATCAATTGAGAAAGGACGATATAGCCTTACCTTAATTAATCCGTATTTTTCTCCTTGTGCATTAAAGTAGTCTATTGTCTGCTCAATCGCCTGTGTTACTGACCCCATGGCAATAATCAGATATTGGGCATCAGGTGCACCATAGTAATCAAATAATCCGTATTTTCTTCCAGTATACTTCTCTATTTTATCAAAGTACTCCTCAACAATCGGTATTATATTGGTGTAGAATGGGTTTACTGCTTCTCTTCCTTGAAAATAAATATCTGAATTCTGTGCTGTACCACGGATAACTGGATGATTAGGGGTAAGTGCATTATCACGGAACCGTTTCACCGCATCAAGATCAATCATTTCTGCATAATCACTATATTCAAGTACTTCGATCTTCTGAACCTCATGGGAGGTACGAAAACCATCGAAGAAATGTAGGAAGGGTAGTCTTCCCTTAATTGCAGCAAGATGGGCAACTGGAGCAAGATCAGCTGTTTCCTGAACAGAACCGGCGCACAAAATAGCATATCCTGTCTGCCTAGTTGCCATCACGTCTTGATGATCACCAAATATACTTAGTGCATGAGTTGCTATGGCTCTTGCACTAACATGAATTACCCCTGGTAGCTGCTCGCCCGCTGTCTTATACATATTGGGAATCATTAATAGCAACCCCTGGGATGCAGTGAAGGTTGTGCTTAAGGCACCTCCTTGCAATGAACCGTGAAATGCCCCAGATGCTCCTGCCTCCGATTGCATCTCTACCACATTCACCTTTTGACCAAAGATGTTTTTCCTACCATTAGCAGACCACTCATCCACAACTTCTGCCATCGTTGATGATGGGGTAATGGGATAGATTGCAGCAACATCGGTAAATGCATAGGCAGCATAAGCTGCAGCAGTATTCCCATCTACCGTCATTTTAATTTTTGCCATGTTTACTCTCTCCTTCTACAATTTACTTCCATTATCGACCCAATCCTTTGCATCAATAACATTTTCCACCGAAGGCTTATTCACCATATCCACCTTGTAATTCCTCTCTGAATTCTGCCATGCTGCAGTACCTTCACTATTAGTAGGATCTGTTGCTTTCAACCTTTTGTTATTTCTACCCTGAACACTATCCACTTTTCTAATCTTCATATTTGTACTCATTCCTTTCCTCGGTGTGAACTTCGACCACACTACCCTGCCAACTTTATACATATAAATCTCTAATTTTTAAGTTTTGCAGAGCACAATATTGTCATTATCATGTTAAACGGTTTTTTCATTATCCTTTGTATTGTTCCGCTAAAGTACATTGTTTCCTTTTTTCCGCATATCTATTACATTATGAGGGAATAAATTGATCATATGAAATAATTTTAAAATAGAATATTGAAATAATACTGGGTAGATTATTCCCCTAATTGATACTCACAGAAAAATCAAAGAAAAAAGCCCAGAGCATACCTGCTCTGAGCCTGATATCAAACTTTTATACACAAAAAAACTCAAAACATCTCTGTCTTGAGCTTCAATTAATACCATATTTAATTGACAAAATCCTACACATATAAATGATTAACATCCTAACAAAACAAACCTTTTTAGGTCAAGCCCTCGACCTATTAGTAACAGTCAGCTACATACATTACTGCACTTCCACCTCTGTCCTATCTACCTGATGGTCTCTCAGGG
>DUNS01000062.1 GCA_012839235.1 Clostridiales bacterium
ATTTAATCTTTTTGGTGAAGGTGTTCTGGTTTCCATAATTGATTCTGGGATAGATTATTCTCATCCGGATTTTATTAATGAAGATGGCACTTCCCGCATAGCAGTATTGTGGGATCAGACCATTCCTGGTAATCCGCCTCAGGGATATAATATTGGAACGGTTTACACCAATGCTCAGATTAATGAAGCATTGGCTATTCGTATGCCTCAGAGGTTGGATATTGTACCTAGTGTGGATTCCAGTGGTCATGGAACCCATGTTGCAGGAATAGCAGCAGGCAATGGCCGGGCAAGCGCAGGCAGATACCGAGGAGTGGCATACATGAGTGAACTTGTTGTGGTTAAGCTAGGAGCTTCAATAGGGGACTCATTTCCTAGAACTACTCAACTAATGCAAGCAATAGATTACTCTATTCGCTATGCCTTAGAGGTAGGTAAACCTATTGCTATTAATATAAGCTTTGGTAATAACTATGGCTCCCATACAGGGGACTCTCTTCTTGAAAACTATATTAATGATGCGGCCAATCTATGGAAAACCTGTATAGTTATAGGTACAGGGAATGAAGGTGCTGCTGGCAATCATGTAGGTGGAATATTGCAAATGGGGAGAACTGAGACCATAGGATTAACCGTTAGTGACTTTGAGTTTTCTCTTAATATGCAGATATGGAAGAATTATTTTGACCATTTTGACATAGCAATTGTTGCTCCTGATGGTACCAGAGTAGGTCCTATCCCAAGAATTCTCGGAACACAGCAGTTTAGATTAGGTCAGACAGAGCTTTTTATTTATTATGGTGAACCAACACCCTATAATCCTCAACAGGAAATATATATTGAGTTTATACCTGTGGGTACCTATATAAATTCAGGGATTTGGAATATTGAACTTGTTCCTAGACAGATTGTTATAGGTAATTTTGATATGTGGCTTCCTGCTGGTGGCCTGAAAAATGTTGGAACAAGATTTCTTCTTTCTACTGAATTTACAACCCTTACGATTCCTTCAACTGCAGAACGAGCAATTTCAGTAGGAGCTTATGATGGGCGTAATGACAGCTATGCTCCATTTTCGGGAAGGGGCTTTACCCGTGATAACAGGATTAAGCCTGATATAGTTGCACCAGGAGTTAATATTATGTCTTGTGCCCCAGGTGGTGGATATACAGCCCGTTCCGGTACCTCCATGGCAACTCCTTTTGTATCTGGAAGTGCGGCATTATTAATGGAGTGGGGGATAGTCAGGAACAATGATCCATATCTCTATGGAGAAAAGCTAAAGGCTTATCTCATAGACGGTGCTAGAGCTTTAAGGATTGAAAACATTTATCCTAATCCTACTTTAGGGTTTGGAGCTTTATGCCTTGAGGACAGCTTTCCACAGTAGAATCTTGTTGTGCATTTTTTAGCTCGGTGGTATAATCTACATATATATACATAATGTAACCATTTAAGCTATTATTTGACAAACAATGCACTATGAGTTTAAATAATTGTTATAAATATTTGTTGTTTCCCCAATATCTATAAGCACACATTTTTAAGAAGAGAAAGGATATATGTATGAAGTTTAAAAAACCTAAGATGAGATTTAATCTATCATTAAGGATTGCAACAGCTATGGCTCTTGTTGTGGTTCTTGTTGTAGCTGCTATTGGTGTAATATCTATTAGCTATAGCACTAATATGTTAATCAAAGTAGAAGAAGAAAGTATTGAAAATTTGGCTAATAGTGGAGCCGCTAGGTTACAGGCAGCCATAGATATGCGTTTGGGTGTACTACATGAAGTGGCTCTTAGTGAAGCCGTAGCCTCAATGGATTGGACAAGGCAGAAAAGTGTTTTAGAAAATGAGGTTGAACGTCTAGGATATCTTGATATAGCAGTGGTTACTCCAGATGGTAAAGCACATTATATCCTCACAGGAGAAACTTCAGATTTAAGTGAAAGAGATTATATTAAGAAAGCTTTGGCAGGAGAAGCTAATGTATCTGATGTTATTATTAGTAAAGTGACCAATTCTGCTGTTATTATGTATGCGGCACCTATTGATAAGGAGGGTGTGATAGTAGGGGCTTTGATTGGTCGAAGAGACGGAGCGGCCTTAAATGAAATCACAGATGAGCTTGGTGTAGGAGAAAGAGGTTATTCCTTTATCATAGGACCTGACTCAACATTATTCTCACATCCTAATAGGGATAATGTAATAAATCAGGTCAATGCATATGCACAGATTGAAAAGGACGGCCCTCTAAAAGATTTTGGAACGGAATTAAAAAAGTTAGGTATAGGTAAAGCCGGTCATATAAGGTATGAATATGAAGGTGAAACCCGTATGACATACATGATTCCTATCCCTGGTTCAACCTGGGTACTTGGAATTGGTAATTATGAAGATGATGTTTTAGGTAAGCTAGATACACTCCGAAATTTCCTACTTATTGTAGTATTAATTGTTTTAGTAATTGGTAATGGGATTGGTGGTATTATAGGAGTAATGCTTGCTAGACCAATTGCTATACTTCAAAATGTATTGGAAGAAATATCTCGATATGATTTGACTAGGGACTTAAGGGAAGAGCAAGCTAAGATTCTAAATCGTGGTGATGAAATTGGATCCATTGGTAATTCAATTGCGACTATGAGAGATAGTATCCTACAGTTGATCAGGGTTGTTGCTATGAATGCTGAGCATATTGCTTCCTCTTCGGAAGAGTTAACATCAACAACCGAACAGACTGCTAACTCTGCTAACGAAGTCGCTAGAACTATTGAAGAGATTGCAAAAGGAGCAACTGATCAAGCAAAGCAGACTGAGAATGGTGCGATGACAACCAACACTCTGGGACAGATTATTGCTAAAAACCAAGATTATCTTGATGAACTAAATTCATCTATTAACCTAGTAAATACTCTTTCAGATACAGGCTTAGAGGCTGTACAGGATCTGAATAATAAGAATACAGAA
>DUNS01000006.1 GCA_012839235.1 Clostridiales bacterium
AAAATACTGTGACCTCTGTCATAGTATTTTTTTATAATCTAATGTATAATGTTCATAATAAGCAGATTAGTCCATACTATCTAGAGGCTTTAGAGGGCTTGCTTGAATAAAGGCTATAGATAGAATGGATAAGTGCAACGTGAACGAGATAGCATTGCTAAGGAAGTCCATGTTAGCTAGAGACTTTAGGGGCTAACTTGAAGAAAGGTTGAGAGTTATGGATAATAAAATTATAGACCTTAATAAAACGGTATATGAATTATGTAATATCTATCCTGAAATTAAGGATATACTTAATAGTAGCGGATTTACTGACATAACAAAGCCTGGGATGCTTAATACTGCTGGAAGGTTTATGACCATACCTAAGGGTGCCAGTATGAAGAAGATTTCCCTTGATAATATTAAAGAAACCTTTATGGAACATGGATTTACGATTAAAGAATAAACATATTAATAGTTTCACTGGTAATATTGAGTTTAATCTCGTGAATGAGGTTAGTGTGAAGGTAGTTCACACCGAAGAAAGGAATGGTGGATTAATTATGGGCGTGAATAATGTTGACAAACTTTCTGGTATTTTTGTGATTTTTGGTGGAACTGGGGACTTAACCCATCGTAAGCTTGTTCCAGCTCTTTATAACCTTGTAATCGATAAACTTTTACCTAAGGATTTTGCAGTGGTTTCTGTAGGAAGACGTAATAAAAGCCAAGAAGAATATAAGGATGATCTATATAAATCATTGATAAAACATTCTAGAAACAAAGTGGAGGAACAGAAGTGGAACAAGTTAGCAAGTATGATTCATTATTATCAATTTGATTTTACTGATATTAGTGGATATCAGGGACTTAATACTTACCTAGATGAATTAGATGCTAAGTTCCATACAGCTGGTAACAGGGTCTTTTACCTAGCTGTTGCACCAGAGCATTTTGAAACAATAGTTGGTGGCCTTCATATGAGTAATATGACCAAGAAAGCTGATGCTTGGAGTAGGTTGATTATTGAGAAGCCCTTTGGTAAGGATTTAAAGACAGCTCTAAAGCTTAATAATAAGCTTCTTGAGGTCTTTGATGAAGGGAGCATTTACCGTATTGATCATTATCTTGGTAAGGAAATGATACAGAATATTATGGTATTACGCTTCTGCAACTTTATTTTTGAATCTATATGGAATAATAAATATATTGATAATATACAGATTTCTTTAACAGAAAAGCTCGGGGTTGGCAATAGAAGTGGATATTATGAAACATCAGGGGCCATCAGAGATATGATACAAAGCCATATTATTCAGATACTTTCTCTTGTTGCTATGGAGCCTCCTATTAATCTTAACATGGATTCAATTAGAACGGAAAAACAGAAGGTTCTAGAAGCTATTGAGGAAATCACTCCTGAATTCTTGAGAAATAATGTGGTTTTTGGTCAATATGGTAAAGGGGTAATTGATGGAGAACCGGTACCAGGCTATAGGGAAGAGGATGAGGGAGTTAAGGCTTCCAATACTGAAACCTTTGTTGCCCTTAAGCTTCATATTAACAATTTTAGATGGGCTGGGACCCCATTTTATATAAGAACAGGCAAAAGAATGGGAACTAGCTCTGGTGAAATTGTAATCCAGTTTAAGAATTTGCCTAAGGTATTATATTTTGCTAATAAAGAAATACAGGATCCCAATCTGTTGGTTCTGCGTATTCAACCTAATGTAGGTGTATTTTTCCAGTTTAACACTAAGGATTTTAATACCATTAATGGAATTATTCCAACTAAGATGGATACGAGTCACTATAATCCGACTCAAGGAAACACACCAGAAGCATACGAAAGGCTTCTATATGACATATTAAGAGGTGATGGAACCCTTTTCCCAAGATGGGATGAGGTAGAAGCAGCCTGGTCATTTGCAGATAAGATTATTAAATACAGAGAGAATAGGAACTTTAATTTCCCTAACTACGATGCAGGCTCTATGGGACCTGTTAGGGCTTTTGAACTTCTAGCTCGTGATGGTAGGGAATGGTGGAATGTATAAGAAAGAAAGGTATAGGTATTAATATGATTAGTGATTCCTTTAAGATTTATGATATTTCTATGAAGATTACTAGGGATATGCCTGTTTATAAAGGCAGGGATGAAAAACGCCCTAAGCTTGTTACAGTAAGTGATTTTAATAGTGGCAGTGCATATGAAACTGTACTTGAGATGAACATGCATACTGGAACCCACCTAGACCGCTCCTTACACATGATACCTGGAGGAACAAGAGTAGATTCCCTTAAGCTAGAGCAGGTTATTACGAAATGTAAGGTCTTTGACCTTAGCAGCTGTGTAGACAAGATTACAGCTTCTGACTTAAAAGATAAGGATATTAAGGAAGATGACTTTATACTATTAAAAACAAGAAATTCATTTGAAGATATTCTTGAAGGTGATTTTATATATGTTGATGAATCTGGGGCCCAATATTTAAGAGATAAGAAAATCAAGGGTGTTGGTATTGATAGCTTAGGTATAGAAAGAAGTCAACCTGAACATCCAACTCATATAAAGCTCCTTGAAGCAGACATTGTTATCCTAGAAGGATTATGCCTTAAAGAAATTGATGAAGGGGAATATTTTCTTTTTGCGGCCCCAATCTACCTCCCTGAGGCAGAGGCAGCCCCTGTTAGAGCAGTATTGTTAAGATAAATAATTCATACATTTATTCATTTATACACCTCTATACAAGTAACATAATTCGACAATAAGAATAATATGTTATTGGAAGGTAATGAAAGCAAGATATATACCTTCTATGTTTAAGGGAAGGAGGTGCATGAATGGGCTGGAAACTCGAAAAAATCGACCTTAGTGGATGTGACCGAATTAAGCCAAATGAAGAAATTGATCTTTGTGTAGTATTAGAGGAAGAGAAAAGAGCTGCAATTCATGGGGAAGTAAAATTCCCTAATGGGAAACCGGTTGAAGGTGCTGTAGTTAAATTATTTAAAAAAAAGGATTTAAAAGACTACTACGATTTCTGTGAATTAGAACCGATAACCTTTACCTTTACTGATAAATGTGGACAGTTTCTCTTCGGGGTTGAATCAGAAAAGGATTATGTAATAAAAGTATTCTATTACAAGCCTGAGAAGAAAAAATATCCTAAAGCTTTAGAGGATGAGGAGTATCAGGAAGAGCAATAACTAATAAAATACCATAATTAAAGGAGGAAAACCAATGAGCGAATATATTAATAACCGTGAATATCGGCAGAAGGTTCTAAAGGAGTTAATTCTTGAGCTTCATGATGGTAAGTCTGTAGATGAAGTTAAAGAAAGATTTGGAAAGCTTATTGAGGGAGTATCCGCAACAGAAATATCAGCAATGGAGACGGCTTTAATTAATGAAGGAATGCCTGTAAGTGAAGTGCAAAGACTTTGTGACGTTCATGCTGCGGTATTTGATGGATCAATCGAGCAGATACATCAAACTGATGATCCTGGAGCAATCCTTGGGCACCCTATAAACACCTTTAAACTGGAGAATAGGGCAATTGAGCGTCATATAAGGAAAAAGCTTAATCCTAATATTGCAGAACTCAAAAATAATAATACTGATGTAATTGGTGACTTGAAGCTTAATCTTTTAGAATTGTATGAAATAGATAAGCACTATTCCAGAAAAGAAAATTTGGTTTTCCCCTACCTTGAAAAATATGGTATTACGGCTCCACCAAAGGTTATGTGGGGAGTTGACGATGAAATTCGTAATGATATAAAAGAATGTATAGCCATAGCATCTAATGATAATATAGACATTAAGGAGCTTGTGGCAAAATTAGAAGCTGCTATTATAAGAGTAGAAGAAATGATATCCAAAGAGGAAAATATTCTATTACCTATGGCTCAGGAGACATTAGTAGAAGATGAGTGGCTTAAGATTGCTAGGGAAAGCGAAGAAATTGGTTACTGCTTATTCAAGCCCATCAGAGAATGGGTACCAGTTCACCTTAAAGCTGTTGACTCTACAGTAAAGGCTTCAGAAGAGCCTACTATAGAAGGCTTGATTAATTTTGAGACGGGAAGCTTTAAGCTAGAAGAGTTAGAGTCAATGCTTAATGCTATGCCTGTAGATATTACCTTTGTTGATAAAGATGGTAAAGTGAAGTATTTTTCCGAGGGAAGAGAA
>DUNS01000063.1 GCA_012839235.1 Clostridiales bacterium
ATTAAAGCCATAGGTAAGGATCTTGGTCCTGCAGATGAAGTTATTGATTTGGGTGGAAAACTGATTACGGCTCCTTATGTAGATCCTCATTTACATTTAGATTATGTTTATACATTATCGGCACTTGGTCAAGAAGGTGCTGGTTCAGGAACCCTTTTTGAAGCAATTGAAATGTGGCCAAAATTCAAAGAGACCTTGACAGTTGAAAGTGTTAAAAAACTTGCTATTAAAGGAATTAAAGACGAGGTTTCCCAAGGTGTACAGCATATCCGTACACATATTGACGTTACAGATCCAAAATTCACAGCTCTAAAAGCTATGCTGGAGCTTCGAGAAGAATTAAAGAACATTGTTGAGATACAAATCATAGCATTCCCACAACAAGGAATGTACACATATAAGGGTGGACGGGATCTAGTAGAAGAAGCTCTTAAGATGGGTGCTGATGTTGTTGGAGGAATTCCACACTATGAGCCAGCAAGAGAATTTGGTGAGAGATCTGTTCATGACATAGTTGAGCTTGCCTTAAAATACGATAAACTAATAGACGTTCACTGTGATGAGACAGATGACCCTCATTCACGTTTTGTTGAATTGCTAAATGCACTTGTGCTTATGGAAGACTATGGTGCTAGAACCACAGCTAGTCATACTTGCTCCTTTGGTTCAGCAGATAATTCCTATGCATATAGAATGCTTGATTTGTTCAAAAAGAGTAAGATGAATTTTATCTCTTGTCCAACGGAAAATGCATATCTACAAGGTCGTCAGGATACATATCCTAAACGTCGTGGACTTACTAGAGTAAAAGAATTCATAGAAAATGGAATCAATGTTGCATTTGCACAAGATTCTATTAATGATCCTTGGTACCCAATGGGTAATGGTAATATGATGAATATCCTTGATAATGGAATTCACTTAGCACAAATCATGTCACCAGAAGAAATAGATAAGGATTTAGATTTAATTACCTATAATGGAGCTCGCTGCCTAAACATCCAAGATAGATATGGACTAGATGTTGGCAAGGATGCTAACTTTATTGTTCTTGATGGAGACAGTCCATTCGATGTAATAAGAAATCGTGCTAAGGTTCTTGCTTCTGTTAGAAAAGGAGAGTATCTATTCAAACAAAAACCTGTAGAGTATGATGTAAAGCTGGATTTAGGTGTAAACTACTAATATGAGTTTATAAGCAGTTTGGCTGACCTTAAAAGTTAATAAAATTTTTAAGTAATTTATGAGGATTGAGCTCTGCATTTTATGGGGCTCAATCCCTTTATAATTTTATATAACTTTATATAGGTTGGATTAGCTGAGGAAGAATTGTTAGCCAGGGATTGGTAACACTAATAGGAACTATAAGAAAGTTGAAGGGAACTTTTCATCAATGTCGGATATATTAGTAAAAGCTAAAGCTATTGAAGAATATATAATAAACTTTAGAAGGGTTTTACATGAAGAACCAGAGCTTAGCGGACAAGAATTTAAAACCCAAGAAAAGATTATGAAAGAATTAGATAAACTACAAATACCATATAGGAAAGTAGGTAATACCTCCATAGTGGCCACCCTAAAGGGAGGAAAAGATGGAAAAACCGTAGCCTTAAGAGGGGACATAGATGCCCTTCCAATTAATGAGGAATCAGGGGTGGAGTTTTCATCTAAAAATCCAGGGATAATGCATGGATGTGGACATGATGCACATGCAGCCATGGTCCTTGGTGCGGCAAAAATCTTATCAGAGATGAAGGATGATATTAAGGGGACAGTTAGATTCTTCTTTCAAGAGGGAGAAGAAACATTCTCTGGTGCAAAAAAAATAATAGAAGAGGGTGGAATGGATGGTGTTGATGCTTGTCTTGGTATGCATGGAATGCCTACATTGGATGTTGGTAGTGTAAATGTTGTACCTGGATATAGATTATCAGGCTGTGATACAATTTATGTTACCTTTGAAGGAGTATCAGGTCATGGCTCAGCTCCCCATCTTGCAAAAGACACAATTCATCCTGCATGTATATTTGTTACTGATATTCAGGGAATAATAACAAAAAATGTTGATCCACAAGAACCCGTAGTACTATCTGTAGGTAAGTTTATTGGTGGTACCAAGGCCAATATAATCTCAAAATATACAGAAATTGAGATTTCAATGAGATACTTTGATACAAAGGTTAGAGAAATTGTTCATGAGGCAATTAAAAGGCATGGAAAGGCTATAGCAGATGCTTTTGAAATAAAAGTAGATGTAAAAATAGAAGAAAGTACACCTAGTCTTTATAATGATGAGGATTTAGCAGCATTAGCCAATAGGTCCGCAACAAAGGTTTTTGGAGAAGGACATAATTTGCCTATGTCGAGACAAATGGCATCAGAGGATATGCCTTACTATTTCCAAAAGTTAAAAGGAGTTTATGCCTTCATAGGATATCGAAATGAGGCTAAGGGCTGTATATATCCTCCCCATCATGAGAAATTTAAAATTGATGAAGACTATATGAAATATGGTACAGCCTTCCATGTACAATTTGCTCTTGATTTTTTAAATGAATAGTAAAATTTATGTGTAACTAGTATATATAGGAACAATAGCTAAAGTGGGTGAATTATGTTTTTACTATCATCATTTGAAGTAATAGGGACCATTGCCTTTACAATTTCAGGGGCATTGGTTGGCATTGAAAAGAAGCTTGACTTATTCGGAATTATATTTTTGTCTATTACAACAGCTGTAGGTGGTGGAATATATAGAGATATAATAATTGGAAGAACTCCTCCAATTGCTTTTGCTAATCCTACCTCAAGTATAATAAGTATAATCACGGCACTTATAGTATTTGCTTGCAATGAAAAAGTAGGTAGGTTTCAAAAAGTGATTACCATATCGGACGCACTAGGACTTGGGGTTTTCACAGCTATTGGTTGCAGAACAGCTGTTTTACATGGGGCGAATAACGGTTTTCTAGTAATTGCTATGGGGTTAGGTACAGGAGTGGGGGGAGGTATACTAAGGGATGTTTTTGTTAAAAACATTCCCTTCATTTTAAAAAAAGATATTTATGCTGTGGCATCAATAATCGGAGCCCTATGTTACTATCATATCCATAGTTATCTTCCAGATATTTTATCTCTATATATTTGTTTTGCAATTATCTTTATCATAAGAATTATATCAATAAAGTATAAGTTAAATCTACCTGTACGTAAAAACTAGAAAAAATAAATTGAATATTTTACAGAAAGGGAGAGTGTCTATCTAAGCAATAACCAGATGAGATTCCATGGTGCTGATACCATTATTACAGCTTTCTGTATTTATAAGATGCTTTGATTGATGTTATCCATAAGACAATTACCCCTATTGTTAATAATATCATAACTATCCATGCAGGTTTATATGAGCCTGTAATATCGAATATTGAAGCAACTAATATTGAACCAAAGGTAAGCCCCAGCTGTGTAGCGCTACTTATATACCCATAAACATCGCCGTATTTTTTTGGTCCATAAATTGAAGATGTTAATAGAGGTGGCATAACTGCTCCCATGGCATTCCCCAGTCCAAAAGAGATTGCCATCAGATATGCAATTAATACATTGGAAGCAAACAACATCATAAAAAAGGCTAAACCAAAAGTTATGCATCCGAATAGTATACCTTTAATAATTCCTAACTTATCGTTCACCCAGCCAAGTATCAGTTTACCTATAATTCCAACTACAGAATATAAAGATATTATTGCAGCCCCTATTTTAGAACCATGCAATTCCTCCAAGGCAGGAGGGAACTGTCCTAAAGCTCCTGTATTAATAAGACCATTAAATATCATTCCTAATACTAGTATTAAAAAAAAGTTTTGTAAATGTTTCTTTTGTTGAAATAGCAAGATCAAAGTCATTAGGACCAATTTCACTCTTAGGGACCTCATTAGCACCATAAGCCTTTAAACCTTTATCCTCAGGAGACTTCCTAAATATAAATATACTTACAGGAAGGGATACTGCAAGCATAATAACAGCAAATATTAAATATGTTTTTCTCCAACCATAATTTTCTAACCAGTTAGTGATTAAAGGACTAAGAATAAATCCACCAATACCCACTCCTGATAATCCAAGACTCATGGCTAAACCCCGCTTTTTATCAAACCAGTTTGTTATCATAATACTTATAGGGATCATTGTGGCTCCTAAGTAGGCTATACTTATCATCTGTATTCTCTTCAAATTTTCAGAAGCCAATTTTTTAGTCATTAATGGTGCCAGAAATATTCCTATGGCCTGCAGAATTGCATTTCCTATGGAAAAAGTACCTCTATTAATACCCATATCCCTAGTGACTGGAATAAGGAACATATTTGTCAAAGCCATGACGCTGGGCACAATAGTGGCAGTAACTAATACTGATCCTACTACAATCCACCAACCGTAGAATATCTTATTTCTTTCTCTCATTTAAATCCCTCCCTAAGGCATGTCCATCTAATAATTATTACCGGTTTTAGCCTCCCTAATACCCTCCGTATGAATAATTCCACTTAGAGGTCTTAAAGTTGGTTTTTTTGAACAAAAGTAATAAATTCTTAAGAAACAAATCATTGCTAATAATTGAAAAAAGTTATATATATAGAATATAAGCAGAAAGTCTGCAGACTAGTGTGAAGATCCTTCACACCGATGAAAGGTATGGTGTTAATTATGAATGAGTATAAGTTTAAAACTTATGGGAACATTATTATAGCTTTAATATTGTCCATAGCGATTATTATTTCCTGTTTTATAGGCGTCAACGGTTTGGCGGAATTTAAGAGGAAAAAGTACAGTATCAATATCAAAGGGTATACAAAGGAGCAAATCCTATCAGATTGGATTGTATGGTCTGGATATTATGATGTGCAGGCAGAAAACTTAAAGGATGGCTATGCCATACTTGAAGCGGATAAAGAGAAGGTAAAGAATTATTTATTAGAGAAGAATTATTTAGAAGAGGATTTAATATTTTCTTCAGTATCAATTTCTGAAACCTATGCCCTTAATGAGTATGGTGGTCATACCAATGAGGTGATTGGATATAATCTGGCTCAAACAGTAACAATTGCTTCTGATGAGATTGATAGAGTAACAGAGCTCTCAAGGAATGCAAGTGAATTACTAAATGAAGGAGTACAATTTCAATCACAAGCACCAGAGTATCATTATACCAAGCTTGAGGATCTAAAGGTTAGTATGCTAGCGGAAGCTACATAGGATGCAACAAAAAGAGCAGAATTAATTGCTACTAATGCAGGAAGTCAATTAGGTGAGCTAACACAGGCTAAGCTTTCCAGTATTCAGGTTACACCACTTTATTCTGTTCCTAACGATTATTATGATTGGTATGGATATGGGAGTTATATTGATAATGATACTGTTTCTTTAGAAAAAGAGGTAACCGTATCTGTTAATTGTACCTTTGAGGTTAGACGTTAGTTAGGTTAATCAAGGATAGGTGCTATCATGAAAAATGTACATAAAAAAATAATTGCAATTATATTAGTACTTGTATCCTTCATGTATGCAGGTATATATAAAGAGGAGGCCAATGCTAGTAGCTCCAGTAAGTACTTGGTTTTGGTTCAGCAAAAGAACGGTTCCTGGAAAGGGTATAGGGACATTATTGAGATGTCTGAGAATGGCTATCTAATGATAAAAGCAAAAAGAATATCAAAGGCATTAGGATATACTTATGTAAAAAATGATAATGGAAGCTTTGAAATTAAAGATAGTGACGTCATTTATAATACTTATACCAAGGGATCTAATGAATTTATATATAGTAATGGTATTGAGGAAGTTGTAAAAATGTCCCCTGAAAAGGCTTATACCAGCAAGGAAAGTAAGTATAATCTTTGTCAGATTAGCTCACTAGGTACCCTAGTTTATTACAAGACCTTTAATAACCCAGGAATCGAAGAGTATTCCGATTACCAAGGTATTATATGCTTTAGTAAATACGAAGAAATTCCGGAAGCTCTTCCTGTAATAGAATTGAAGCCAACAAAAGTACCTACAATTTCGTCAGAGCTGGAAGAGGCAATTGAAGTTGAAGGCATAGAATTTCCCTTACGGTCTGATTTTTTGGAAAAGGGCAAGGCTTTAAGCGACTGGGGAGGAAGGGCTACAGTATGGAGGGATTTAGAGGCTGAAGTTGAGGGTAAGTTAATAACATCAACTAATCTGGTCTTTGACAGTGATAAGATTGAATTCACCCACCTTGGACTTGGCAGTGACGGTATATCATTAACAAAGTCAAGCAAGGGCTATAAACTAGCTATTAGTGTTAAGCTCAAGGGGTCAGTAGTAGCAGATCAGAATGCATCTATTGTGAAGGCTATGGTAGCAACAATATCTTCAAAGCCTTCTTTGGTCTATGATGCTATTTACAATTCCTTTACAACTAATGAGACATATGGTATTAATGAAGATAGCTATGTTGATATAGGTGACTGTCAATTGAAAGTGGAAATGAAGGATGGAATTGTAACCTATTATATCAAGGGAAATAACTAAGTACATTAGTTGATTTGTTTTAGGAGAAATGAATGAAAAGATACGAAGCGGAAAGA
Source organism: Clostridiales bacterium (assembly GCA_012839235.1). Taxonomy (GTDB): domain Bacteria; phylum Bacillota; class Clostridia; order Lachnospirales; family Lachnospiraceae; genus Mobilitalea. The sequence goes on from DUNS01000063.1 coordinate 6,612, forward strand.
AAGTTCTTAAAATCTAACTTTAATGAATTCAAGAATATTAAAACTGATAAAGCTAAGGGATTGCCCCAGCCTGATAGGGTTAAACCATATGATCTTAAATCTAGAATTATTAGTCTACCTGCAGTTGATCCCGAGATAATAAAAAAACGGGATATTTACCAATGCATAGGGGATAGGAGAAGTAATCGTCTTTATAGTGAGGAGGCAATTAGCCTAGAAGAACTATCATATCTTTTATGGGCAACGCAAGGTATAACACTAACTAATAAAGCAGGAATAACTTTCAGGACAGTTCCCTGTAGCGGAGCTACCCATTCATTTGAAACCTATTTGTTCATAATGAATGTGACTGGTTTGGATAAAGGAATTTATAGATATCTACCTGTTGAGCATAAGTTAATGTTTATCTTACCAATAGATGATATTGATAGGAGATTAGATACAATCTCACTTGACCAGCCTTTTGTCCCTCATTTTACGAAAAAGTCTGCTGTAGCATTTGCATGGAGCACAATACCTTATAGATCTGAATGGAAATATGATATAACTGCTCATAAGAAGATATTAATAGACGTAGGACATATATGTCAAAATCTATATTTGTCTGGTGAATCCTTGAATCTTGGGGTATGTGCTATTGGTATATATGATCAAGAGGCTGTCGATAATCTTCTACAATTAGATGGGGAAGAGGAGTTTATCATCTATATGGCAGCGGTTGGTAGGAAGAGGGTACTGCAATGAAAAGAGCAATCTACTTAATAACTGGAGTTATGGCATCAGGTAAATCTACTGTAGCAGAATTTCTTGCCTCACAGATGGATAAGGGTGTGCACTTACGTGGAGATGTATTTCGCCGTATGATTGTTTCTGGTCGTGCAGAAATGACTTCCAATCCATCAGAGGAAGCTATGGGACAACTACACTTACGCTATCGATTAGCTGCTGATGTAGCAAAAACTTATTATGATGCTGGCTTTTCTGTTGTGCTTCAAGATAATTACTATGGGCTGGAATTACCCCGTGTCTTGAAGCTTCTAGATGACTATCCTGTTAATACAATAGTTCTATGTCCTAATGTGGAGACTGTAAAAAAGCGAGAAGATATCCGTGATAAAACTGGTTATGTAGGCTTTACTGTAGAAGAGCTGTATGAGGGTTTTATGAAAGACACTCCACGACTTGGTTTTTGGATAGACACTTCTAAGTTGTCTCCTGATCAAACAGTGGATGCTATACTAAAACATTTTGGAAATACTAAGAATTAATTATCTGTTAGATGAAAGTGAACTATTGGTTATTGCAGTCCCTATTGCAGCCTAGCAAGCCTGTATCTCTGGGCTGTATCTAGTGGTGCAATAGAAGGAATGAAGGATTATGAAGTAAAGAAAATATTCAAATAAAGGTTAGTAAAAAGGCTATGGATCTCCATAGCCTTAACTTCTCTATTGCCTTACTTTGAAAAAACCTCCCTAGCTATATCTACAGCACCTCTTGCATCCTTGGAATAATAATCTGCACCAATTTTTGATGCATAATCAGGGGTTAAAACTGCCCCACCCACCATGATTTTTGTCTGAGGTGATGTGGCTTTTAGTGCTTTTATTGTTAACTCCATATTCTTTACAGTTGTAGTCATTAAAGCGCTAAGCCCTACTAAGCTGATATTCTCTTTTTGAACTGTTTCTAGGATTTGATCAATATCCACATCCTTACCTAAATCGAATATTTTATAGCCATAATTCTCAAGAATAAGCTTGACGATGTTTTTACCAATATCGTGTATATCCCCCTTAACGGTAGCTAAAAGTATCTTATTACTATCAATAACTTCACTACCATCCTTTAAGGTCATTTCCTTGATTTTTTCAAATACCAGCTTGGAGGTTTCCGCACTTCTTATTAGCTGGGGCAGGAAGATTTCTTGCTTTTCATATTTTTCACCTACAATATCCAAGGCAGGAATCATGAACTCGTTAACTAGATCAAGAGGAGTGTATTGATTGAGAAGTTCTTTAGAAGCTTTTGTAGCCTCATCCTTTAATCCTCTTATAATTATTTCCTTTAAATCCCCATTAGAGTTAATCCTTGTGCTTTCAGTAGTCACATTACTATAGGCCTCAATGTAATCCTTACTATCTATATCTTGATTGGCTATGACCTTAAAGGATTTTATTACGCCCATTAATGCTTCATTAGTTGAATCAGTAATAGGGGCATCTAATCCATAGCCTAAAGCTATTGATAGATAGGTTGTATTTAATAATTTCCTATTAGGGAGCCCAAAGGATACATTACTAGTTCCTAGGACGATCTTAACATTATACTTGTTCTTAATTAATGGTATGGCCTTAAGGGTCTCCATTACAGCAGCTTGCTCAGCAGAAGCAGTTAATACAAGGGGATCAATAAGGATATTCTCTTCAGCTATGCCGTATTCTTTAGCGGTGTTAATAATATTAGAAGCTATTGCCAATCTTTTTTCAGCGGTTTTTGGAATACCTTCTTCATCAAGGGTTAAAGCCACAACCAAGGTTCCATATTTCTTGACAATAGGTAATATAGCATCCATACTTTCTTTTTTACCGTTAACAGAGTTTATTATGGGCTTACCATTATATATTCTAACAGCAGCTTCAATAACATCGGAATTAGAACTGTCAATCTGCAGGGGTAGTGATATAACACCCTGCAATTCAGTTACTATTTTAATCATCATTTCCTTCTCATCTATATCAGGAAGTCCTACATTAACATCTAGAATATCTGAACCAGTATCCTGCTGGGCTATTGCTTCCCTTATTACATAATCTAAATCATTATCTCTTAAGGCTTCCTTAAGCATTTTTTTACCAGTAGGATTGATTCTTTCGCCAATAATCTTAACCTCATCCCCTATAAATACTGTTTTAGAAGATGAACTAGTACTGGTATAATGCTTTTTAGAAATAGCTACAGGCTTAAGACCATCTAGGGAATTAATAATACTACTTATATATTCTGGAGTAGTACCACAGCAGCCCCCCAGTATTGCAACACCTTTTTTGGCCATAGTATTTATCTCATGACTGTATTCATCAGGGTCTATGTCATAATATGAAATGCCATTCTTATACTTAGGCAAGCCTGCATTAGCCTGGACCATAATTGGAGTAGAGCTGTATTTTATTAAGGCATCAACTATGGGCTGTAGGGCATTAGGGCCTAAGGAACAATTAACTCCAAGGACGTCCACACCAAGGCCTTCAACCACAGATACAAATGTAGCCACATCGGTACCGGTAAATGTTCGACCATTGTCCTGGAATGACATGGTAGAGAATATTGGCAAATGTGTATTCTCCTTTGCAGCAAGAATGGCGGCCTTAAGCTCATATATATCAGTCATTGTTTCAAAAAGGATAATATCTGCTCCAGCCTTAACACCAGCAAGAATTTGCTCTTTGAATATGTCATAAGCCTCATCAAAGCTTAGAGTACCTAAGGGTGATAGAAGAGTGCCTATAGGGCCAATGTCCAGAGCTACATATTTATTATTAAGTCCTTCAATTGATTGTTTTGCTATCCTAACACCAGCTGTAATTATCTCCTCAGCTGTATGGGCGGAATCTTTAAATTTAAGTCTGTTGGCACCAAAGGTATTAGCAGTTATTATATCAACCCCAGCATTCACATACTTCTTATGAATGTTATATATAATTTCAGGATTGCTTATATTCAACTCTTCTGGTAATTCACCTGTTTTCAACCCTGATTGCTGAAGCATGGTACCCATGGCCCCATCAAAGAATAGGAAATTATTATCTAGCATATTTAGCACAAGGCTTCCCTCCTTCCCTAGTAAAGCTACAATTATTATAAAATGTACAATCTAGGCATGATTTTTTATATATCTCATTGGTCTTGTTAAATCCAATAAAAGCTGTTACTGACTTTCTAGGAACTAGTAATGATGTGTCTAAGGCTGATAAGCCTATTAGTTTTTCTGCATTTAAAGCTCTTAATATTTCAGCTTGATGGAAGAGTGGTACATCCCCGTAACCTGGGCTATATCTATATGTAATACTACAGCCTTCCTTAGCCGCAAGTTCCCTAATCTCTTCTTCTATATAGTCACAAAGAGCTTCTATATAGGCAGCAGCACAGGCGTCAAATACAATACTTTTTGATAGATTAGTCATACCATAATATCTTATTCTTTTTTCTACCTCAAAGCCAATTGTTGTGGCTAGAACCGCAGCCTTATCACAATTCTTAAAAAGATTAGCTAGGTCATGGGACTTAATATTTATCTCCTCTGCGAAGCTAATATAGTTGTCTACCTTTTTATTAATATCAATGATTCTATAAACATACTTAAGCTCACTTATTTCTTGTAATTCAGCCACTGATTCATTAAGGGATTTATAGGTTTCATCATCAATTTCTTTGCTTTTATATCCTAGATATCTTAAGGCTTCAGCTATATCGATATTAATATCATTGTTTTTAAGATTATTTACTCTCATTAGTTAAAACACTCCTGATAGCAGAAATACTACCTAATATCATCTTAGCGGTGGAAGGCTTATTCATGGTATAAATATGTATCCCATCAACACCCCAGGATAATAAATCTATTATCTGGCTGATTGCATAGGACATACCAGCTTCTTTAAGGGCCTCTGGATTGTCTTCATATTTATCTAATATTCTCCTTAGTTTCTTAGGGATTGAATTACCTGTAAGATTTTTAATGGTTTTAATCTGATTCTTATTAAGCAGTGGCATTATTCCTGCTATTACTGGAACGTTAATACCTTTTTTCTGAATTTTTTCATGAAAATCATAAAACACTTCATTGTCAAAAAACATCTGAGTGGTCAAAAAATCAGCACCAACATCAACCTTTCTCTTAAGGAAATCTATATCAGCATCTAAATCCTTAGCATCTGGATGCTTTTCAGGATAGCATGCAGCTCCAACACATAGATCTGAATTGCTTTTGAAATATTCTATTAATTCTACAGAGTTTCTAAATCCATCTTCAGGGAATACATTGGCATCTGCATCCTTTGGAAAATCCCCTCTTAAAGCCAAAACATTATGTACGTTACTATCCTTAAGTGAAGCTAGTATATTATCAATTTCATTTTTTGTAGAAGATATACAAGTAACATGAGCGATAGATGTTAAGTTGTACTTATTCTGTATGTATGAAGAAATCTCGACTGTCTTATCCTTAGTACTTCCACCTGCTCCATATGTAACACTCATAAAATCGGGATTTAAGCCATATAGCTCGTCGATTGTATTA
>DUNS01000064.1 GCA_012839235.1 Clostridiales bacterium
ACCTATCCTTCTTATCTCATATACCGAACCTTGTTGTTGTTGCTCCTAAGGATAATACTGAGTTGGAGGATATGTTAGCATACGCCATTAATTATCCAGGGCCAATAGCAATAAGATATCCTAAAGGTGATAATCTTTGGGATGAGGTTAGTTCAGACATAGTTGTTCCAATAGAGTATGGGAAAAGTGAGAGATTGCTAGTTGGTAAGGATATAGCTATTATTGCTGTGGGAAGTATGGTAAAGACAGGGCAAGAAGTAGCCAAAAAGCTAGGGGATATGGGTAAAGACATTACCTTGGTTAATGGTAGGTTTATATCGCCTATTGATAAAGATATGATTGATGAGTTGGCTAATACCCATTCATTACTAATTACTATGGAGGAGAATGTTAGAAACGGTGGATTTGGTCAGAAGGTATCTGATTATCTTTATAGTCAAGGAAAATCCATAAAATTTATTAACATATCCGTCCCAGATGAATTCATAGACCATGGTGGAACCCTAGAGCTACATCAAAGGTACGGACTAGATCCAGATAGTATAGTAGACAGAATTATCTTAGAAAGTGAGTAGTGTGAAGAAAGAACGTCTTCACACGGAAGAACTGGCGAAATTCGCACAAAGGTGCTCATTCCTTGTTCTTCTAGGTTTTTGAGGTGCCGCATAGCGGCATCATGTAGGCTTAGAGTGAAATATTGTGCTCTGCATAACATGAAAATATGAGATTTCCATGTGGAAAGTTTGCAGGCGGTGACGAAAGGCATGGTTAGTATAATGAAACAGAGGTTGGATGTACTTTTAGTAAATCGTAATTTGGCTGAATCTAGGGAAAAAGCAAAGGCTATTATCATGTCAGGAGAGGTATTTGTTAACGGGCAAAGAGAAGATAAGGCTGGAAGCTCATTTCCTGAGGATGTTGAAATTGAGGTAAAAAGTAATCCACTTAAGTATGTTAGCCGTGGAGGATTAAAGCTAGAAAAAGCCATGGAAAAGTACGGCTTTGATTTAGAGAGAAAGGTATGTATGGACGTAGGCTCATCTACCGGTGGCTTTACAGACTGTATGCTACAAAATGGTGCAGTTAAGGTGTATGCGGTTGATGTTGGGACTAATCAATTGGCATGGAAGTTGCGTCAGGACGAGAGAGTTGTAACCATGGAAAAAACTAACATTAGGTACCTTACCCCGGATCAAATTAATGATAAGATTGACTTTGCCTCTATTGATGTTTCTTTTATATCCTTAACAAAGGTTCTACTTCCTGTTAGAGAATTGTTAGATGAAAAAGGTGAGGTTGTCTCTTTAATAAAACCTCAGTTTGAAGCTGGTCGAGAAAAGGTAGGTAAGAAAGGGGTAGTCAGAGACCCCAAGGTTCATGTTGAGGTTATTCAGATGGTGGCAACCTATGCCAATTCCATAGGATTTGATACTATAGATTTAGACTATTCTCCCATAAAGGGCCCAGAAGGAAATATTGAATATTTATTATATATGAAGAAGAATATTGAAATATTGGAGGCAGATGAGCCTAATCCTGGTAAACCATTGGAGGATGAATTAATACAAAGTATAGTTGATGAAGCACATTATGAGCTTGTATAAATATTCTGATAAAAGTTGGTTTTATGCTTTTATGCTCTTGGAAGTATTGTAAAAACCAATATCATATGATAAAATTAACATGATATGCACTTGAATTTTACAGTAGGCTAGTGGGTTGGGAGACTAGGTCAATATGGATAATTTTTTGATTATTACCAATATGGAAAAAGATAAGGATTTGCGGTTGACAAGAACAATAGAAGCTTATATTCAGAAAGCTGGTAAGCAATCGTATTTATCCCAGATATCCACTGTAACTGGTAACGCCCTGCTTAAGGATATTATTAGCAAGGTAGAGTGTGCTATTGTATTAGGTGGGGATGGAACCATAATCCAAACAGCTAATGATTTGATGGCCTACAATATACCTATTCTTGGGGTGAACCTTGGTACGGTAGGTTTTCTAGCAGAGATTGAGGAGCACCATGTAGAAGAGGCTCTAGATAGTTTGTTTGATGATTGCTATCATGTGGAAAATCGACTTATGATCCAAGGAGAGGTAATACACCATATTAATGGCCCATATGATGGTGGAGAGATTATTCATAATGCCCTTAACGATATTGTTATTGCAAGAAAAGGATTTTCCAGGATCATTAGTCTTGGTATCTATGTAAATGACGAATTGGTTGATGATTTTCGTGGAGATGGAGTGATTATCTCAACTCCTACAGGATCTACCGCTTATAATTTATCAGCAGGTGGACCAATAGTAACATCTCGGGCCAATGTGATGGTTATCACCCCTATATGTCCACATTCCCTGAGTCCCCGTAGTATTGTTGTATCGGGAGATGATCACATAAAGGTGGCTGTAAGAAAGAGCAAGAAAACCCAGGAAGCAGAAGCATTTGCATCCTTTGATGGTAATAAAGAGATTGATCTTAGTACTGATGATATGATTAGCATTAAAAAAGCACAATATGATACTAAACTTATTAAACTTAGTAATAGTGGAATTTATGAAGTGTTACGTTTGAAGTTAGGTAATAACCTTAATTAGAAACAAATCCAACAAGAAAGGCACTGGTGGAAGGTATGAAAATCAGTAGACAAGCCAAGATAATCGAGTTAATCAATAAATTCGATATTGATACTCAAGAAGAGCTGGCAGACAGATTAATGCAAGATGGTTATAATGTTACTCAAGCTACCGTATCAAGAGATATCAGGGAGCTTAAGCTTACAAAAGTAGCTATGGATAATGGAAGCCAGAAATATATTGTTCTACAAAAGACTGAACCGGGTCTAAGTGATAGGTACTCTAGAGTGTTTAGAGAAGGTTTTGTTTCTATGGATAGGGCTCAGAATATATTGGTTATTAAGACTATATCTGGTATGGCTATGGCTGTAGCAGCAGCTTTAGATGCTTTAGAGATAAGCAGTATTGTAGGATGCATTGCAGGAGACGATACTGTTATGTGTGCTATTAGAACTAATGATGAGACAATCAAGGTTATGGAAAAGCTAAGTAAGCTAATACATAGCGCTGAGTAGAATGAATAAAGTTATATAATTTAAGAAGAGGAGTGTGAAGAAAAACAACTTCACACGGGAAGAACTGGGAAGTCTGCACAGAGGTGCGAACTCCTTGTTTTTTCTTGATTTTGAGCTACATCAAAGATCTAGTATGGGATGTTAGCGTGAACAAAATTCACACTGAAGAAAGGCGTGGTTATAAGATGGCAGGACATTCAAAGTTTGCTAATATTAAACATAAAAAAGAAAGAAATGATGCGGCAAAGGGTAAGATATTTACCAAGCTTGGAAGAGAAATCGCTGTAGCGGTTAAAGCTGGTGGACCGGATCCTAACAATAATAGTACTTTAAAGGACATTATTGCCAAGGCCAAATCCAATAATATGCCTAATGATACTATTGATAGAAGTATAAAAAAGGCAGCAGGAGATATTAATGCAGTTAATTATGAAACTGTTACCTATGAAGGATATGGTCCTAATGGAATCGCAATTATTGTAGATGCTCTTACTGATAATAAGAATAGAACTGCAGCTAATGTGCGTAATGCATTTACTAAAGGCGGTGGTAATGTTGGTACACCAGGATGTGTATCATTTATGTTTGATAGAAAGGGCCAAATCCTTGTGGATAAAGAAGAGTACTCTGGTAGTGCAGATGATTTAATGATGACTGTACTTGAGGCTGGAGCAGAGGATTTTACAGAAGAGGAAGACAGCTTTGAGATAGTAACTGAGCCAGATGAATTCAGTGCTGTAAGAGAAAACCTTGAGAATGCTCAGTTGCCTATGGCACAAGCAGAAGTAACAATGATTCCTCAGACATGGGTAGAACTTTCAGATGAACAGGACATCAAGAATATGCAGAAAATTCTTGATTTACTTGATGAAGATGATGATGTACAGGAAGTATATCATAACTGGAATGAATAGATAAAACAGTTATTCCTCCGTGTATCATGGTAGCATACCTGATGTATGGAGGAATATTATTATATGCTAATAAAATACTTGTTAGGGGGAGCACCATGTTTACAAAAAAGGATCTTGTCAAATTAATAATCCCACTTATCATAGAGCAGATACTTGCTGTTGCAGTAGGTATGGCTGATGGTATGATGGTTGCTAGGGTTGGAGAAGCAGCAGTTTCTGGGGTTTCTCTGGTTGATAGTATCAATGTCTTATTAATAGGGTTATTTGCTGCCTTGGCCACAGGAGGGGCTGTTGTTACCTCTCAGTATCTTGGTCGTAAAGATAGTGAGAATGCTAGTGCCTCTGCTGAGCAGCTTATTGCATCAACAATGGCGCTATCAATTGTAATAATGGTATTTACATTATTACTTCGTGGGCAAATATTAAGATTATTATTTGGACATGTAGAGATAGATGTAATGGGATACTCCTTAACTTATATGTTCTGGACTGCTTTGTCATTCCCTTTTCTTGCTTTATATAATGCTTCTGCAGCCTTATTCCGTTCCATGGGTAATTCCAAGGTTTCTATGATCGTATCCTTAATAATGAACGTAATGAATGTGGTTGGTAACGCAATACTAATATTTGGCTTTAATATGGGAGTTGCTGGTGCGGCCATTTCTACATTAATTGCGAGAGTATTTGCATCCATTACTTTATTAATCCTCCTAAAAGGGGGAAAGACTGTTATACAATTAGGATCATTAAAGAACTTTCGTATAAACACTACCTTAGTCAGAAGAATTTTACGAATTGGTGTGCCTAATGGTCTGGAGAATAGTGTGTTTCAAGTAGGTAAATTATTGGTACAAGGAATTATTGCTGGACTTGGCACATCGGCGATAACAGCCAATGCAATTGCTGGCAATATAGGTGGTCTAGGAGTACTACCTGGTTCCGCTATGGGACTTGCTCTAATCACTGTTGTTGGTCAATGTATAGGTGCAGAGGATTATGATGGGGTTAAGTATTATACCCGTAAGCTATTGCAAGCTACATACGCTGCCATGTTTGTACTTAATGTTTTGCTTATAATTCTTACTCCTGTAATTTTGAAGCTTTATAACCTAACTGATAATACAGCTGAAATTGCTGCTCAATTAATGAGATATCATGCAGTATTAGCCATATTTATATGGCCTACCTCTTTTTCTTTGCCTAATGCGCTACGGGCGTCCAATGATGCAAAGTTTACCATGGTGATTTCTATGGCTTCTATGTGGATATGGAGAATTGGTTTTAGTATTGTTTTAGTTAAGGTATTTAATATGGGTGTTCTTGGCGTATGGATTGCCATGACAATAGACTGGTTATTCCGTTCTATATGTTTTGTAATAAGATTTAGACAAGAGAAGTATAGAACTATGTCTCTGGATTAAAATAAATTACATATAGGAAATTATAGCTATACATGGGTATATGACACAGAAGTGCCAAAAATTACATGTATAGTTTTTGCATATATGATAAGATATTTATATATTATGTCGATATAATTATAGGTAGAATGTAGCGAAAGATAAGACTTCCCGGGAGGTATTTCTATTATGAAAAAGTTAAAAGTAAGTATGCAAGTGATTTTATGTCTGCTTATGGCAGTTATATTGTTTCATGTTAAAGATGAGTATGCCTTGGCATCAGGCTTGCCGACCACAGAGTATAAGATCGTGGCTGATGGTGGATCAAAAAATTTATCAAATCTGGTCTACAGAATGGATAAAGATGCTCTGAAATTACAGGTGGTTAGAACTGATGGAGCTCCTTTATCTGAAATTGATGTGTTTTGGGATACCTCAGATAATGATGTAGTATCTTTTACAGTAGACTCGGTGGGGACTGCTGATTTAACTAGGAAAGGGCCTGGCTATTCCACTATAACGGCTACTATTAAAGAAAAAGGCTTAGAGACAGTGTTAGCCATCTTAAAGGTTCATATTAAGATAGATTTTTCAATAGATTATACAGGTCTAACCCTAATAGATGATAAATATCTTGAGATGGATATTAGTGATACATCTATTATTAAATTAGTATACGCTGATGGAGCTACTATTGATCTTTCTAGTGATAAGATTAAGTTAGAAAGCGTTAATGAGCGGGTTGCTAGAGTGAATTCGACTACAGATAAAGGTAGGATTACTGCAATAGGAGGAGGTAGTACTCAAATTCTTATTGCTATAGATGGACTTGATGGTGTAGCAGAGGCAACGGATTTAGTTAAGGAATTTAATGTTGTAGTAAAGCCATCTTTTGAACTTGAGGCTTTGGGGTATACCTCTCAAGCTGAAGTAGGGGTTGATGTTCCAGCTTCTCCAATTTCACGGGATGTCCCATTAGATGAATTCTTTTTAAAAACCAATGCTGGTTCATCAGATACTCTTAAGTGGGTAATTAAAGAAACATATACAGGTAAGGTTATTGATCTTGCCAGTTCTGATAAGATGAAGGTAAACATTGGTGTTAATCAAAGTGTTCATATTTCCAATATTAAAGCAGGTACATATGACATATATGCATTTGCAACAGATGATACAGATACAAAGTCGGGCTTTACTTATGCATTTATGAGAATCGTGATTCCTATAATGTTTCATGGAACAAAGAGTGTGTCTAATAGCTATGATGTTGTTATGTCAGTTGATGACTTTTATAATATATTAGATAATTCTAATATCCCTGAAATTAATACATTTGAAGGGGACTCATATGATGATGCAAAAAAGATTATTGATTTTAATATTACTAAAGGGGAGTATAGAGCAAGAGTCAAAGGTAATACATCTGTTAGATTGGTCTATGATGATAGTATAAAAGAATTATATGATAAAGCCTTAACCATACCAGATATTGTTCTTAACTTTACTATAATTGATGATATCTCCCTTGATACAGCATCAGCCACACTATATGAGGGAAGTACAATCCCCATTAGAGCTATAGTAACTAATGATAAGCTTTCTGTTAAGTGGGAAAGTATGGACCCTACTGTTGCAGAAGTAACACCTGATCCTGATGATCCAACTAATGATAGAGTGAGGATTATTACTGCAGGGGTTGCTGACAAAGAGAAGGGATTTTCAACTACGGATATTTATGCTAGCCTTGTTGATGATCATGGAGTTATAAAGAAGGTTAAGTGTACGATAACAGTTAAAAAACCGGTATTAAAAATAGTTTTAAGCAAACCAACTGTCAAAATAAATGTTGGAGAGACAGAATCATTAAGTGCTACAATAGAACCCGAGGAGTTAACTAATACTACTAAGATTCATTGGATGAGTTCAGATGAAAGTGTAGTATCAATAAAGGTATTTAATGATCGGGAAATTGATATTACAGGTCTTAAAGCTGGGCATGCAACGATTTCTGCTATTGACCAAGACAATGTTGTGGTGGGCTATAGTCATGTTACGGTTGAAGAGCCTGTAGTTGGGATAGAATTATCCTCCAAAGATATTGAAGCAGATCTAGCAACTCCCTTTGTGCAGCTTGTTGCAATAATTACTCCTAATAATGCATCGGATAAAAGCATACAATGGAAATCAACAAATCCAAGTGTAGTCGATGTCAATGATACGGGTCTTGTAACTATAAAAGGTGCTGGTAAGGCATCTATAATTGCGACATCCATAAATAATCCTTTGGTATCAGCAATTTGCAACATAACCATACATACACCGGTTATGTCCCTTACCATGGAAAAACCAGATATGACATTAAAGACAGGTGAAACAGCACAATTATCATATATACTGCTTCCTGTTGATGCTACCAATAAATCAGTAGCATGGTCCTCTTCTAATCCTACCATAGTTGATGTGGATGCTAATGGTAAGGTGACTGCTAAATCAGTGGGTAATGCAGTTATTATGCTAAGGTCCCTTGATCATGGTTTGACTGCCTACACAACAATTAAGGTTACTCCTTCAGGATCTACAGTGGAGGATGTTGGATTTAAATTCGATGTAGAAGAACTAGAGATGTTAACTGGAGATGAATATGAAATAAAAGTTACCTTTGATGATAAGGGTATGAAAGCCAATGATCTTATGTGGAGAACAACCAATACGGGTATCGTAACAGTGGATCATTACGGAAAGCTTACTGCTCATAATCCTGGAGTGGCTACTATAGTTGCTACTGATGACTATGACTCGAAGTTATCTCTGAAGGTAACAGTAATTCGACCTGTCGATAATATATTATTGAATTTCACAGAAAGATCTATAAGAATTGGAGAGAAATTTAATATTGACGCATCTGTAAGTCCTAATGATGCAAGTAGAAAGAAGATTATATGGGAAAGCTCTAATACAAGTGTAGTAACTGTAACCAAGAATGGATTAGTTGAAGGTAAGGCTGCTGGTATAGCAACTATAACTGCTAAGATTGAGGGTGAAGAGGTTACTGCAAGTTGTAAAGTTACTGTTAATATTGATTCTACTAGTATTGAATTAAATCATTCTAGCTATCGCTTGGGGTTAGGAGATAGGGTTAACCTTAAGGCTAATGTACTTCCTACCTATGCAAATCAGAATGTTACCTGGAAAAGCAGTGATACTAAGGTTGCAACAGTTAATTCACAGGGAAGAGTTGTAGGTGTATCCTATGGATATGCCACAATAACAGCTACTACCAAGGATGGTAATGAAGTAGAAGCTTCATGTGAAATTGAAGTGGTTAGGCCTGTAAAGAGAATTCATATAAGCAGCGGTAGCCTATCTCTAATGACAGGAGAAAGTGCTAAGCTAACTGCAACTGTTGAACCAAAAAGTGCGACATATAATACTGTTTTATGGACTTCTAGTGATGATTCTGTAGCGCTTGTTGATGATGATGGTAATGTATTAGCGTTAAAGGCCGGTAAAGTTACTATTACTGCTTCCTCAGACGATGGTAGTGGTAAAAAGGCTGTATGCAGAGTAACTATTAGGGAAGGAATACCTACAACCGGAATTACAATAATGGACAAGAAAGTAACTATGGTTCCTGGTGAGACAAAGAATGTTAAGATTGTACAAACACCTGTCAATTCCCCTGACCAGGTTGCATGGAGCTCCAACAATTCTTCAGTGGCTAAGGCGGCGAGAGTTGATAATAAAACTGGTAAGATAACCGCAAGAGGACCAGGAATAGCAACCATTACTGTTATGGCTGAAAGTGGTAAATCAGCAACAATGGAAGTAAATGTTATAGGACTTAATGTTACTAGTATTAAAATGGAGAAATATGATAGACTTAATAATGCTGTGACTGTAGAAGGAACTACATCTAGAGTTACCTGGAGTATCGATAAACCTAGAATTGCACAGATTACAAGATCTGGCAATAATAGCATTAATATAGTTTCCAAGGATGTAGGCACAGCTACAATAACCGCAACAGTTGATGGACGAACCTTTAAGTGTAAGTTGAATGTAACACCGTACTAATATATGGTTTAGACCAAGGAACCCTTTGTGTATATTAATTATTTATACATGAAGGGTTCTTTTATTAAGGAATAATTGAATACTTAAACCTTTAGGTAACATGTTCTCTAATCTGCAAAATCATGTATAATAGAACTAGAAGAATTTGTTGATTGCGACGAGAATAATCGAATATCAAGAAAAGATTGAAAGACAAAAAACTATATGCTAGAATTACATCAGAACGTATGTTTTAAGTATCCTATAAATAAGTTGTATTTGAAGTGGAGGGGTAATATTTGTTAGTGAGTCTGCACGTTAAGAATTTTGCTATTATTGATGAAATAGAAATATATTTTAAGGATCATCTTAATATTTTATCTGGTGAAACTGGAGCAGGTAAATCCATTATTATTGGGTCTATAAATGCTGCACTCGGTGCAAGAGTAAGTAAGGATATATTACGAAGTGGTGCAGATTACGCTCTGATTGAACTTGTTTTTAATACCAAGGATGAGGCAATACATAGACTGATGGATGAGAAGGATTTGCCATGGGAAGATGGTAATATAATTTTTACTAGAAAAATCATGGCTGGTAGAAGCACCTTTAAGATTAATGGTGAGAATGTAATTATTTCAACAATTTCTAAGATAGGGGGAATGCTTATCGATATTCATGGACAGCATGAGCATCAATCCCTTCTACATAAGGCAAAGCATCTAGAAATTGTTGATAGATTTGCCAAGGATGAGATTGGAACTCTAAAGGAAGAGTTAGAAGTTAGTTATAAAGAATATATTAAAGCTAAGAAAGAATTTGATCAGGCTGGCATAGATGA
Organism: Clostridiales bacterium; assembly: GCA_012839235.1. Taxonomy (GTDB): domain Bacteria; phylum Bacillota; class Clostridia; order Lachnospirales; family Lachnospiraceae; genus Mobilitalea. The sequence goes on from DUNS01000064.1 coordinate 10,310, forward strand.
GGACAAGCGTAACCGGGAGATATCATTCCTGGAATATGAGATTAATGAAATTAATGAAGCAAAGCTTATAATAGGAGAAGATGAACAGCTAGAGACCTCTTTTCGTAAATTGTCTAATGCTACTACTATCGCTGAAGGAGTCCAAGCTGTATATAGATTAACTGGATATGATGCTTCCTCCTGTGGAGATACTATGGGACGTGCTGTTAGACAATTGATTAAGCTTGCTGATTATGATGAAGGGCTAGTGACTATATTAAAGCAGGCCAATGATATTGATGACTTGCTTAATGACTTAAATCGTGATTTGTCCGAATATATATCGGATATAGAGAATCCTGAAGAGGAATTAAGAGAAGTAACAGATAGATTAGATTTAATAAACCATTTGAAAGCTAAGTATGGGAATTCAATTGAAAAGATAATTAGTTATGGTAAGGAATGCCAAGAGAAATTAGATAAATATAAGGATTATGATGGGTATGTAGAGGGGCTGAGAAAAACCTTGTTGATTAATGAAAGAAAGGTTAAAGAGCAAAGTGAGCAACTATCTCTTATTAGAAGAAATAAGGCTAAGCTACTTACTAAAGAGATTAAAGAGGCATTGGTATCACTTAATTTCCTTGATGTGAAGTTTGATATGGTCTTTAAGCAATCAAGTAATTATTCGGCTAATGGTTATGATGATGCTGAATTTATCGTATCAACTAATCCTGGTGAGGACCTTAGACCTTTGTCAAGTGTAGCATCTGGAGGAGAGCTATCCAGAATAATGCTTGGAATAAAATCTGTACTTGCTCAGAATGATGACATTGAAACTATGATATTTGATGAGATTGATACGGGCATAAGTGGAAGAACGGCCCAGAAGGTATCTGAGCAGCTAGCCCATATAGCTAAGGATCATCAGGTGATATGTATAACTCACCTTGCTCAGATTGCTGCTATGGCAGATGCCCATTATCGTATAGAGAAAGAAACGGATGGTATAACTACCCAGACTAATATTAAAGAGTTGAGCTATGATGAGTCTATTGAAGAACTATCAAGAATTCTTGGTGGAGCAGAGATAACCAACCGTGTTAGGGAAAGTGCGAAGGAGATGAAAGAACTAGCAAGTGCTTCGAAGAAATAGATTATATTATTGGGATGAATGTGGATTTGATAAGTAAAGGTTACTATGGTTATTAGCTTAAGGAGGTAATTATTTTGATTGAAACATTGAATGGAAGTCATGAAATAGTTAATTATCACGGAAATTTCAAAATTAGAGTATATCAAAATAATGAGTATGAAGATTATCCCCAACATTGGCATACAGATAGTGAGATAATTATGCCAATTGAAAATGGATATAAAGCAATTATTGATCAAACTACATATGTTTTGAATAAAGAAGATATTCTTATTATTCCTCCGGGAGAGCTACACCAGTTAGTTGCACCTCCTTCTGGAGTTCGTTTCATTCTACTTTGCGATTGTACACTTCTTTATAGCCTTAGTGGATTTAGTTCGGCCTTCCATATGTTTCGTCCATGTGTAACAGTTACCCCACAAACAATGCCTAATGTACATAAGGAGCTTACTTCCCTTATTTATGATATATCAAAGGAGTATAATTCAACACAGCTATTCAAAGAAGCCTCTGCCTACTCCATGCTTATCCAATTTTTCACCACCCTAGGGCGAAATCTTTTAGATACCATGGATAATAACTTGAATATCAAGGATCAGAAGTATCATGAATATATGGATTTATTCTTGAATGTATGTAATTACATTAATGATCACTGCACAGAGAATATTAATGTTGATGATATTGCCAATATAGCTGGTTTTAGTAAATATCATTTCTCTAGGCTTTTTAAACAGGCAATGAATGTAACCTGGTATGAATACTTAATTAAACGCAGAATTATGCATGCGGAACAATTGTTAGTGGAGCCAGGGTTAACTATTATGCAGGTCGCCATGAAATCTGGCTTTAATAGTCTAGCGACATTTAATCGTGTATTTAAAGCTAAGAACCACTGTACACCTAAGGAATATAGAGCTCTTTATGAAACGCTTCACAATTGTGAACAATGTACAGATATGGAGTGAATATGAGATAATATAGTGCGAATTGCCCTTTGGTAAGGATACTATCAAATATTAATAGGTGTATCAATTTTTTTAAAGGATATACTTGCATAATGCTTATTATATTATGCATATAAACGTTTACTGATAGGTATATTATACAAAAAAATGTAGATACAAATAATAATAATAGCAATATTTGATAATAACATAGCAAGATACAAGAAGATTATGGAAAAAAGCTTTTGTATAATTTAGTTGCAAAACAAAGTAGTTAGATTATGAGGAGGGATTTCATGAAACGTTTTACAGCTTTATTAATTGCTTTATTATTACTATTGTCTATGGCATTAATTGGATGTGGTGTCAAAGATAATAAGACTGATGAGCCGACTGGACAATCTGACACAAAACAAGAAGAGACAAAAAAGGAAGATAAAAAGGAAGAGGCCAAGGAGGAGACTCCAGCAACTAATGACCAAGTTACTAACGATCCTGATGTAAAAGTTATAAATCTTTGGAGTTTTACTGATGAGGTACCGAAGATGCTTGATAAGTTCAAAGAGCTTAATCCGGACTTCCCTTATGAAATTAAGACTACAATTATAGCAACTACAGATGGAGCATATCAACCTGCACTTGATGCGGCACTTGCTTCCGGTGGAGCTGATGCACCGGATATATTCACAGCAGAAGCAGCTTTCGTTCTCAAATATACACAGGGGGATGCTTCTCCATATGCAGCAGCTTATAAAGATCTTGGAATTGATGTTGATAATCTCTTAAAAGAAGCTGAAATTGCTCAGTACACTGTAGATATTGGAACAAACCCAGATGGTAATCTAGTTGGTCTTGGTTATCAGGCAACTGGAGGTGCATTTATCTATCGTAGATCAATTGCGAAGGATGTATGGGGCACTGATGATCCTGCAGTTATAAAAGATAAAGTAGGTCCTGGTTGGGACAAATTCTTTGCCGCAGCTGCTGAACTTAGAGCAAAAGGATACGGCATTATATCTGGCGATGGAGATTTATGGCATGCAGTTGAGAATAGCTCGGACAAGGGATGGATTGTTGATGGCAAGCTTAATATTGATCCAAAACGTGAAGAGTTCTTAGACCTATCTAAGAAGCTTAAGGATAATGATTATCATAATGATACACAGGACTGGCAGGATGCATGGTTTGCAGATATGAAAGATGCTGGAGCTAAGAAAGTATTCGGTTTCTTCGGTCCTGCATGGCTTATCAACTATGTTATGGCAGAAAACTCTGGTGGCTCTGCTCCAGGTGAAGGTACATATGGTGATTGGGCAGTATGCGAACCACCTGTAGGATTCTTCTGGGGTGGTACATGGGTTCTTGCTAATAAGGATACCAGGGTTCCTGCAGCGGTTGGTGAAATCCTTGAGTGGATTACTCTTGATAGCTCTGAAACTGGTCTACAATACTATTGGGCAAATGGAACACTCAATGGTCCTGGTGGCACAAAAGATACGGTAGCTTCTGGTGCTGTTATGAGTAAATCCGATGGTACACTTGATTTCTTAGGTTATCAAAATATGTTTGAGGCATTTGTGCCTGCTGGAGAATTTGCTAATGGTAAGAATCTAACTCAGTATGATGAGTCAATAAATATTTTCTGGCGTGATCAGGTAAGAGAATATACCGCTGGTAACAAATCTCGTGAACAGACTCTTGCAGACTTTAAACAGCAAGTAGCTGATAATCTAGATGTAATTGTAGAATAATTCAACCTTTAATCAGGGGCGGGGGGTTTATTTTTCAACCGCCCCCAAATTAATTACCAAGGAGTGATCTCATGCGACATAAGGGTGTTAATTATGCCAAATATGGTTACATATTCTGCATACCTTTTATACTTGCGTTTTTATTTTTCTCATTCTATCCAATTGTTTATACTACTGTAATTGGATTTACTGATTTAAAGGGTATGGGTAGAACGGATTTTACCTTTTTAGAAAATCCATTTCAGAATTTTATTACAATTCTTAACAATGGTTCTTTCCGGCAATCATTAAAAAACACCATAATTATTTGGATTACTAATTTTATTCCCCAGATACTGCTTGCCCTACTACTTACCGCTTGGTTTACCAATAATCGCCATAAGATTAAGGGACAGGGATTGTTTAAAGTTCTTTTTTATATGCCTAATATTATAACCGCTGCTACAATAGCGATACTCTTTTACTCTTTGTTCGGATATCCTAAGGGACCAATCAATGACTTGTTTATAACCATGGGTATAATAGATGAACCGGTTTACTTTCTGATTAATAAAGCTACAGCTAGGGGAGTTGTATCCTTTATTCAATTCTGGATGTGGTATGGTCATACTATGATTATACTGATCTCTGGTGTCCTTGGTATCAATCCGGAGATATTTGAAGCATCGGATATTGATGGTGCCAACAATATACAAACCTTTTTCTATGTAACATTACCTAACCTAAGGACAATATTACTTTATACATTAATTACAAGCTTAATTGGTGGTTTGAATATGTATGATATACCTAAATTGTTCCTTCTTGGTGGACCGGATAATGCTACACTTACAACAAGTGTATTTATATATAACCAGGCATTTAGCGGTAGTTATATGTATAATAGAGCGGCAGCAGCCAGTATGATTATGTTTGTCATTATCGCAATATTGTCAGGGATAATCTTCTTTATCATGCGTGATAAAGATGTTGTACAATTGAAAAAGCAAAAAAGAAAACTTAAGAAGGAACTAAAAAATGCTGAAAATATGGTAAGGAGGGCTGTCGAATAATGAATAAGAAAAAGAGAGCATCCTATTATATATGGAAGATCATTAAGTATATTACATGTATTTTCTTGGCAATATTAACTATACTACCATTTTGGATTATGCTTGTGAATGCTACCCGTAGTACCTACGAGATACAGCAAAACTCCATATCTTTATTACCTTCGAAATATTTTATGAATAATTTACAAATCCTCCTTGGAAAGAGTTTTAACCCTTTAAAAGGGTTTATTAATTCAATGATCATATCGGGAGGAGCAACAGCTTGTACAGTATATTTCTCCTCATTAACAGCTTATGCATTGGTTGCATATGATTGGAAATTACGACAGTCATTTTTTACATTGATACTGGCGGTGATGATGATTCCTGCTCAGGTAACTAGTATTGGATTCTATCAGTTTATGTATAGAATAGGTATGACGAATAGTTTTTTACCTCTAATACTACCTGCAATTGCTGCCCCTATCACTGTGTTTTTTATGAGGCAATATCTTATATCCACCCTATCACTTGATATCGTTAATTCTGCTAGAATTGATGGGGCTGGTGAATTTCATATCTTTAATAGGATTATTATACCTATTATGAAGCCGGCAATAGCTACCCAGGCAATCTTCGCTTTTGTGGCAAGCTGGAACAATCTATTTTTGCCATTAATATTACTGACAGACAAGGATAAATATACAATGCCAATCATGGTTAGTCTATTAAGAGGAGATATCTACAAGACTGAGTTTGGTTCCGTATATCTAGGTTTGTCATTAACTGTATTGCCTTTGTTTGTAGTTTACTTTTTACTATCTAAATACATTATAGCTGGAGTAGCACTTGGCGGTGTTAAAGAGTGATAAATCAAGAATTACACATGAAATTTACTTAATATTTTGTTAAACAGGAGGACGACATGACGCAAAATAGCAAAGCCTATTTGAACGAGGATTTAAGCTTTGAGGAAAGGGCTAAGGACCTAGTATCTAGGATGACTCTGGAGGAGAAGGTGTTTCAAACTCTACACACTGCTCCATCAATCGAGCGGTTAGGGGTTAAGGCATATAACTGGTGGAATGAAGCCTTACACGGCGTGGCACGAGCAGGTGTGGCCACAGTATTTCCACAGGCAATCGGCTTAGCTGCAACCTTTGATGAAGATCTTTTAGAGGAAGTAGCAGATACTATTTCCACAGAAGGAAGAGCAAAGTTTAATATGCAACAAAAGTATAATGATACTGACATATACAAGGGACTAACCTTTTGGTCCCCCAATGTTAATATATTTCGTGATCCACGTTGGGGAAGAGGGCATGAAACCTATGGTGAGGATCCTTACCTAAGCTCAAGACTAGGGGTTCGCTTTGTGAATGGTATTCAAGGTCGTGATGAGAAGTATCTCAAGTCAGCTGCTTGTGCAAAACATTTTGCTGTTCATTCTGGTCCAGAAGATGTTAGACACAGCTTCAATGCCGTTGTATCCAAACAGGATCTATATGAGACTTATCTACCAGCATTCAAGGCTTGTGTACAGGAAGGCGATGTAGAGTCAATCATGGGAGCATATAATAGAACCAATGGTGAGCCTTGCTGTGGAAGCAAAACCTTATTAAAAGATATCCTACGTGATGAATGGGACTTTAAAGGTCATGTTGTTTCTGATTGTTGGGCAATTATTGATTTCCATGAAAATCATAAAATAACTTCTACTCCAGAAGAATCAGCAGCTTTGGCAATGAACAATGGCTGTGATCTTAATTGTGGAGTTGCATTCGGTCGTCTTTTGTATGCAGTTCGAGATGGCTTAGTTGATGAAAGTACATTGGATCAGGCTGTAATACGATTAGTAACTACTCGTATGAAGCTTGGATTATTTGATGATCCTAAGAAGGTGCCTTATAACACGATTAAATATGATCAGATATATAATAAGAATCATAAGGAAGTGAATCTTACTTCCTCAAGAAAATCTATCGTATTATTAAAGAATGAAAACCAGCTTCTACCATTGAACAAATCAAAAATCAAGTCTGTAGGTGTGATTGGACCTAATGCTGATAACCGCAAGGCCCTAGTGGGTAATTATGAAGGTACTGCATCTGAGTATATTACTGTTCTTGAAGGAATTAATCAATATTTAGGAGAAGACACAGCTGTATACTATTCAGAGGGTTGTCACCTGTTTAAGGAGAAGGTACAGGGATTAGCTGCTCATAATGATAGATTGGCAGAGGTACGAGCTGTTTGTGATATGAGTGATGTTGTAATAGGGGTATTTGGTCTAGATCCTGGGCTGGAGGGAGAGGAAGGAGATCAAGGTAATGAGTTCGCCAGCGGCGATAAACCTAATCTTGACTTACCAGGAATTCAAAGTGAGATTATTAAAGAGCTATACAATAGTGGTAAACCGGTGATCTTGGTTCTTTTATCTGGTAGTGCCTTAAGCATTCCCTGGGAAGATGAGCATATTCCAGCAATTTTACAGGGGTGGTATCCTGGGGCTCAAGGGGGAAGAGCGATAGCTGAGGTGATCTTTGGTGAATATTCTCCCGAGGGTAAGCTTCCAGTAACCTTCTATCGTACGACAGAAGAGCTACCAGAGTTTACAGATTACAGTATGAATAATAGAACTTACCGTTATATGAAAAATGAAGCTCTCTACCCATTTGGATATGGATTATCTTATACTGATTTCGTCCTTAATAAAGTGGATATTCATAGTGATGAAATAATACCAGGGAATGAGATTATCTGTGTTGCAGAGATAGAGAATATAGGTAAGATGCCAGGAGGAGAGACTATCCAGGTTTATGTTAAAGTGAAAAAGGAAGGAGCACCAAACTGGCAGCTGAAAGGTCTAAAAAAGGTTCATCTTCAACCAGGAGATAAAGAGACGGTAACCATTACTCTAAAGGATGAGGCTTTTGGACTTTATAATAATGAAGGACAACTTATTCTTAATGAAGGGGAATATGAGGTCTTTGTTGGAACCTGTCAGCCAGATAGCCGAAGCATTAAGCTGAGCGGTAAAAAACCCTATAGTAAGGTTCTGCGAGCAAAAGAAACTGTTACCCTTTATTAATTTTCAATATTAGAATTGTGAACCATAAAATTCATATGTTATATATGGTTAATATAATTCTGTAGGGTCTGTTAAACAAATTATAATATTAAAAACGAATACTTAAGTCAAGGATATACAATACTATGTATATCCTTTTTTTATGTTTCAACAATGTGGCTTGACATAATAAGGACAGAATATGTGCATGAGGTGAAAGGATGAGGAGTAGGAAAATCTACAGAAGGGTTTTAATTATTGTACTTATTATTGGTCTTGCTGGGTTGGCAGTGTATGCATATTATAACATGGTTAGAAGTATCCCTGATGAGATAAAAATACTAGTTAATTCGGAAGAAAGCTTTGACTTTGGCTTGCCAGTCAAAGGGAACATTGAAATTGAAGATATTGGAGTAATAAGTGTTAATGATCTAAGAGTCCCATCTAATCAAATTGATATTGATCTAAATAAACCATTTACCATAAAGTCCGATGAGATAGGGAAATACAACATAAATCTAAAATTGTTTGGATTGTTTAATTTTAAGGAAATTTCCCTCGATGTTATTGAAACAATTGAGCTTATTCCATGTGGTACACCTATTGGAATATATGTAGAAACTGATGGAATCTTAGTTCTGGGAAGTGCAAAAATTACAGGTGAGGATGGTTTAAACTATAAACCCGTCGATAATAAGCTTAAATCAGGAGATTATATATTATCCATTAATGATATTGAAGTGAGTGATAAGAATAAGTTAATTACTGAGATAGAAAATTGTAATGGTAATGATATTGAATTATTAGTTAGAAGAGATAATGAGATTTTTAAAACAAAGATATCTCCTGTCAAATCTACAGATGGAAGCTATAAAATTGGAGCCTGGATCAGAGATAACACTCAAGGAATAGGTACATTAACTTTTGTATCAACGGGCGGGGGATTTGGAGCCCTAGGTCATGGAATTACTGATATTGATACTGGCTTATTGATGGATATAAAAGGTGGTACGGTATATGCTGCGGATATTTTATCTATTATAAAGGGAAAAGAAGGTGAACCCGGTGAACTTATTGGAATGATCAGGCAGAACAGTAAGCATAAAATCGGTAAGATAAGTAAGAACTCATTACAAGGTATCTTTGGAACGATTGACAATAATTATAATTGGAGAATGGGAGAAAAGCCACTTGAGATAGGTTTGAAGCAAGAGGTTATTAAAGGAAAGGCTACAATCTTATGTACGGTAGTAGATAAAGTTGAGGAATATACAATAGAAATTGAAAGTATAGATATTAGTAATAGTAATCATAGCAAGGGGATGGTAATTCGAATTACAGATGAAAGGCTTCTTGAACAAACAGGAGGTATAGTTCAGGGGATGAGTGGTAGCCCTATAATTCAAAATAATAAGATAATTGGGGCAGTTACTCATGTGTTTATACAGGATTCAACCAAAGGCTATGGAACGTTTATAGAAAACATGATTAATAATCTTCCCTAAGTTCAGGTTAGGTGTTGTTTTCGGAATTAGTTTTTGTGAACCAATATTAAACATTATCTACAATATTGACACCATAGCCAGATCAAACACATAAATCAATAACCAGACGGTAATATATTTATAAGTTTTGTGGTGTTTTACTGTCCTTAAATAAAGATAGGCTGGAATAAAAATTAACCCACACAATATCCAGTACCAAGAGGGAAAAAGATTAGGAACTTTCTTGGCTTCATTGTAATCGAGCAAAAGAAACAGAAGATTTAGTAAAAAAGAAACAATATAAATATAGCTCTGGTAACCCATAACACTATGCAATACTAGTGACACCCCTAGGGGAATGATAGTTAAACACCATGTCATAAACAATATCTCCTTTACGCCAATATAATTTCTATTCCCATATCTCGCAATTCATCTATCTTTTCTTTGTTTTCCGGTGTGGAGACTGTGATAAGTGTATCTACATCGGAAAAATCACAATATGTATATAAGCCACGTCCTATAAACTTGGAAGAGTCTGCTAAAGCAACGATGCGTTGAGCGGATTTGACCATGTTTTTCTTTGTCTGTAGCATGAGAGGCAATGAAACTGTGAGACCGGGGCAGTCGCAAAAACCGTTGGTACCCATAAAGGCAACTTCAGCATGAATAGCAGAGAAAAAATCAGCAGTTTCAACGCCAAAAAGTGAGTGACTAGAATGATGAACCACACCACCGGGCATGGAAATGTGCTGGTTATTAGAGATGGTAGATGCAATATCATAAGAGTGAGTTACAATATTAATGTTAGACAAGTGGGGCTGCATATTAATTTCTTTGGCAAACTCAAGAAGAGTACTGCCAGAATCTAGAAAAATAGTTGCTTCATGATAAACTAACTCCACAGCTTTTTTTGCAATTCGCATCTTTTCCTCTTTAAACATATCCTCGATTATAGAACCGTCAAAAGCAAAGTCAAAATTTTCATTTAAATGGGCATATCCCCGGGTGCGAGTAATTTGACGTTTCTCTTCTAGTATTAATAAATCCCTTCTAATGGTAGTTGGTGTGACATTAAGCTTAGTGGCAAGTGTGTCCACTGATATTTTTTTGTGCTGCATCAACAGCTTCATAATTGCATCGTATCTGTTGTAATTCCCCATATTCATTACCTCCATAATAATGATATTGGTAAAATTATACCATAAAAAACAAAAAAGCAAAAAAAAAGCAAAATAAGGACACATACAAGCGTAAAAAATACATAAAAACATAGTAACGAACAAATTCATGTTCGTAAAAGCCTAATTTGTGTTTTCATTGTATATACTATTGACTAAAGTTGAATTAAATAATAAGATAAAAACATAAATTTCGACAAAATATTTAATTGCACAAATTATTAATATGGTACATGTGAAAGATAATAACGGAAAAACAACAAAATAAACAACAAATTAAACAAAGGAAATAAAAATGGAAATAACGAACATAACGAACATGTCAATAACAACTAAAATACATAACGAACAAAGCGATCATTAATGACGTGGAAAATGTTCTTAGGATCTACATGAATGAAACTACTAGTAATATCCGTTATTTATCCTTGGATTACTGCAGAATAATAGTATCTAGTAATGCACATGAGTACTAATAATTCGTACAAAGGTACCACAAATGCAAAAATGATTCCTGGCAGATGACATTTTGGAACACGAAATAGGTAGTCCCCTACAGATTTACCCAATATATTCCTTGGCCAAAAGTTTGGATTCAAATAAAAATAAAGGAGGAGATAGTTAAAATGTTTCAGGAAGCACATGATTATAACCATAAGCTGATTTTTGGTCTAATTCATTTGCGTCCAATGCCGGGCACCCCGTTCTATAAAGATGGGGATTATGAGGCTTCAATTGAGAAGGCAATCAAGGATGCAAAAGCTTTGGAAAATGGAGGCGCTAGTGGTTGCTTGATTCAAACTGTGGACAAAGTTTATCCAAATGGAGATGACAGTGACTATGTTCGTGCCACTTGCATGTCTGTCATTGCAACGGAGGTAAGGAAGGTAGTTGGATCCGACTTTAAAATTGGTGTTCAGCTAATGTGGAACTGTATTACCCCGTCGTTAGCGGTGGCTAAGGCGGTAAATGCAGACTTCACCAGATGTACTGCCTTAATTGGACAGACTGTATCACCTTTTGGTGGTATGACGCAAAGTAATCCATTGGAAGTGTTGGAGTACAGACGTAAAATCGAAGCAGAGAATGTTGAGATGATAGCTGAGATTGCTGGATATCATTTTCAATCTGGATATGAGAAGGAAGCTCTGCTGAAACGAGTACATGAGGCTAGTATGGTTAAAGCTGGTGCAGTAGAAATAATGAGTAAGGATGAGACATTGAACAATCAAATGGCAGAGGACATACGAAAAGCTTTCCCACATATGCCTATTATCTTAGGCGGTGGCACTGATGTGGAAAGTGTAAAACGCAGACTGCAATTTGCAGACGGCGCTTTGGTAGGAAGCTGTTTTGAGGGTAACAAATGGGGAGAAGGAATTCAGGAAAGTATAGTAGCTGATTACATGAGAGAAGTTCATAGTATGTAAAAAAAATCAGGAGGAAATCTATCGGGGAGCTTTTATTCTTTGTATGTCAATGTTTGTCATTGCTCTTATTCTTGGTTGGATTGCTGTTGATAGTGGCAAAAAGATTAAAAAGATGAGATGAAGTTTATTAATTGATTCAAAACTACCATCATAATTGTTAGAATTGGTACAGTTTCTTTTAAATAAAAAATATTTAATCCAAGAAAGGAAGGTTGATTTATATGAAGATAATGAATATTACTGATGTCAATGGTTTTTTTAAGGTTATTGATGAATGTGTGGGTAAAGTTGAACTAGTAACTGGTGAAGGAGATCGTCTAAATCTAAAATCCAAGTTATCACAATATGTTGCTTTAGCTAATGTGTTTTCTGATGGTAAGATCGATGAATTAGAAATTGTTGCTTATGAGAAAGAGGACATTAAGCGATTAATTGATTTTATGTATAAAGGGGCATAGTTTAAATCCTTTATACTAAAGCATGGCATAACAAATAAAAGTAGTCATAAACTAATCCTTTAAATATTGGATTATTAATCCCTTAATTCGGGCCAGACAGTTCTTATCATAGTTAAAAAGCAAGCTGCTCCTCCTATAAAGTTGGATATAGGCTCAGCAAGAAATACTCCACTTGTCTCAAGGCCAAAAACCCTTGGTAGGAATAGGGTTAAAGGTACTACGATTATAGCTTTACGAAGCAAGGAAAAGAATATGGCATATCTAGATTTTCCCAGGGCAATAAAGGTTGATTGTCCAGAGAATTGAAAGGCCATCATAAAATATCCAAAGAAATATATCCTTAGTGCAGGAAGCCCTTTACTTATTAACAAGGGATCTTTATTAAATATTCTCATGAAAAATGTAGGGAAGAGATTTAGAATTCCCCAGGCTAATAAAGTGTAAGTAACACATACTATAGACATAAACTTAATGGCGGAGCGTACTCTTTTATAGGAGTGGGCTCCGTAATTATATCCAATCACCGGTTGTGCAGCATTGGCAAAGCCGGTTACAGGTAATTGGACAACTTCCCTAATAGAATTAATTACGGTCATAATTCCTACATATAAATCACCGCCGTAAAGCTGTAAGGTGGCATTGCACATAACTTGAACAATACTATTAGTTATTGCCATGACAAAGCCTGAAAATCCTAGGGTTACTATTCTTTTAACCCGACTTCCCTTTAATCTGAAATTCTTTATTTTAATTCTTAAAATAGCTTTTTTCCCACATAAAAACCAGAGTATCCATATAGAGGATATGAACTGAGATATAAGGGTGGCAGTAGCTGCACCCTTTACACCCATATCTAGGACAAATATAAAAATAGGATCTAGTATAATATTAATAATTGCTCCTATAAGGACAGTTATCATACCAGTCTTCCCAAATCCCTGGGCATTAATGAAACTATTCATCCCAAGTCCAATCATGACAAAAACACTACCAATTAAATAAATCGTAATATAATCATTGGCATAGGGTAGAGTATCACTACTTGCACCAAATAACATAAGGATAGGTTCCTTAAAAATCAGTCCTATTAAGGTTAGAAGAATACCGAAAACTATTAGTAATACAAAGGAATTACCCATGATTGCCTCAGCCTCATCTACATCCCCTTTTCCACGGGCTATAGAGCTTAGGGGGGCACCTCCCATACCAAACAGGTTAGTGAAAGCAATAATGATTGATATTATCGGTAGTGTTAAGCCTATTCCTGTCATAGCTAAGGTGGCATTCTCAGGCATCATTCCAATAAATATACGGTCAACAATATTATATAGAACATGAACAATCTGAGCCACAATCATAGGACCGGCCAGCTTTAATATGTTATTTATTATACTTCCTTTTGTAAAATCATTCTGCATTTAATCTTCCCCTTAATGGAAACTTTTTCATAAGTTATATTATCACAAGAAAATTAATAATCCAATAGTTTGAATCATAAACTAATGCCAAATATGTCGAACAGTGCGATGAGAATGGGTTGAAAGAAGGAATAAATCTATATATAATCATAATATGGTAAATATTTACAAGGACAAGCAAAATACAAGTCATTATTGGATAAGTAATGATATTGCCAAGCATTATCAAATGGTGTAAAAATATAAAATTTAAAGTAGTATTTTGGAATCGAAAAATTGGTTATTATAACCTTACTTATCTAATTGACGGAAAAACTAGGAAGTTGTATAATATATACAAAAGAGTAAAAATTATGTAATTTTTAAATACATGAAAGCAAAAAAGCAAATAATAACCCAAGAACTTACAGACGAAATGACTTTATGGAAACTAATTGATAAATTTTCAAATTGAAGTATAAAAACTTATGGAGGTAGGGAAGTAATGGGTAAAATTAGTGTTGCCATTGTTGATGACAATGAGAGAATGGTGAATCTACTAGAAGATATTTTAAAGGAAGATGCAGATATTGAAATAGTAGGTAAATCGGATAATGGAATTGATGCTTTAGAGATGATCAAAGGAAAAGAACCTGATGTTGTATTACTTGACTTAATTATGCCAAAACTTGATGGCTTAGGTGTAATGGAAAAAGTAAGAAAAGATACTGAGTACAAGAAAAGTCCTTCCTTTATTGTAATTACTGCAATTGGGCAGGAGGGAGTTACTGAAAGTGCATTTGAACTTGGTGCGAATTACTATATTATGAAACCTTTTGATAACAATATGGTATTATCCCGCATAAAGCAGCTAAAAGGGGACAACCATAATAAACTTATAGATAATCACAGAGTTAGTGCTTATGAGAATAAGAGTGCTTACATGGAAAGAAATTTAGAATCTGATGTTACTAATATAATACATGAGATTGGAGTACCAGCACATATTAAAGGATATCAGTACTTAAGGGATGCGATAATGATGTCCGTAACTGATTCGGACATGCTTAATTCTATAACTAAGCTCCTATATCCCTCAATTGCTAAAAAACATAAAACCACCCCTAGTAGAGTAGAAAGAGCTATTCGACATGCAATAGAGGTTGCTTGGGGCA
>DUNS01000065.1 GCA_012839235.1 Clostridiales bacterium
GTCAATGGGATTCATTCTTTACTTGAATTTATGAAGGTTCTTGCTCCTGCATATTTTTTGGCGGTGGGTTTTAGTACAGGCAGTACCACATCCCTTATCTATTACGAAGGAGCATTAATGGTTATTACAGTGGCAGATGCAATAATCCTTAAAATGGTGGTGCCTCTTATAAATTTTTACTTAATAGTAACCCTAGCTAATAATCTTGCAAAAGAAGACATGCTCTCAAAGCTGGTTGGTCTATTTGAGAATATTATTGGATGGGCATTAAAGGGAGTTTTAGCTGCTGTGGTTAGTCTTGGAGCTATACAGGGGCTCATTGTACCTGTAGCTGATAGGGTGAAAAGGTCTTCCTTACTTAAAGCCTCCGCTGCAATTCCTGGAGTAGGAGATGCAATAGGAGGAGTGGCTGAAACCATCCTAGGAGCTGGGATGCTCTTAAAGAATGCAATAGGTGTCACTGGTATCGTTGTAATCATAACAATATGTACGGCACCATTTATCAAGCTATTCATGATAATGGTTATATATAAAATAGGATGTGCTGTACTGCAACCTATTTCTGATAAGCGTATGGTGGAATGCTTAAGTGCATCTGCAAAGGCTGCGGAGATGTTACTACATGCTGTATTTATAGGAGCGGTTTTGTTTATATTATCTATAACAATTGTGGCTGTGACTACAGGAAGCGCTCAATAGTAACCGAAAATGAAGGGATGGTTATTGGTGGATAGGATATATGAATGGATCAGAAGTATAGTAATTTATATGATACTTAATACTATTATCATGAACCTTATAGGAAAAAGTAGTTATAAGAAATATATCAGTGTTATTTCAGGAATGATATTAATGCTTATAATAATTACACCGGTACTTGAAATAATGAATATCGAAGATACTATTGATTTACATATTGCATCAAATAATGTATCTATGGAGGCGGCAAACTTTAAAAATAGCCTTAGGAAAATGGAGGAGAAGCAGATTGATGAAATATTTGCTGAATATAAAGAGAAGATATGGAAAGATATTGAGACTATGCTACAGGAGGATGAATTAAAGCTTGCAGATATATCTATAGAGATAAATAGGGATGAGAACAGTCCTAATTTTGGATACATTAATAAGATGAATATAAAAATGAAAAAAGAAGAGGTTAATAACAAAAAAGATGATGTTCTTAATATTAAAAGAATTGAAATAGACCCAATATCTTTTTCAAAAAATAGAAAAAATGATGAGGCAAATCCCCCCTCAGCCATTGAAATAAGGATAAAAAACAAGCTCTCAGACTTCTATAATATTAAAGGGGATAATATAAATATTAGTATACAATGAAAATAATTTTAAGCTTTCATTGACCTATACTGGAATGGAGGATGAATGGAAAAAAAGAAAATTTCCCTAAAGGAGATAGGCCTACCCAGATTAGTAATGCTTTTAATGGCTGGTGTACTCCTGATTTTATTGACATTTCCAGGCATCTTTGACTCTAAGAAAGCAAAAGATGAACCAAGAAAAGACAACATCAATAGTATCGCGGAAAATGATATGAATACGACAAGCTATAGTACGAATACTTATATAGAAGAAATGGAAAGCAAGCTTTGTGGGATTTTAAAAAAAGTAAGGGGAATTGGTGAAGTAGAGGTAATGATTACTCTTAAAAATTCTAAAGAGCAGGTTCCCTTAAAGGATCGTCCTTATACGCAGGAAGGCTTAAATGAATTAGATGGGGAGGGTGGAAATAGAACCAATAACAAGGTGCAACGGGATGAAAGCACCGTATTAGTTACTGATGATAATGGAAATGAAGTGCCATACATAATAAGTGAAATCGAACCTGAGGTAGAGGGTGTATTAGTAGTTGCAGAAGGTGGAGATGATGCCAAGATAATTATGGACATTATGGAGACGGTTGAGGTGCTATTTAATGTACCTGCCCATAAGGTAAAGGTGATGAAATTAGGTAATACCATAAATTGATTAGGAAGTAAGTATGAAGAAAAAGTATCTTCATTCGCAATTAGAGCCATAGGCTAAAAGATTGCAGACTATTAAAGAAAGGAAAGGTAATATTATGAAGAATATATTTAAGAAGAACCAGATAATAATAACTGCATTAGCTATTATGATCATAATTGCAGGTTATCTTAGTTTTACCAATGATGATAAACTTGATGATCCAAGTGCATTGCAAACTGTAAATCCTGATGAAGCTGGATATGAGGAATATTCTGAGCTGGATGGCATAGAGCTTGCATCTGATATAAATGATAATGACGAAACAATGGATAATACAGATCCTACTGATAACAATGATGAAACAGATGGAGATGACACTAATACTCTTGATGATACCGATAATGATGAGACCACTCCTGTAAAAACACTTGATGATGCTGATGAACTTGGGGAGCTTGGCCAGTTTTCTGATGATGATATCCTAGCTAATGCCAATGATGTAGCAGATAATGGTGAGTTAAACATTGAAGATGGAGTTCCAGGGGAAGCAGTTCTAGCAAGTGTAACATTAGATGCAGGTTATTTTGCGTCTTCAAAGCTTAACAGAGAACAAGTGAGAGCAAGAAATGCAGCAGAGTATAAAGAGATTATGGAAAATCCTGAGGTATCAGAAGAAGCTAAACAAATAGCGACTAATGCACTTATTGAATTGACAATGATAAGAGAAAAAGAAAGCGCTGCAGAAATGCTATTGGAAGCAAGGGGATTTGATGGATCAATAGTTCGTATTACTGATGGCGATGTAGAGGTTGTAATTAATTCTGAGAATCTAACTGAGCAAC
>DUNS01000066.1 GCA_012839235.1 Clostridiales bacterium
AAAAAAATATTTAATTATATTAGCTGGCGCTGTTCTAATGGCTTTAGCAATTAACCTGATTTTTGAACCGATGGAGCTTGTAACTGGAGGTGTTTCAGGCCTAGCTATAGTTATTAAGCACCTAACCTTAACCTTAGTTGAAGGGGGAGTTCCTTTATGGTTATCTAATATTCTTTTTAACGTACCCCTATTTATTTTAGCTATCTGGCTGATGGGTAAAGACTATATAGTTCCTGTCGTAGCTGGAACCATATTTCTAACACTTGCATTATATGTTATTCCTCTAGTTGATATTCAACTAGAGGACAAGCTTCTAGGATCATTATTTGGAGGAGCTTTAACCGGTGTAGGAATTGGGATGATATTTTCAGTATCGGCCTCTACAGGGGGCACTGATCTTCTTGCCATGCTGATACACGATAAGAAAAAGCATATCTCAGCCCCAAGATTACTATATTTTATAGATGGGGCTATTATATTAGTGGGTGCACTGGTTTTTGGAATAAGTAATGCAATGTATGCAATAATAGCTGTATACATCGCAACTAAATTTTCTGATGGTATACTAGAGGGACTTAAGTTTGCCAAGATGGCATATATCATATCTGATGAATATGAAGCGATAGCTCATGAAATACTTACAGGCATGGATCGTGGTGTTACTGGAATATATGCTAGGGGAATGTATTCTCAGGCAGATAAGAAGATGCTTTTTTGTGTTGTATCAAAACAAGAAATAATAAAAATAACTGAAATTGCTCAGAAAATCGACCCAGATTCATTCATAATTGTAAGTGATGTACGTGAGGTAATGGGAGAGGGGTTTATTGAATATAGACAGTAAGTAATTCGTATTTTAAAGCTATTATCGGTAAATCTACTTATTTTTTTTGCTTGTATACAAATTATACAAAACCCTAATTTTTATTTTGTTAAAATGGGATATGGTGCAAGATAAGTAAATAGTGTATCATAACCCTATAGTAACAGTACAAGAATAAACAGTTGTACATTAAAGTAGGAGGATATGAAATGGCAAGTTTAACATTAAAGAACATTACAAAACAATTCCCTAATGGGGTTGTGGCAGTAAAAGACTTTAACCTTGATATAGCGGATAAAGAGTTCATTATCTTCGTTGGACCATCAGGTTGTGGTAAATCAACTACCCTTCGTATGATCGCAGGACTAGAAGAAATCACACAAGGTGAATTATGGATCGACGATAAGTTGGTAAATGATGTAGAACCTAAAGATAGGGATATCGCGATGGTATTCCAGAACTACGCTTTGTACCCACATATGTCAGTTTATGATAATATGGCATTTGGTCTTAAATTAAGAAAGATACCTAAGGATCAGATAGATAAATCAGTTCATGAAGCAGCTAAAATTCTTGATATTGAGCATCTACTAGATCGTAAGCCTAAGGCTCTTTCCGGTGGTCAGAGACAGCGTGTTGCTATGGGTCGTGCTATCGTTCGTCAACCAAAGGTATTCCTTATGGATGAGCCTTTATCAAACCTTGATGCAAAGCTAAGAGTACAGATGCGTATCGAGATTGCTAAACTTCACAAGAGATTACAAGCTACTATTATCTATGTAACTCATGATCAGACAGAGGCTATGACACTTGGAACAAGAATCGTTGTTATGAAAGATGGTTTAATTCAACAAGTTGATACACCTCAGATATTATATGATAAACCTAATAACTTGTTCGTAGCTGGTTTTATGGGTTCACCTCAGATGAACTTCATTGATGCTGTTATTAGCAAGAAGGGTGACGACATTTTTGCTACATTTGGTTCTCATTCAGTTAAGGTTCCAGAGGCAAAAGCTAAGAAGCTAGTTGATGGTGGCTATATTGATAAGACAGTAGTTATCGGTATTCGTCCAGAGGATGTTCATGATGAAGAGATGTTCATCAGCAATTCTCCTGACAGCGTTGTAGAAGCTACAGTAAGAGTATATGAGCTATTAGGTGCTGAGGTATTCTTATATCTTAACATTGATGGTGATAATGAGATTACTGCTCGTGTTAATCCTCGTACAACTGCAAGACCAGATGATACTCTAAAGGTAGCATTTGATATGTCAAAGCTTCATGTCTTTGATAAAGAGACTGAGCAAGTTATCGCTAACTAATTTAATGAGATTTAATTATTACTATAGAAGGGAACACCTAGGTGTTCCCTTTTTTTAGAGCCTTTATATAAGGGGGAGCTCCCTAGTAATGCAGTATTTTCTGGCTTTAGGGATTGGAATAGAGTAAGTTTTGTCACTGAACAAATACCGAGAAACTAAAACTTGATAGAAATATACTAAAAAATAATGAAAATTTGGTGTTATTTCTTTACTTATGACGATTTTAATGTTAGAATGACAATTGTATGTATATGAATTATAAAATTTATTATTAATATAACATAAAAGGAGTGAACTTATGATTTCGAATCAAATTCTTCAAAGTACAATCGATGGATTAAAAGGAATAACTCGTATAGATATTTGCGTTATGGATACAGAAGGTAAGATATTAGCCACAACTATAGATAATGCAGATAAGTATGAGGATGCAGTATTAGCATTTGTATCTTCTCCAGCAGATAGTCAGTCTATTCAGGGTTATCAATTTTTCAAGGTGTTTGATGAGCACCAGCTGGAATTCATAGTCTTGGCTAAGGGGGACAGTGAGGATGTGTTTATGATCGGTAAGATCGTTTCCTTCCAGATCCAGAACCTTTTGGTGGCTTATAAAGAAAGATATGACAAGGATAACTTTATTAAGAATCTTTTACTTGATAACCTTCTTCTTGTGGATATTTATAATCGAGCTAAGAAGCTTCATATAGATACAGAGGCGAGAAGGGTTGTATATATTATTGAGACTAAAAATGAAAAGGATTCCAATGCTCTTGAAACTGTTCGAAGCTTATTCGCAGGTAAGACTAAGGATTTCATTACAGCTGTAGACGAGAAGAACATCATATTAGTTAAAGAGGTAAAGTCTACTGAGACCTATGAGGATCTTAATAAAACAGCAAAGGTTATTTTGGATATGCTTAATACAGAGGCCATGGTTAAGGTGCATGTGGCGTATGGAACAATCGTTAATGAGATTAAAGATGTGTCAAGATCTTATAAGGAAGCTAAGATGGCATTAGATGTTGGCAAGATTTTCTATAGTGAGAAAAATGTTGTTGCATATAATAACCTTGGAATTGGCCGTCTGATTTATCAATTACCTTTGCCACTTTGCAAGATGTTTATTAAGGAAATATTTGATGGTAAATCTCCTGATAGCTTTGATGATGAGACATTGGCTACCATCAATAAATTCTTTGAGAATAACCTTAATGTTTCAGAATCCTCAAGACAATTATATATCCACCGTAATACACTAGTATATCGTTTGGATAAGTTGCAGAAGACAACAGGTTTAGACCTTAGGGTATTTGAAGATGCCATTACATTTAAAATTGCATTAATGGTCGTTAAGTACATGAGGTATATGGAACAGATGGATTACTAGAATTAGACTGTTGTGAAACGACGTATAGATAAGTTTAAGGTTGTTTTACAACAGTTTTTGTTCATTTCCATTTATAAAAGGGGAATGTTCTTGCCGAAGTATGATAGAATATATAAAGAACGATATTGGCGAGAGGAGGATATGATGAAGAAGAATTTTATTAAAGGATTAATAACAGGAATAAGTAGTTCGTTAATTATATTTATCATTGTATCTGCTATTTATGTTATGGCTAATGGGAAGGTAGATGATGCAGATAAAGATAGAATTGAATCATTGGACTACAGCCAAGAGCAGCAAAGAGAAAGCTATAAGAATGTTGTGGATAAACTTACCGTTATGAAGATGATTGTGGATAATTATTTTCTCGAGGATGTTGATCCGGAGGCTTTTGCAGAAGGAATATATAAAGGCTTTATTAATAGCTTAGATGACCCATACTCCACCTATTATACTGTTGATGAGTATAAAGCTTTGATAGAAAGCTCTTCAGGAGTTTATCAAGGAATAGGCTCTACAGTAAGTCAAGATGTAAAAACAGGTATTATAACCATTGTAAAACCATTCAAATCTGGCCCTGCATTTGAAGCTGGTCTATTACCAGGAGATATCATTTACAAGGTTGAAGGTGAGGAAGTTACAGGGGTAGATTTGACTGAAGTAGTTAGTAAGATGAAGGGTAAAGAGGGCACCAAGGTTAATATAACCATAATGCGTGATGGAGAGACTAAGCCTTTAGACTTTACTATTACAAGAAGAAAGATTGAAGTTCCAACTATAGAATATAAGATGCTTGAAGACAAGATTGGATACATTATTATCAGTGAATTTGATAAGGTTACTGTATCACAGTTTTCTAAGGCAGTTGACGAGCTTGAAGACAATGGTATGAAGGGATTAGTGATTGATGTTAGAAGCAATCCTGGTGGACTTTTGGATGCGGTTGTTAAGATGTTGGATCGACTACTTCCTAAAGGATTAATAGTCTACACAGAGGATAAGTATGGTAATAGAGAAACAGAGGAAGCTAAGGATTCGATAAAACTGAATGTACCTTTGGCTGTTTTGATAAATGGCAATAGCGCCAGTGCATCAGAGATATTTGCCGGAGCAGTGCAAGATTACGAGATTGGGACTGTTGTGGGAACTACAAGCTTTGGTAAGGGTATTGTTCAAAAAGTAATTCCCCTATCAGATGGTACAGCCATTAAGCTGACTATTTCTAAATACTTTACTCCAAAGGGTCGCAATATACATGGAACTGGAATCAAACCAGATATAGAGGTTGAGCTTGACGAGGAGCTACTTAAGGAAGTGATTATTCCACTAGAGAAGGATAATCAGCTTCAGGAAGCTATAAAGGCTGTTAAAAAACAGATAAATAAACTTAAGTAAAGATGGTATTAGCTTTCGAGATTCTAAACTATAATAAAATGAAGGGCTATGATTGAATGATCATAGCCCTTCATTTTTTATCACTGTTAAAGGTTCAGTATCTACTTCTATATCCTTAGCATTATCTTGTAGCTTAAGAGGTTCTTTGTCTTCTTCTAAAAGAGTATCCCATTCCTTGGGGTCTTTCTTAGACAAGCGCATATTCATGGCCATAGAATAAAGCTCCATATTATTCTCCATGAGATACTTTTGATCCTGTATGGGGACTGTATCTCCACTTACTATCCTAAGTGCAATCTGTAGACACTTAGCAAGGGTTTCGTGGGCTTTGCCTACAGCATCAGCCGATTCTTGAGCATGTTTTAGTCCATCCCGTAATTGGGAATAATAGTCGCTTATTTTGCTCTCTAGCTTTTCATCTGCTTCTACTTCTTCTGCTAGGTGATTAGTGGGAAGCTCATAAGCTAGGGTCGTATTTTCTCTGGACTTAGATTTGGGTATAAGCTTATATATGTCATTTGTTTTATCAAAGATATTTATAATATTATCTGAACTCAAACTGATACCTCCCTTTATAAAAAGTTTAATATTCCGATAAGGAATGTTTTAAATTCTACTTATATAAATTGTCGGTCTCTTGAAGAAAAAAATTAATAATTAGTATTAGAAATAAATCTCTCTCATGTCTATTAAATGAAGTGCATCTCAATAACAATAATTTTTTATCAATAGCTATAAGGATATAATATATTTTGCCGATAGATAATATAGAGTAAAATTAAAGATTAGGTGGTGATTAGATGCGTATAGATGCATTTAACAAGGTTAGTGAGTTATACAAAGCCAATAAGATTAAAACTACATCCAATGTTAAGGGTAATTGTGTTACCGATAAGCTAGAGATTTCACAGATTGCTAAAGACTATCAAATTGCTAAAAAAGCTTTAAAATCTGTTTCTGATGTTAGAGAAGATCTTGTGAAGGATATTAAGCAGCGTATGGCGACTGGTACTTATGATGTTAGTGCCAATGAAGTGGCTGATAGACTAGTTGATAAGTACTTTGATGAGTTGGCTTAATAAGGGCAAGAGAAAAGAGGTTAATTGTGGCAAGCTTGATTGAAGAATTAGTCCATGTATTAGAAAAGGAAGCAGATTTCTACCAACAACTTATTCCTATGTCTTACGAGAAAACTAAGATTATTGTTCGAAACGATGTAATGGCTCTTCAGGAGATTACAGAGAAGGAACAACTAATTATTGAGCAGGTCAATGCTCTTGAAAGAAAAAGAGTCGAGATTATGGATAATATTAAGATTGTATTAAATAGGAAGTCTGCTTCCATTAATCTTAGGACTCTTATTGGGTTATTGGATAATCAACCCCAAGAGCAGAATGAATTGTCAGTGCTACATGACAAGCTTAACAATTCTATTCATCAATTAATTGAGATCAATAATAGAAATAAGTCTTTAATCGAAGAATCTCTTGAGATGATAGAGTTTAATATGAATGTTATACAGGGGAGCAATTTGGCATTAGGTGATAATACCTATACTAAGAAGGCTGGACAGTACAATGGGACCCCCCCTGGAAGTGGAATGTTTGATGCGAAGCAATAGTCGTATTATTATAGAAGATTTAGGTAAGATAAAGATTAGATTGAAATTCAAAGATTTTCAATCGCAAATTTGTGCCTTTGGCCCAAAGTTTGCAACTTAAGAAGAAAGGTATGGTTTTTAATAATGGGTTCATTTGGTAGTTTGTCTATAGGAGTTTCAGGTCTCAATATAAGTCAGAATGCTTTGAATACTACGGCCCATAACCTTGCCAATGTTGATACCAAAGGTTATGTAAGGCAGCAGGTAGTTCTTAAGGATTTTGGTTATGTTAAATGGGGTGAGAATCATCTCTCTACTCTGCAGAAGGGATTAGGAGTTGACTTTCTAGCCGTTAGGCAAGTTAGAGATACTTTTTTAGATAAAGCTTTTCGTCAGGAAAGTGGACGGGAGGCCTATTATGATGCTCAGTATCAGGCGGTTGTTGAGATAGAGGGATTGTTTGGCGAGATGGAAGGGGTAGCATTTCAAGATTCTATTAATAATCTTTGGGTATCTATCCAGGAGCTTGCTAAGGAGCCTGATGGAATTGTACCCAGAGCATCCTTTGTTCAGTCAGCTGTTTCCTTTATTGAACGAGCTGATAATATTTACCATCAGCTAAAGGATTATCAATTGAATTTAAACACTAAGGTCAAAGATATGGTTGGGCGTATCAATGAGATTGGTGAAGAGATAAAATCATTAAACTTCAGCATAAGGCATTACGAAAGTAATGATGTTGAGAATGCCAACGATCTAAGGGATGCGAGAAATCTTCTACTTGATGAACTTGGTAAATTAGTGAATATTACTTATCGTGAGGATCCAGATGGAATTGTAACGGTTAATGTGGAAGGAACCACCTTTATAACTGAAGATAAGGTTTTCTATATGGGTGTTGAAAAGGCTAACCCTGGATCTGATATATTAGCACCTGTATGGCCTTCACATAAAGGAGCTAAGGTATTTAATTTTAATAGAGTACCCTCATCAGAAGCTAATACTGATATAGGAAATTTAAAGGGTCTTCTTATTGCTATGGGTGATGAACATGCTAATTATAAGGATATTCCTATTAGGCTGACCCCAGAGGGTGAGAATCCTGCTAATGATGAGGAGTATAAGAAAAAACTTGAGAAATACAATCTTCGTACTGCTCCATCTACAATTATGAGCGTACAAGCAGAGTTTGATCAATTGATTCATGGAATCGTTACTTTGATTAATGATACATTGTGTCCTAATAAGACAGTGACAGTACAAGAAGGAGGAGTAGCAGTCGAAATCCAAATTCTTGATGAGGATAAGGCTCCTATCACTGCCAATGGTGATAAAGGAATTGAGCTTTTTAAAAGGAAATCCCTAGATCGTTATGAAAAAAAAGAATTGATAGATGAAGACGGCAACCCATTTTATGCATATGTTTTTAAAGGAGAAGATAGTAATGAAGCCTTATATACTCTTGGTGAAATTGAGGTAAATCCTTTAATTTTAGATGATTATGCTAACATAGCTCTTTCTTCTAAATCGGGAAATGGGGATTATGATATAGATGCTGTAGAAGCTCTTATTACAAGATGGCAGGAACCATTTGCTACTCTAACCCCTCATACCCTAACATATTATAACGTTACTGGGTATTATAATGCATTTATATCAGGATTAGCTAATCGTGGAGAACAATATCATTCT
>DUNS01000067.1 GCA_012839235.1 Clostridiales bacterium
AAATGTATGCACGAGTTTGTAATTTCTTTGGAAAACTTAAAGAAGGAAAAAGGCGTCACGGCATTGGATATTGCGAAGGCGATGTTGGATTATGGAATTCATCCACCAACCATGTATTTCCCACTAATTATCCACGAAGCATTGATGGTGGAGCCTACAGAAACGGAAACGAAGGAGACGCTAGATGAGGTAATCGCTATTTATAAAGAAATCTATCAAGAGGCCATAGATCACCCGGAGACGATGCAGGAGTTTCCTCGAAAAGCCTTCATTGGTCGTCCGGATGAGGTTACAGCTGCGCGTAATCCAGTACTTCGATATAAGTATAAGCTCGAGTAAGCCATAAAGTAAGAAAACCTACTCTTAGACTTATAGTGTGGTTGTAGCTATCTTGATTTCTAAAATATGATTTAAAGGATTAGCCCGGCAAATGTTGTGTTTAACATTTGTCGGGTCAATCTTAAGTCGTCATCGTTCTTGATGCTTCTTCACCTCATTATTGTTGGTGAACCGTGTTCTGTAAACTTATAAGTGAAATGCTAGCTTTATATTATGGTTAATATAATAAAATGATTAATAGAAAAGAGGCAAGCTTTGATTACAAGTATTCGATATGTTATCAGTAAAGAAACCAATCCCTATGCAAATCTAGCTTTGGAAGAATATTTATTAAAGAAGGTTGGAGAGCAGGAATGTATCCTGTATCTATGGCAGAATGAAAAGACCGTTGTGATTGGGAAGAATCAGAATCCATGGAAAGAAGGCAAATTCACAGAATTGGAGAAAGACGGGGGGAAATTGGTTCGTCGTCTATCCGGAGGTGGAGCAGTATTTCACGATTTGGGTAATTTGAATTTCACTTTCCTGGTCCACAAAGAGAACTATAATCTTGAAAAACAATTGGAGGTTATTTTAAAAGCCGTTAATCATCTGGGTATCCCAGCTGAAAAATCAGGACGTAATGATATTACAGTAGATGGTAGGAAGTTCTCTGGTAATGCTTTTTATTCTGATGGTATACATAATTATCACCATGGAACGATTTTAGTCCATGTGGATATGCGTATGCTTTCCCATTACCTAAATGTGGCTAAGGATAAGTTAGTATCAAAAGGTGTTGATTCCGTCAGATCTCGGGTTGTAAATCTACAGGAATATCGGCCAGATTTGGACATAGATACCATGAAAGTTGAGTTGATTCGTGCCTTTGGTGAAGTCTATGGACTTCAACCAGAGCTTTTGTCTCAGGATTTTATCAATACGGATGAGCTTCAAAAAAGCATTGAGAAATTTTCTTCTTGGAAATGGATCTTTGGCCAAAAGATTGAATTTAGCGATATTTACGAACGAAGATTCCCCAGGGGGAATATCGAATTACAGTTTCGTGTCGTAGCAGGGGTAATTAAAGAATGCGCTGTTTACTCCGATGCTTTGCATACGGAATTTATTGAACAAATTTCAACCCATTTGATTGGAAGACCATTTACTGCAGATGCTATGGAATATGCTTTGCAGAAAATATCCGTGGATGAGAATACCAAGGGAATACAAGAGGATATCCTAACATTAATCCGTGAAAACTGATTCAATAAACGGCTCTAATTTATAATTGCATTTTATTTTCATCTGATTATTTTCCAAAGGTTTTATTAGATATTATAGAAAGAGGTTTTGCTAGATATTTATAGATAGATATAAAGATTGAAAGGCTTTATATGACATTTTCTATTTATATAATAATTTGGCAGATTAATTTATGAAAGGTGGCAGGGAATTATGCAGGAAAGATATGATCTTATCGTGATTGGATCTGGGCCCGGAGGTTATGTTGCGGCGATTAAGGCTGCTAAAATGGGCATGAAGACAGCAATCGTAGAGAATAGAGAGATTGGTGGGACTTGCCTAAATCGAGGGTGTATACCAACCAAAACTTTAATGTATAGTTCCCATTTGTATGCCAAAGCCAAGGAACTTCATGAGCTTGGAATAAATTATACTGGACTAAGCTATGATTTGAATAAGATCCAGGATCGTAAGGACCAGGTTGTAGATAAGATTCGGCAGGGAACCAAATCTCTTTTAGAATCCAATGGAGTTACGATCATGCAAGGAAGGGCAACCATCATGGATACCCATAGAATCCGTATTCAGAATCAGGAAGAAGTGCGTTTTGTTGATACGGATAAGGTTCTTATTGCCAGTGGTTCCAAACCAATCCTTCCAGGTATTGAAGGGATCACCTCAAAGAATGTAATCACTAGTGATGAACTGTTATCCCAAAGGGATCAGCTTTATTCCAGTTTGATTATTATCGGTGGTGGCGTTATAGGAATCGAGCTGGCTACCTACTATCTAGATATGGGTTCTAAGGTTGAAATTATTGAGGCAATGGATCGTATTCTTCCTAATATGGAGAGGGAAGTATCCCAAAGTATAGCTATGAATTTAAAGAAAAAGGGTGCTAGCATCCATACCAAAGCAAAGGTAGTTAAAATCTCAGAAAGTTTAGATAATACTTTAATCTGCGAATATGAAGAAAAGAATGGATTAAAATCCACTTTCGCAGAGGGAATATTAGTAGCTGTTGGAAGACAGGCGAATACGGAAGGATTGTTTGGGCCAGATTTTCAGCTTGCCATGGAAGGAGCTCATATTAAAGTTAATGAAAAGTTCCAGACAAGCGAAGCTAATATCTATGCCATTGGTGATGTTATTAAGGGGAGGCAGCTTGCCCATGTAGCATCAGCACAGGGAATAGCTGCAGTAGAACTTATGAATAATCAATCCCCTTCCATTCATTTGGATATTATTCCATCTTGCATCTACACATCACCTGAAGTGGCCGTAGTCGGAATGCAGGAGGAAGAGGCAAAGGCGAATGGTCTTGCTATTAAAGTTGGTAAATACCCGATGTTAGGCAACAGTAAGACCATCCTATCCACTGGGGAGAGAGGTTTTGTCAAAGTAATCTCGGATGCAGAAACTGGCCGTATTATAGGAGCAACCCTTTTCTGTGAAAGAGCAACGGATATGGTAGGAGAGTTAACAATAGCGATTGCAAAAGGATTAACTTATCATGATACGGCATCCGTTATAAGGCCTCATCCAACCTATGAGGAAGCGATTACGGAAGCTGTTGAGGATATCGAAGGAATGGCAATACATCTAATGCCTAGAAAAAGATAAATGTCACAAGAGTGTCTAGTAACATGGGTGGAATTTACGATTTCAATTCTTAAATGGAAAAGTAACCTTCACCTATTTGTTTTGATTGTTTCTGTTAAACGTTTATTGAGTTTTGTTTGGGGTGAATAATATGGGAAGGAAACAAAAGGAGAAAGTAGAATTTCGATTTTATGAAATACCACAGAATGAACCTTTGCTAGCTCTTATGGGGGACAAATGGAAACAGATTTATGGGAGAGATATAGATTATCTGCATTTTCATAATCTATTAGAAATCGGCTATTGTTACTATGGGGAGGGGGATCTGGTATTAGATACCAACTGCTACCGTTTTTCCAGAGAAATATTTACGATTATTCCTAAAAATATTCTACATACAACGGTCAGTGATCATAATCATATCGCTTTCTGGGAATTTCTTTTTATTGATGTGGAACAAACATTAGGCGAATATTTTAAAGACAACCCTATGCTTGTAGATGAGCTACAGAAACGGATCAATAAGAAAGCTTCTCTACTAAGGATCAGTGACAATCCCGAAGCGGCAAACTTAATCCAGTTGATCTTTAAAGAGATGAAGGCAAAGAAGGAGTTTTATCTGGAAAATGTTAAACTGATGCTTATCAACCTGCTTCTTATCATAGCTCGTATGAATCAGGAAAAATCCCATAGCTTTAAAACGGTTGCTTCCAGTGGAACACAGATTGCTAGAGCACTTGATTATGTGAGTGTTCACTATAATAAAGATATCCGAATTGATGACCTTGCTGAGGAATGTTATATGAGTGAAACCCATTTTCGAAGAATCTTTGTGGAGAGTATGAACATGACACCGGTAGATTATATCAATATGGTTCGTATTCAGATGGCATGTAATCAAATGTTGAAAGCCAATGTTTCGATGACACAGATAGCAGAAAGTGTTGGATATCAGACGCTTTCCACCTTCTATCGTAATTTTAAAAAATTTACTGGTATGTCACCCTATAAGTGGTATCTCAATTCTGATAACTATGAAGGTAAGTTGCATAACTTTAAAATATCAGCCCATAAGGGATGGTAATATACAATCTTTTTTTATGATTGAAAATGCAAATTTTTTAAGTGAATATGGAAACAATCCCCACGGCTGCTTAGTTATAATGTAGATGTAATCCTTAGGAACATGCCTTGAATTTCACTATTATGCTTGTCTAAAAACAATGATAGTAAATGCTAAGGTATGAAGATTGAATAAAATATGGGGAGGTTTATATTGATGAAAAAAAGAATTTTTGCATTCTTCATGGTTACAACATTGATACTAGCTTTGACTGCTTGTGGGGCAAAAGATAATACAACGGACAATGCATCGAAGAATACAACGAGTGATACGAAGAATACCTCGAATGATACAAAAAGTTCTGACCAAGTCGATCAAACATCTGGCGACAATACACTAACCGTATGGTGCTGGGATCCAGCATTTAACATCTATGCAATGGAACAAGCTGCTGAAATTTATAAAAAAGATCATCCTGATTTTGTACTGAATGTAATTGAAACACCTTGGGCTGATGTTCAGACCAAGTTAACAACAGCAGCAGCCTCCGGAGATTTATCAACTCTGCCGGATATACTGCTTATGCAGGATAATGCCTTCCAAAAGAATGCAATAAGCTATCCAGATGCATTTGTTGATATTAGCAATTCTGGAATTGAATTTTCTAAGTTTAGTTCTGCTAAGGTGGCTTATTCTGTAGTTGATGGTAAGAATTATGGTGTACCTTTTGACAATGGTACGGTTATCGCTTGCTATAGAACCGATATTCTAGAAGAGGCTGGTTATACCCTAGATGATTTTACCGATATAACTTGGAGTCAATATATAGAAATGGGTAAAGACATTCTGAGTAAGACTGGTAAGCCTTTATTTTCTTGTACTGCAGGTGAATCCGACGTTATTATGATGATGTTGCAATCTGCTGGTGCAAGCCTTTTTGATGCAGAAGGTAATCCTTATATGGTTGATAATCCAGTGTTAGTACAGGTTATGGAAACCTATGCTGAGTTGGTTTCTAGCGGCGTTATGATTGAAGTTAACGATTGGGATCAATATGTTGGAAGCATTACCAATAGTACGGTAGCTGGTACGATTAACGGTTGTTGGATTATGGCTTCTATTCAAACAGCAGAAGATCAATCAGGAAAATGGGGTATTACTAATACGCCTGCATTAGATGGCATTGCAGGGGCAACAAATTACTCCAATAATGGTGGTTCCAGCTGGGCAATCACTAGCAATTGCAAGAATGTTCCATTAGCGGTTGACTTTTTGGCTAATACATTTGCGGGTAGTGTAGAATTCTATGAGACAATACTTCCTAGCTCAGGTGCTTTAGCTACTTACTTGCCTGCAGCGGACAGTGATGTATACGGTCAGCCACAGGAATTCTTTGGTGGAGAGGCAGTATATTCCATGATAACCGATTTTGCAGGAAAAACCCCAAGTAATAATACAGGAGTGTATTATTATGAAGCCCGTGATGCTGTTGCAACAGCAATTGCCAACGTAGTGGCTGGTGCTGATATTAATGCAGAATTACAAAATGCGCAAGATACGGTTAATTTTGCAATGGGTAGATAAGTAAATATAGGGCTGTTGCAAAAGAATTTTGCAACAGCCAAACTTTTATCATTACCACTACGTCCAAAGGAGGATTTATATTGTCAAAGTCTACAAGAAAGCTTTCTTTAGTGAAACGTCAAAAGTTGACTGGATGGATATTCTTAATTCCGGCAACCATCCTAATTGTTGCCACTAGTTTTTATCCTATGTTTAGGGCTTTTCTACTTTCCTTTAAGACTGGTATCGGCGCTAACATGAAGTGGGTAGGTTTCTATAATTATGCCCGAATGATTAAGGACACGGTGTTTATCCAATCCTTAAAGAACACCTTTTTCTATCTCATAATTCAGGTACCAATTATGTTGATTTTGGCGCTAATCTTGGCGTCCATGTTAAATGATAGGAACTTAAAATTCAAAGGGATATTTCGTACAGCGATCTTCCTGCCTTGTGCAACATCCTTAGTATCTTACGCAATTATCTTTCGCTCTTTATTCGCTGTCGATGGTTTTGTCAATACCGTTTTAATTAAGCTCGGAATCTTATCTACAGGATATAATTTTCTAGGTCATCCTACCTCAGCTAAAATTATCATTATAATCGCATTGATTTGGCGATGGACAGGATACAATATGGTTTTTTATCTTGCAGGGCTACAAAATATTGAATACAGCTTATATGAAGCTGCCAAGATCGATGGAGCATCACCTTTTCAGTCTTTCTGGAGAATTACGGTACCACTATTACGACCAATTATTTTACTGACAGCAATTATGTCCACCAATGGTACCCTCCAATTATTTGATGAATCCGTTAACTTAACCAACGGTGGGCCTGCGAATGCCACCATAACGATGTCCCATTACATTTACAATATGTCCTTCAAGTACGTTCCCAACTTTGGATATGCTGCAGCCATGTCCTATATTATTTTTTTATGTGTTGCGATATTGGCATTTATTCAGATGAAGGTAGGTGACAAACGTTATGAAGGTTAAACGAATATTGCAATATTCATTTTTAACAATTGTTTCAATACTCTCTGTATTTCCTTTATTTTGGATGATTATTTCATCCACCAATAAAAGTATTGATGTGGTTCGTGGTACTTTACTTCCAGGTACATATCTTGTTGAGAATTTCAAGAATTTGCTTGCATCACATAATGTGGCAAGT
>DUNS01000068.1 GCA_012839235.1 Clostridiales bacterium
CATGATTACTTTATATTCCAGTATAGTAAAAAACTATTATCATATAATAATAATATTAAAGCATCAGTAATGATGCTTTTGTTATGTTCGAGGAAAGGATGGGATACTTTGGCAATAAATGAAAAAGCATGTAAGGTTAAAGGGCTAAATCGTAAGCATTACATTGCCATATCAGCCTTCATACTTATTGCTGCAACAGCAATTATATTCTTTATCGGATTTTATTCAGGTGATGAAATAGGGGAGTACGAGGGTACCTTAGTTTATAATTCGGTCTATACTTGTGAAAGGCCAGGTGAAGCAGATGGCTGATAAGAAGAAAGCGGATATAGGTAAAGTAGTAAGGGAAAAAGACCCTAAGAGAAGAAATGAAAACTATAATAAATATGTAAAGCAAGTTACTCCTAAGAATAGTCTGCCTAAAAACATGATAGCAGCATTTTTTGTTGGGGGAAGTATATGTACCTTAGGGCAGATTTTTATTAAATATTATATGTATATGGGAGCAGATGAAGAAATGGCGAAAGCCTATAATACCATAACATTAGTCTTTTTATCCGTGTTTTTTACTGGATTTGGAGTTTATCAGAAGCTGGCCAAGTTTGGCGGTGCAGGAACATTGGTACCTATTACTGGTTTTGCTAACTCTGTTGCTGCTCCAGCAGTAGAATATAAAAAGGAAGGACATGTATTTGGTATTGGAGTTAACATTTTTTCTATTGCAGGCCCTGTAATTCTGTACGGTATCTTTTCGTCATGGATTCTAGGGTTAATATATTATATATTCAGTTGATTATGAGGTTAAATTGAAAAATCAAGATTTTTCAATTGCAAATTTGTGCCTTCGGCCCAAAGTTTGCAGGCTGTGACGAAAGGAATGATTATTGATGTCTAATGTTGTAAATAAAGAAGTTTCAAAAATGAAAGGAAAGCAGAGTATACTGTTTAAAAATCCTCCATATATAATAGCTGCATCATCCGTTGCAGGAAAAAAAGAAGGAGAAGGTCCCTTTGGGCATCTAATAGATACAGTTCATGAGGATGTTCTGTTAGGCAAAGATACTTGGGAGGAGGCAGAAAGTGAGTTTATGAAGGAGGCTGTGGAAAAGGCTCTTTCTAAGGCAGAATTAAAAAGTGAAGATATTAGGTATTTATTAGCTGGGGACTTACTAGGTCAATTAATAGCAACCTCCTTTGGTATCGCTGAGCTAAAGATACCCTTTTTTGGACTTTTTGGGGCATGTTCAACTATAGGTGAGGCTATGTCATTAGGAGCTATTCTAATAGATGGAAACTTTGCTGATAAGGTTATAGCTGTAACTTCTAGTCATTTTGCTAGTGCAGAAAAACAATTTAGATTTCCTCTAGGTTATGGAAATCAGAGGCCTTATTCAGCATCCTGGACTGTAACTGGTAGTGGAGGGGTTGTATTATCAAATCAAAAGGGCAAGAAGATAGAAGGAGCGACCATACGTATAAGGGGCATTACAGTAGGTAAAATTGTAGACTATGGAATTAAGGATACTATGAATATGGGAGCAGCTATGGCTCCGGCTGCCTGTGATACGATTAAGGTTCATTTGTCAGATATGGGAATTGAACCTACTTACTACGATAAAATTATTACTGGTGATTTGGGCTATGTGGGAAGTGATATATTAATTGATTTACTTAAGGAAGAGAATATAGATATTAGTAAGAATCATATGGATTGTGGTAAAGAAATATTTGATCAGGAAAGCCAAGATACCCATGCAGGTGGAAGTGGTTGTGCATGTGCGGCAATAACATTCGCAAGCTATGTTATCAAGCAATTGCAGGATAGGAAATGGAAGAGAGTACTGCTATTACCAACGGGATCTTTGCACTCCAAGGTAAGCTATAATGAAGGGAATACAATGCCAGGTATAGCTCATGGAGTTGTAATTGAAGCTGAAGGTTGATGTGGAAAGGAGATAGCATGGAATATTTAAAAGCGTTTTTAGTTGGAGGGGCTATATGTGCCCTAGTTCAGATATTACTTGATAAAACCACCTTAATGCCAGGCAGAGTAATGGTTATATTAGTTTGCACGGGGGCTATTCTTGGGGCTTTAGGTATATATGAGCCCTTTGCAAAATGGGCAGGAGCAGGTGCAGGTGTTCCTCTTACTGGTTTTGGTAATGCCCTATTTAAAGGAGTTAAAGAGGCTATTGATAAAGAAGGGTTTATTGGGATTTTTAAGGGAGGATTTACTGCGTCAGCCGTAGGTGTATCAGCAGCCTTGGTATTTAGTTATATTGCCTCATGGATATTTAAGCCCAAAATGAAATCATAATAAAAAAGAGTTTGCCAAGGCAAACTCTCTATTTATGAATATATAATAAATTGTATCTTATTATTAAATTAACTAATTACTATATTGAAAATCATATATTCCTGGAAATGTGGAGTTGTTGTACAATGGTTCATCTTCATATAAAGGGTCATCCTCATATATGGAGTCATCATAGAAGATGGATGAACTGTCTGCATCGTGTACTGTGCAAGTTTTTGAAGGTAGTAAATATTTAGTATCATCTGTTTTATTAGTCTCTGTTTTATTAAGGTATACATCTTCTTCTTGAGCTCCCAGTGGGCAATATTCAGTAGCTAGAGCATGAGACTCTGTACAGATTGTAGCCTTTACGTGTATATCACATTTTTCCTTGGGTTCAGTACCCTTAGCAAAATATTCAGTATATACTGTGCTTCCACCAAGGTAATGGTCACATAGACCTTCTACAGCCAACTTTCCAGATTTAGAGCATACCTTAGCAGTAGTTATGGAATCTGGAATAGTAAAGGATTTTGTTTCTAAGTTAAGCTCTGTATGAACCTGTTCCATTATTTTTCGCCATAAATCTCTTTGGAATCTACGTTCAGTCTGTGGACGATTGTTATCAAAGCCAGCCCATATAGTTGCTGTATAATAAGGTGTATATCCACTAAACCATAAATCGTTGTAGTCTGAGGTAGAACCTGTCTTACCAGCAACCGGCATGTTAATGGAACTTAGCCTATATGCTGTACCAGTTCCTTTTTTAACTACATCTTCCATGGCACTGGTCAAAAGAAATGCAGAGGAGGATTTCATTACTTGTTCTGTTTTTGGTGTTACAGTTTTATCTAATAATATCTTCCCGTCATGGTCTAATACTTTAGTATAGAATAATGGTTCGGTATAAACCCCACTATTAGCTATTGCTGCATAGGCAGCTGTCAGCTCAAGATTACTAACACCATCAGTTAAACCACCAAGGGCCATAGGTAGTTTAATATCGGTAAAGACCCTGCCATCAGCTTCAACTCTGGATTCTACCATAGAGGTAAATCCAAGCTTTAGTAGGTATTCATATCCAATCTGAGGAGTAACCGCATCAAGGACCTTCACAGTAACAATATTCATGGAGTTATAGATAGCACGACGTAAGGTCGACAAACCTTCATAGGCCTTTTTAGAGGTCCAGTTGTTAACTTCATCATTAGTACCAGGATAATAATATGGACCAGAATCATCTACTGGGCCAGCAAGTGTGAACTTACCAGTGTCTATAGCTGGAAGATAGGTAGATAATATCTTGAATGTTGATCCTGGTTGTCGAACAGTATTAGTTGCTCTATTAAGGGTTCTATTACCTGTCTTTGGTCCACGGCCACCTATCAAAGCAACTACATGACCAGTATACTGATCCATCACAATAAAGGAAGACTGTGGCTGGATGGTCATAGTAATATTCTCACCTAAAATTGTGTCTCCCTCTTCAACCATAGCTTCTCTAAACTCTTCTATTTTGGCATTCATATCATCTTTGTCAATGAAAAGAAGAGAGAACTTTCTCGAACCATCGTTGGCATATAAACCGTCAGGATCCTTAAAATCTTTAAAATACTCAAGCAGATCATTGCCATGATAATGAATAGTAGTCTTTTCTTCATCGTTCTTCTGAATAGAAAGAGCATAGGTTAACTCATAATATGAGGTACCCATACTAGGGAAATTCTCTTCATCTTCATATTCACGATCAACAATATCTTGAATTGTTGAATTCTGAGTTGTATAAATCGATAATCCACCACTATAAATCATGTTTTGGGCTTGAGTTTGGGTATAGCCTAGCTCGTTTTGTAAATCCTCCATAACCTGCTCTATTAATTCATCAACAAAATAGCTGTAGTATGAGGAGGTGTCCTTATCTTCATTAATAGTCTGAATACGGGCATATACATCATCGGCTTTAGCTGCATCATACTCAGCCTGAGTACAATATTCAAACTCTAGCATCTTATCTAAAATCAGATTACGCCTTTCAGAATTTCTTTCTGGATTAGTAATTGGATTGTGCCATACAGGAAGCTGTGCAATGGCCGCTATAACTGCTGCTTCTGAAAGATTAATTTCTGAAATGTTTTTGTTGAAATATCTCTTAGCTGCTGTTTGAACTCCATAGGTTCCAGAACCTAAGTTTATAGTGTTCAAATAATATTCTAATATTTCTTCTTTTTCTAATTTGTTTTCTAATTGTATTGCAAGATATTGCTCTTGAACTTTTCGTTCTGCTCGTTCTGTAAAAGTCTTTTCTCTACCACCATCAAAAACCTGGTTTTTCAGAAGCTGTTGAGTAATAGTACTTGCACCCTGGTCGAACTCACCTTTTGTTAGGCCGTTGACAGCTGCTCTGAATATACCTTTCACATCAATTCCGTCATGCTCATAGAAACGTTCATCTTCGATTGCAATAAAGGCTTCTTGCACAACCTTTGGAATTTGATCAATGCCTACATATACTCTGTTGGAATGAGCACCTATCAGATGTTCAATCTCATTCCCATCTCGGTCATATACAGTAGTTGTAAATCCGGTAGGTATTACATCAATCTGCGAGATATCCGGTGCGTTATCAATAAGACCTTTTACTAGGCCAAGTCCTGCAAAGACGCCAACAACTGCTGCAAATACAACAAAAGCAATCAAAAATCGAAAGAGAGCAATTCTAGCTTTTGAAACAAGTCGTTTTGAAGTGGATTTTATATTATGTTGTTTATGTTCTATTCCCTTTTTACTATAGTTCATGTTTATAACCAAGCCTTTCTTTTGCACATAAAGATCTCATTTTCCGTGCGATACTATTATACCAAATACATTGATTTAAATAAAGACAAAAATGAAAACTTGCATAAATTACCCTTAATATGGTAAATGATGGTTGTGAATTGTAGAGAATTCAACTAAGATTTCTGCAAATAGCAATAAAATCAAAATTAAATCTCTAAACGACTAGCTTAAGTGGTGTTATTGTTCGAATGTGACGTACTTGTCGAAAAATAAGGAACTATATAGAATGGTGCGTTGAAATAACCTTTATTTTCGTGTCTATTCTGTGTATAATGATATTTGTCAGTTGTTTCCAGTTATTATTATTATTTATAGGGGGTAGTAGAAAGATGAAACAGTTACAAGTTTTATTTAGCAATGAGGTGGCTCTTGAGGATGACAGAAAAATGCGACTTGATTACTTTTTGACAAAGGATTATTTCAAATCCGATGTAGAAGAACCGTACTATGGCATACGTATTACTAAATATCTTGATGAACTTGAAGAATCTGAAGAAGTTTCTGGAATTTCATGTTCAAAAGAAACAGTACTATCCATGATTGAGAAATTTTCCATTAATGTAGTAACACCAATTCATCTAGTGGAAATAGTTGATGATTTGGTTACACAAGGTAGCTGATTACATATTCGGTTTGAGATTTATTAATACTGGGGGGTTTAAATAATAGTGCATATCTTTTTGTCCTTATTGACAATAATAGATATGCGCTATTATTATTTTAAGTGAATTTGCTTGACACTTTATGTTATATATGAAGTATTACTTAGTTTGGGTAGACTTCAATTTTATTATTTATAATAGAATAGTACATAGTATCGATTTTCTCTAATACAGCTTGTCCATTGGTTATTTCTGCAATTTTCTTTTCTAATTCATCTTTTAAACTAATTGGTATAATAATTGTCAGCTTGACTATGTCCGTATACTCAGAAGATAGGGTTGGGATATTTTCCCCGGCAATATAATACTGGATTTTACCAACAAAGTTATAGTCAGTTGATATCTCCATCTTATAGCCTAATGTCTTGGTTATTATATTAGCTTGATTTAGCCCCTCTATTGTTGCAGATTGATATGCTTTGACCAATCCCCCTGTTCCTAGCAGTGTACCACCAAAGTATCTAGTTACTACAACAACAAGATTAGTAAGCCCATGGTTTAATAAGACATCAAGCATAGGTCTACCTGCAGTTTTACTAGGCTCTCCATCATCTGAGCAGTGCATAATAGGATTCTCAGTACCTATAATGTATGCTGTACAGTTATGTCTGGCATCCCAGTATTTTTTCTTTATTTCATCTATGAATTCACCTGCTTCTTCTTCCGTTTCAACAGGTAATATGTTTGCAATAAATCTAGACTTTTTCATAACTATTTCCCCTGAACAGCCACGATAAATTGTCTTATATGATTCTACCATTAAGCATCATCCTTTCTAAGTTCAAATACGAATATTATATTAATATGACTTTATAAGATAAGTAATCACAGGAAACTAACAAAACATTTGTTCTAAATGGTTGATAAAAAAATTGACAAATGCTATTATAAAAGAGTAAAAAGTTATTGAATGATTGGTACGATTATTTAAAAGTGTATATAAAGATAGGTATATCTATATTATCCATGACTTTTTAGATTTTGCAAGTATATGAGAAGGGGTTCTTTATCAATAGGTTACTATTCAGCCTTTATGTATATTATAGGATAAGGAAGAAATGTTCCATGGGAATGAAATTCGTATTTGATGGTGACGTTTCCACTTAGATGCTTACTGTAACGGTCCTAAGGTTCTAAAACACAGAACTAAGGACCGACATTAGATATTAATTAGGAGGTGTTGAATTGGATTTATTTGATTATATGAGAGAGAATACATTGGAGAAGGAGGCACCTCTGGCATCTAGAATGCGCCCTACAACTCTTGATGAGGTGGTTGGGCAAAGCCATATTATTGGAAAAGATAAGCTTCTTTACCGTGCCATTAAGGCGGACAAAATTAGTTCTATAATATTCTACGGACCACCAGGTACGGGTAAAACTACTTTGGCAAAGGTTATAGCTAATACAACCAGCTCATTATTCACCCAGATTAATGCCACGTCCTCAGGTAAGAAGGATATGGAGGCAGTGATTAATGAAGCAAAGGTTAACCTAGGTGCTTATGGTAAGAAAACCATATTGTTTATTGATGAGATTCATAGGTTTAACAAGAGTCAGCAGGACTATCTATTACCCTTTGTTGAGGATGGTACGGTTATATTAATTGGTGCTACTACGGAAAATCCATATTTTGAAGTGAATTCAGCTCTTATTTCTAGATCAATTATATTTGAACTAGAGCCCTTAAAGGCTGAAGATATAAAGATACTTTTAACAAGAGCCATAACTGACAAGGATAAAGGACTAGGTGTATATAAGGCAGTAATTGATGAAGATGCATTAGAATTTCTTGCGGATGTTGCCAATGGAGACGCAAGGAGCGCATTAAATGCTATTGAATTAGGAGTGTTAACTACCTCCCGATCCCAGGATGGTTTAATCCATATAACACTTGATGTGGCTTCAGAATGTATTCAGAAAAGAGTTATCAATTATGATAAAAATGGAGACAATCATTATGATACTATTTCTGCCTTTATCAAAAGCATGAGAGGTTCTGACCCAGATGCAGCAGTTTATTATTTAGCCAGAATGTTGTATGCAGGGGAGGAAGTGGCATTTATCGCTAGAAGAATAATGATATGTGCAGCAGAGGATGTGTCTAATGCCGATCCTAATGCTCTTGTTGTAGCAACTAGTGCTGCATTAGCTGTAGAGAGACTTGGAATGCCAGAGGCAAGAATTGTACTTGCACAAGCTGCAACCTATGTGGCCTGTGCCCCTAAGAGTAATTCTGCCTACGTTGCAATTGACGATGCCCTTAATGTGGTTGCCAATGAAAAAACGGCAACGATTCCTTCATATCTGCAGGATACTCATTATAAGGGGGCAGCAAAGCTTGGACATGGAATTGGATATAAGTATGCTCATAATTATA
>DUNS01000069.1 GCA_012839235.1 Clostridiales bacterium
AGAGAATATTTTGCAGAAACCGATGAAACTGTTAACAAAAAAGTATTAAAGGCTTTCGAGCATGGAATTACACCGATAATTTGTTGTGGTGAATCTCTTACACAGAGAGAGCAGGGAGTTACTATTGATTTTATCCGTCAGCAGATCAAGATTGCATTTTTAAGTGTTACTGCAGAGCAAGCTAAGAAGGCAGTTATTGCTTATGAGCCAATCTGGGCAATCGGAACAGGAAAGGTAGCTACTACTGATCAGGCGCAAGAGGTTTGTAAGGCAATTCGTCAGTGTATTGCTGAATTATATGATGAGGCCACTGCAGATGCAATCCGTATTCAGTACGGTGGAAGTGTTTCAGCATCCAGTGCAGCTGAACTATTCTCTCAAGCAGATATCGATGGTGGTTTAGTAGGTGGAGCTAGCTTAAAGCTTGATTTTGGTAAGATAGTAAACTATAATAAATAATATCTTTGCAAGTTTAACTTGCTTTGCTTTGGGCAGGATGAATAATCCTGCCCAAGGATTTGGTACTGAACGAGATAGGGTTAGCTATCGAGTTCTTAATCTGCATATTCAGTATATAATGAAAGCGTAGTGAGAATATGCAAGCTTGCTTGCAATATACGAGGGTTGCTAATGATCATGAGGTGGCTTCCTTCATAATTTAATATAAACGTAGTGAGAAATGTAAGCTTACTTGTGAATTCCCAGTGGAGTGCCAAGATCATGAAGTGATTTTCTTCATGATATAAAGAGAAAAGGAGTAAAATCATATGAGTAAAAAACCAACAGTTTTAATGATATTAGATGGATATGGATTAAATGAGAATCCAAAACATAATGCAATAGCTACTGCTAAAACACCAGTTATGGATAGAT
This sequence comes from Clostridiales bacterium, assembly GCA_012839235.1. Classification (GTDB taxonomy): domain Bacteria; phylum Bacillota; class Clostridia; order Lachnospirales; family Lachnospiraceae; genus Mobilitalea. The sequence continues at coordinate 874 of DUNS01000069.1, forward strand.
TGATGAAAGAGTATCCAATGGCAAGAGGTAATGCCAGTGGAATGGCAGTAGGATTACCAGAGGGACAGATGGGTAACTCTGAAGTAGGCCACATTAACATGGGTGCTGGTCGAATTGTTTATCAAGAGTTAACAAGAATAACTAAAGAAATCGAAGATGGAGAATTCTTTACCAATGAAGCACTTTTGGAAGCGGTTAATAACTGTAAAAAAGAGGGATCTGATCTTCATTTATTTGGTTTGTTATCAGATGGTGGTGTTCATAGTCATAACACCCATCTGTATGCTTTACTTAAATTAGCGAAGCAGGAAGGTCTTAAGAATGTCTATGTCCACGGCTTCCTAGATGGTAGGGACACTGCACCTAGATCCGGTAAAGGCTTTGTGGAAGAGCTAAGTGCAGAGATGAGTAATATTGGTGTCGGCAAGATTGCAACAATAATGGGACGTTATTACTCAATGGATAGAGATAACCGTTGGGAACGTGTTGAGAAAGCCTATAATGCTATAGCACTTGGTCAGGGTGAGACGGCTTATAGTGGAGAAGAAGCTGTCCAGCAATCATATGATGCTGATGTTAATGATGAATTTGTTCTTCCTACAGTTATTGTGGAGAATGGAAAGCCTGTGGCTACAGTTAAGGATCATGATTCCGTTATCTTCTTTAACTTCCGTCCTGATAGAGCAAGAGAGATATCAAGATGCTTCTGTGATGATGATTTCAAAGGCTTTGCAAGAGAAAAGAGAATGGACTTAACCTATGTGTGCTTTACTGAGTATGATGTTACAATTAAGAATAAATTAGTAGCCTTTCATAAGGTATCCATTGACAATACATTTGGACAATTCCTTGCTAAGAATAATAAGACACAGCTTCGTCTTGCTGAGACTGAAAAATATGCTCACGTTACATTCTTCTTTAACGCAGGTGTTGAAGTTCCTAACGAAGGAGAAGATAGAATTCTTGTTAATTCTCCTAAGGTGGCAACCTATGATTTGCAGCCTGAGATGAGTGCTTATGAAGTAGCTGATAACTTGGTAAACGCTATCAAATCCTTAAAATATGACGTGATTATTGTTAACTTCGCAAACCCTGACATGGTAGGACATTCAGGAATGGAGGATGCTGTAATTAAGGCTATTGAGGCAGTGGATGAATGTGTTGGTAAAGGTGTAGAAGCTTTACTTTCTGTGGATGGTCAGATGTTTATCTGCGCAGATCATGGTAATGCAGAGCAATTAGTAGATTATGATACAGGGGAGCCATTAACAGCACATACAACTAACCAAGTACCATTTATCCTAGTGAACTATGATAAGGACTATAAATTAGCTGAGGGTGGGCGTCTAGCTGATATTATTCCTACATTAATTGATATGATGGGGATGGAACAACCAGTAGAAATGACAGGTAAATCTCTGCTAAGAAAAATGTAGTTGAAAAATAACCTGTTCTGTGTTAGAATAGGCATAGTTTTTAGGAGGTGTAAGCAGTGGATATATTAAAAGTTATCGTACAAATCATATACATCCTAGTTTGTATTGTTTTAACTGTTCTTGTACTAAAGCAAGAGGGGAAATCAGAAGGCTTATCCGGTGCATTAACAGGTACTACTGACACATACTGGAGTAAGAATAAGAGCCGTTCTAAGGAAGGCTTTATAGATAATACCACTAAGATTTTAGGTGTTACATTTATCTTGCTTTCTGTAGTATTAAATCTATTATAATTAAGTAGACATTTAAAACACTCTGAAAAATCAGGGTGTTTTTTGATGAAATCCTATATTAATAATAAATTGATTATTAATATTTGGGATATATGGTATACTATAAATACATAATGTGGGAATATAAAAATATTGATTAATATGTCCATATATTATACAGGGCAGCTATAGCATGCTCAGAAATGGTGGTATACATGAAAGAACAAGATAGAAGTAAAAGAGATTATGGGAAGAAAAGACATAGAAAAGGTAAGTATGGAACAGAGGAAGGAAAGAGAAGTATAAAGCAAAGAGATAATAAAAAATCAGATGATATTGGTAATGTAGCACCTATCATGAGTAATGAAGAGCTTGATAGGAAACGGGCCATGCTTGAAGAAATATTTTCAAGAGAAGATTATAAGCCGATTAAATTTAAGGAATTGGTTGCATTTTTACAGGTTCCGAGAAATGAGAAGTATCAGCTTAGAGAACTGATGGAGGAGTTTATTTCTTCTGGTAAGTTAATTGTTAATAGTAGGGGACAGTTTCAATTACCTGGAGAGGGTGTTAAGACAGGAATATATGCTGGAACCTCTAGAGGATTTGGATTTGTAACTGTTGAAGGAGAGGAGCAAGATATATTCATACCAGAAGCTTCAACAAAGGGAGCTTTGCATGGTGATAGGGTTATGATCACCATTAATGAAGAACAATCAGGTAAGCGTAAAGAGGGAACTATCATTAATATCTTAGAGAGGAGCCTAACTAATGTAGTAGGTACTTTCGTGAAGAGCAAAAACTTTGGTTTTGTACTAGCAGATAATCAAAAGATAGGCAGAGATATATTTATCCCAAAGGAACATACCAAGGGAGCTGTTAATGGTCATAAGGTTGTTGTGCAGATAACTAACTATGGCAATGGTTCTCAAAATCCAGAGGGTAAGGTAATTGAGATACTTGGCCATATTAATGATCCTGGTGTAGACATTATGTCAATCGTTCGAGCATACGAATTACCAGTAGAATTTCCACAGGAGGTTATGAACTTCTTAGACAATATTCCTGATGAGGTTGACCCTAAGGATATGGAAGGGCGAAGGGATATTAGAAGCCTTAAGATGGTCACCATCGATGGTGAGGATGCTAAGGACCTAGATGATGCTATTACCATAAGTAAGGAAAATGGCATATATCGCCTGGGAGTTCATATTGCTGACGTAACCCATTATGTTAGGGAAGGTTCCCCTCTTGATAGGGAAGCTCTTAACCGTGGAACCAGTGTATATCTAGTTGATAGAGTAATACCAATGCTTCCCCATAAATTATCCAATGGTATATGCTCCCTGAATGAAGGAGTAGATAGATTAGCTCTTTCTTGCTTCATGGACTTTGATTCTAAGGGGCACATTAAGGGTCATAGTATAGAAGAAACAGTGGTTAGGGTAGATAAAAGAATGACCTATACCAGTGTTGCTAAGATAATTGAAGACAAGGATCCTGAGGAAATCAAAAAATATGAAGAACTAGTTCCTATGTTCAACCTTATGATGGAATTGGCACAGATACTTCGTGATAATAGAAGTCAGAGAGGCTCCATAGATTTTGACTTCCCTGAAAGTAAGATTATTGTTGATGATAAAGGTAAGATAGTAGATATAAAAGCTTACGAGAGAAATAAGGCAACTAAGATTATTGAAGAATTTATGCTGGCTGCCAATGAGACAGTAGCAGAGGACTTTTTCTGGCAGGAGTTACCCTTTGTTTATAGAACCCATGATAGGCCTAATGATGAAAAGATAATCCAATTAGGTATATTCATCAATAATTTAGGCTATAGCATTCATATTGGTAATGACGAAATTCATCCTAAGGAATTACAAAAGCTTATTAATAAGATTGAAGGAACTCCTGAGGAGGCTCTTATTAGCCGGTTGACACTTCGCTCTATGAAGCAAGCAAAGTATACGGTTGATAATACAGGGCATTTTGGTCTTGCTGCTAAGTACTATTGCCATTTTACATCACCAATAAGGCGTTATCCTGATTTACAGATTCATAGAATTATTAAGGAGAATGTTAAAGGAAGGCTTGATGAAAGCAGACAGAGTCATTATAATAAGATTCTTCCAGAGGTAGCATTTCATTCTAGTAAAACAGAGCGTAGGGCTGATGAAGCAGAACGGGACGTTGAGAAGATGAAAAAGGTTGAGTACATGAGTAATTTTATTGGCGAAACCTTTATTGGAGTTATCTCAGGACTAACATCTTGGGGAATGTTTGTGGAGCTTCCTAACACAGTTGAAGGAATGATCCGTGTCAGTGATATGGAGGATGATTACTATATCTATGATGAGGAG
>DUNS01000070.1 GCA_012839235.1 Clostridiales bacterium
AAGACGTACCAAGTATGATTTGAACAAGGCGGAAGAACGTGCTCACATCTTACAGGGATTGATTATTGCCTTAGATAATATTGATGAAGTTATTAAGATTATTCGTTCATCAAAAACAGGAAATATTGCTAAGGAACGTTTAATTGAAAGATTTACCCTTAGTGATTCTCAGGCTCAAGCAATAATTGATATGAGACTTCGTGCTCTTACAGGGTTAGAAAGAGAACGATTAGAGACGGAATATGCTGAACTTCAAGCAAAAATTGCCGAGTATAAAGCAATTCTTGCTGATGAGAATAAATTACTTGGTGTAATTAAAGAGGAAATTACGATTATCAGAAACAAATATGGAGATGATAGAAGAACCTCCATAGGATATGATGAGTTTGATATTTCTATGGAAGACTTAATACCTGATGATGATACAATTATCGCTATGACACAACTGGGTTATATTAAGAGAATGACCATTGATAATTTTAGGAGCCAGCATCGTGGAGGTAAGGGTATTAAGGGAATGCAGACCATAGAGGATGATTTTATTGAAGAGCTACTTATGACAACGAATCATCATTATATACTTTTCTTTACTAATAAAGGAAGAGTATATAAGCTAAAAGCATATCAAATACCTGAATCTGGACGAACTTCAAGAGGAACAGCTATTATTAACCTTCTTCAATTACAAGCAGAAGAAAAAATTACTGCAATAATACCATTAAGAGGTATTAGCGAAGATCGCTACTTATTTATGGCAACTAAAAAAGGTATTGTTAAGAAAACCTCTATGAAGGAATATGAGAATATTCGTAAGACAGGTCTTATAGCAATTGGTCTTAGAGACGATGATGAATTGATTGAAGTTAAATCAACTAATCAAAAGAAAGACATAATACTAGTTACAAAACAAGGTATGTGTATCCGTTTTAAAGAAACAGATGTAAGAGCAACCGGTAGATCATCTATGGGTGTTATAGGTATGACACTAAGAGATGATGATGAAGTAGTTGGAATGCAGCTTCATACTCAAGGTGAGTATCTATTATTTGTCTCTGAAAATGGAATGGGTAAACTTACTAGAATAGATGATTTTAATACCCAATACCGTAGTGGTAGAGGTGTTATATGCTATAAAATCACAGAAAAGACCGGAGATTTAGTTGGTGCAAAGGCTGTTGATGTAGATAATGAAGTTATTATTATAACAACAGAAGGGATACTTATTAGATTAATGGTTAATGATATATCTATACTAGGACGTAATACCTCAGGGGTTAAGTTGATTAATATGGATAAGGAATCTGACATTGTTGTAGCAAGCTTTGCTAAGGTTAGAGAAAGTGAAACAGCGTCAGAAGAAGAGATTATCAAAAACCTTGAAGAGGAATTAGATGATGTGGACCCAGATGATATTGATAACAAATAATAAGCAGTATCAATAAATTTGTAAGGTTAGCCAGCTTTCTATACATTCAATTACTAGAGTGTATAAAGAAGGCTGGCATAATAAAAGTTTTATTAAGGGAGAGAGTAATTACAAATGTTATAAATTTATTTAGTAAAAGGTATAAAAGAGTTGACAAAAATGAAGGCATTTGTTATACTAAATCTCGTCTCTGCAAGAAACTGAGGTCAAGTGCTTCTTATACTTAAGTACCTATCATATAAATTAAATGTATTTACTTGTTTAAAAATCATACGGTTCTCATAGTCTATTAG
>DUNS01000071.1 GCA_012839235.1 Clostridiales bacterium
ACCGGCTATACGTAGCTCTTCCAATTTATCCATTAAATCAGGAACTGGGACACTGGGATCATCTCTGTGAATGAGATATAGATCAAAATAATCAACACCAACTCGGTCAAGACTATACATTAGATCCTCTTGAATAAATGTGGGGCTTACACGAACAAACTCCTCGTGTAATACTCCTTTTCTATCTATTAGACAATTACAACATTTATCAGTAATCATGATATCCTCACGTTTTACTTTTGTGCTGCGTAACCATCTGTCAATGATCTCTTCACTTTTCGCGATACCGTCTCCTTTACCATAATAACGACCGGCATCAATCATATTTCCGCCACGCTCTACATATAAGTCCATCATTTTATGAGCTTCTTCTTCTTCACTTAATGAGAACCACGCGGTACCAAATATTAATCTTGAGACAGGCTTCTCTAAACCTCTAATATTCATATAATCCATAATTTATTATCCTTTCTAATTTGGTGAAGTGTTCGTTAAAAATATAGCAATCTTTATTCTAACATAAATATTTTTTTATGCAACAATTTTCGACATTCTTCGCGCTTTTGAAAATTACTCCTGAGTATGAGACTTTATATGAAGCAATTTATGATTATGCTGAAACAGATAACAATAATGGAATTAATACTAAAACATACACAACAATTGCTGATGCTTTGGTAAAGGTTGAAGTAAAAAAGGGAGAAGTGATTTATAAAATCAAATCTGATGATTGATATTAAAACTCACAAGACATAAATACAATAAACTGAAAAACCTGCTTTTTACAATGAAAACATTCTTCAATTTGTCATCGTGAAAAATAGAGCCTAGCTATACGGATAAAATCATCGATGCAATATACGCGAACAAGATAGACATCTTTTCTGGATGCAGTGATCTTTACTTTTGCATATGATAGATATGCACCTAGTTCCTTACTTTTATAGAGTACAGGAGTTTTTATTTCCCCTTTTCTACGGGTGCTTAGCCCTGTAGCAGGAGACCCATTGCATATAGTTATTCAATAGTATACAGTTAAGGAACTATAAATCGACACAAAAGGAAGGACATTGTAAATGTTAAAAAAGATAATAGCAGTATTATTGGTTCTAATACTATCTGTAGCCATATTATCAGGTTGTTCATCTGCTGGTAAAAAAGGTAGAAATGATATTCTTGGAACCTGGACAGTATCAAAGTTTGAAGAACAAAATGCAAGTAATGTTATTTTAAGTCTACAAGCTGGCTTGTTGGGGATGTTATTTAGCCCGGGTAATACCATTGAGTTTATTAATCACAATAAGGTAACTATTATGATGAATAGCATGGAATATCAGTGGCTTGATAAGAACAAAATCCAATTAGGCAGTGATGAAGGTGGAGACGTACCTATTGCGTTTGATGTTGAAATCAATAAAGATATTATGATATTCACTAGTTCAGTCGCTAATATCACTTTCGTCAAAGGGGAAAAGTTACCTGATAATTTAATAGAATCAGATAAATCAAGTGAAGAGAGTAATATTTTTACTAATGATGAAATGAATGATCTCATAAATAACAATGATCAATTAAGAGAAGAAAACGATCAGTTAAAGGAAGAGAAACAAAGGCTCCAAGAGGAAAATGAAAGATATAAATCAGTAGTTGATGCAAGAGAATTAATTACTGTAGACCATGATATCGATGAGAAATTTTCTAATGCATATGGAATTGATGAGAATCCTATAGTTTATGGCATGGAATTTTCAATTAATAGTGTAGGTGAAGGAACAGAATTTAATGGAAGAATTGTTGAGCAAGGATCACTTGTTTACATAGACTTTAAATATAATAATAACTCAATTGAAGACCTATATTTATCAGCCTTTACAATGACTCTTGTGGAGAAAGATGGTACAACGTATCAACCGCATTTTCAAAGAAAAGATGGGATTGCTAGAAATGATAAGTTGTTATCAGATAAGAAATATCTGTTTAATATTAACGGAGAAGATTTTTTAGCTCCGAGATTCAGTGATGAAGGTAGTGTGGTATTCAATGTGCCTAGCCTAAGTGATTCATATCTTTTGCAAGTAGAATATGGTGTTCAGGATGTAGCTTATATTAGGATTAAGTAACGTAAGGGTTCCTTACCATCCATTGAAGGTTGAATTAATTAACTCCCAACCCTGCTCTTCAAAGAAGTTAAGGTAACGTCTATATTCTTCATTATTAAAATTTGCATCGGTATTATAATCTATTTTATATCGTTAGCTTTGGTCACTTCTCTCATAGGTATGATGAAAGGATTCGCATTTCTTAAGCTGCCAACTGTCTTTTCCCATAGAGTAAACCTTGCTTCTTTCCTATCGTAATCCCAGGCAAAGTATAAAAATCTTCCTGTCTCACTATAGACGGGAAGATTTTTAAATAAAATGTTTTTAAATATAATTTTCCTAAGAGTTGTCTCCTGAGTCATCCTCGGAGATGAGCTCTGTATCAATTGGTGCATTTTTCTTTTCTTCCCCAGCCTGAGATACTTTACCCCCAAGAAAGCCGGATATGAGAGCCTTAATATCTATTCCTAGTCCAGAAGCCACACCCTCTGTTACTTGAGTTGTTCCGTTTACAATATCACTAATTAATTTGGTATTATTACCTTCTCCATACATTGTAATCTTATCAACCTTAGATAGAGGTTGTGCTATGTTTTTAGCTATTTCAGGCATTGCCTTCATTATGATTTCAATTATAGCGGCTTCACCATATTTCTTCATAGCCTCAGCCTTCTTGTCAATACCTTCAGCCTCCGCTAGAGCCTTGGCTCTAATTGCATCAGCTTCTGCCAGTCCTATTGCTCTTGTACCCTCAGCTACCTGCTCTTTGGCAAACCTTTCTGCCTCTGCTCTTGCTTTTTCTGCTTCTGCGGCTTGTTTATCTTCGTAAAGCTTAGCCTCAGAATCCTTTTGTCGGGTAAATAATTCAGACTGGGCTACCTGTTCTTGTTTATAGCGCTGAGCATCTGCTTGTGCACGAATCTCAGCATCAAGCTTTTGTTTCATTACTTCAACTTCTTGTTTCTTTAGTACAGCACCACGTTCGGCTCTTGCAATATCTGCATTTACTTTAGCGGTCTCAATTTTCCTTCTTTGCTCTTGCTCTTGTACTGCATAAGCTGCATCTGCTTCAGCTTTTTTAGCGTCTGTAATAATTTTTAATTCTGCTTTTCTAATCTCTAACTCATTGTTCCTTTGCTCTATTTCAGTTTCAGAGATAATTCTGGCATCGTTAGCTTGTTTATCTGCCTCTGCTTGTGCTATTGCCACATCTCTGTCAGCTTGAGCCTTTGCAATTGCCGCATTTCTCTTAATTAAAGAGGTGTTATCAGCACCCAGATCTTTAATTAATCCATTTTCATCTGTTACATTTTGTATATTACATGATAGTATCTCTATACCAAGCTTCTCCATGTCTTTAGATGCTTTTAACATCACCTGGTCTGAAAATGAATCCCTATCTGTATTAATCTCCTTTAGCGACAAGGTACCGATTATCTCTCTCATGTTACCTTGTAATGAATCTTGTAAGTCCATAGTAATTTCGTTGGCTGATTTATTAAGAAAGTTCTTAGCTGCAAGCTTAATTCCATTCTCCGTAGTATGTATTCTAACCTTTGCAACGGCATCAACATTAACGTTAATGAAGTCATTAGTCGGTACGCTTAGTTCAGTCTTAATATCCACCGTCATCTGACCCAGATATAATTTATCAAGCCTTTCTAAAAATGGTATTTTTACACCTGCTCTACCAACTAAAATCTTTCCCTCCTTTTTAAGGCCGGAAATTATAAAGGCTTGGTCTGGTGGTGCCTTGACATAACCAATTAATATAACAATTATTATTAATGCTACAATAATTGCTATAAATGGTAATGCCATTAATACATATTCCATATTGTAATCCTCCTATTAGTATTTTATATTTATATATACATATATATAATATTAGAACAAGCTTTATGTCGAATTGTTTATATTTTAACAATTTTACCTTTGTTTTGCAATCGATAATCCTATTTTGTAAATATCTAATAAATGGTATTATATAGTAGATTGTTGAATTGAAGTTGGTTTTTAGTAATAGGGAATATTGGTCAGGAATATAGAGATTACAAAAGAAATGTAAAACGATATTGGGGAAAAGCAAAGTCAGAAGATGCAAGTTAATAACTGAAGCAGGAAGCTTTCAATGATACTGTTAAATAATCGAAGGGATA
>DUNS01000072.1 GCA_012839235.1 Clostridiales bacterium
TCCATAGGAAGCAGGACCTGCTGCCATATTATCTGGGTGAAGTGTTCTACCTGTACCACCACCAGAAGCTACGGAGAAGTATTTCTTACCTTCCTCTAGACGTTCTTTCTTATATGTGCCTGCAACTGGATGTTGGAATCTAGTAGGATTAGTTGAGTTACCAGTGATAGATACATCAACATTCTCCTTATGCATAATAGCAACACCTTCAGTAACATCATTAGAACCATAGCAATTAACCTCTGCTCTAGGTCCCTTGGAGTAAGCTTTTCTGAATACTTCCTTAACTTCTCCCTTATAGTAATCCATCTCAGTTTCAACATATGTAAATCCATTGATACGAGAGATAATCTGAGCTGCATCCTTACCCAAACCATTAAGGATAACTCTTAGAGGTTTCTTTCTAACCTTATTAGCTGATTGAGCAATACCAATTGCCCCTTCTGCTGCTGCAAAGGACTCATGACCTGCTAAGAAGCAGAAGCAGTCAGTTTCTTCTTCTAGTAACATCTTACCAAGGTTACCGTGACCAAGACCTACTTTTCTCTGGTCTGCAACAGAACCTGGTATACAGAAGGACTGTAATCCTTCGCCAATTGCTGCAGCTGCATCAGCTGCTTTTCTAGCATCTTTTTTGATTGCAATTGCTGCACCAACTGTATACGCCCAGCAAGCATTCTCAAAGCAAATTGGTTGGATGTCTTTAACCATGTTATAAACATCAAGTCCAGCATCCTTAGTAATCTTATCTGCTTCTTCAATGGAAGCAATGCCATATTTATTTAAAACAGCATTAATCTGATCTATTCTTCTTTCATATGATTCAAACAAAGCCATCGTATGTATCCTCCTTTATTATTCGTGTCTAGGGTCTATGATCTTAACAGCATCTTCTACACGTCCATATTGACCTTTAGCCTTCTCAAATGCCGTATTTGCATCATCACCTTTTTTAATATGATCCATCATTATACCAAGGCTCACGAACTGATAGCCAATGATTTCATTGTCAGCATCAAGAGCGATTCCAGTTATGTAACCTTCCGCCATCTCAAGGTAACGTGGTCCTTTTTCTAAAGTACCATAAGTAGTTCCTATCTGGCTACGAAGTCCCTTACCTAAATCTTCTAGTCCTGCACCTATTACAAGGCCACCCTCTGAAAATGCACTCTGGGTTCTACCATATACGATCTGTAAGAATAATTCTCTCATTGCTGTATTAATAGCATCGCATACCAAGTCAGTATTTAAGGCTTCAAGAATTGTTTTTCCTGGTAGAATTTCAGATGCCATAGCTGCTGAATGAGTCATACCAGAACATCCGATAGTTTCAATAAGTGCCTCTTGGATAATACCATCTTTAACATTCAATGTAAGCTTACATGCTCCCTGTTGAGGTGCACACCAGCCAACACCGTGTGTAAAACCTGAAATGTCAGTAACTTCCTTTGATTTTACCCATTTTGCTTCTTCCGGAATTGGAGCAGCGCCGTGATTAACGCCCTGAGCAACCGGACACATCATTTTAACTTCTTTAGAATAAATCATGTTGTAGAAACTCCTTTCGATTTACATAGTATCTCTTGTGATTATTATTTGGTAAAAACATTTTATATGTATATTGTTATTTACTTAACATATTTTCGCACAAAACCCATTATAAGTCCATAGCTTTTTAGAAATATCTTAATTCTTTGCTATAATCTCACCGGCTTTTTTATATATTGATCCTTCTTTTACATACCCTCTTACCATAGAAAGGGGATAAATGTTAGAATTTCGTCCAACAACTGTTCCTGGATTTAATACACTATTGCATCCAACCTCTACATTGTCTCCAAGAATAGCTCCGAATTTCTTCAAGCCAGTTTCAAGCTTCTCTTTCCCAGCCTTAACTGTTACCAAGGTCTTATCAGACTTTACATTGGAGGTAATCGCACCAGCTCCCATATGGGCTTTATATCCAAGTATTGAATCTCCTACATAGTTGTAATGAGGAACTTGAACCTTATTAAACAAGATTACATTTTTTAGCTCTGTAGAATTACCTACAACAGCTCCTTCACCTACTATAGCGTTGCCTCTTATAAATGCACAGTGCCTTATCTCAGCCTCTTTCCCTATTATGGCAGGTCCTGTTATACTAGCTGTAGAAGATACCTTAGCAGATTTTGCTATCCAGACATCCTCTCCAACCTTCATATATTCATCTTCTGAAAGTGAATTTCCTATTCGAAGTATTTCATCTTTGATCTTACTTAAAACTTCCCAAGGATACGTACATCCTTCAAATACCTCTGCTGCAATTGTCTGATCCATATCTAATAAAGATTTGATCATAAGTTGTTCTGTCATATACATTCCCCTTCTCAATTATCTTTTATAATTAGCCGCCACTTCCTTAAAATTTCTTCGTAAAGTAGCTTGGTTATTAAGGTTCTTAACCCCTTCAACTCTTCTTGCTACAAAGCCTTCTAGCTTTTTAGTATACTCTTCTTTTGTAATTTTTCCATTAGAGACATAATCCAATCCTTTTTCCCAGCTAGCAGTTAATTCGGGATTAAGCAAGGACTTAATGGAGGATTCAACTACTTCATATATAAGCTCCCCAAGAAGCTTAGGGGAAATGATCTGAGTCTTTTTATTCAGATCAAGATATTCTATCTTCACTAATTTATTAAGTATCTCAGCTCTTGTAGCACTAGTACCAATTCCGCTACCCTTAATCTGAGCCCTTAGCTCCTCATCCTCAATTAATTGACCTGCGTTCTCCATAGCAAGTATAAGTGAACCAGAATTATATCTTTTAGGTGGACTGGTTTCTCCTTCTTTAATGTTTAATGCACGAGCTTGTAAATTCATACCTTTTTTCAAGCCCATAAACACCGCAAGAAGGGATTGATCAGTTGTTTCATCTGAATCTTCATTGTCATCCTGATCTTCTTTATCAGTACCATTCTTATTCTCAGCACCACTCTTATCGACCTTAGCTTCTTTAGTCTTTGAATTTCCTTTACCCACAACCTTTAGGTATCCTTCCTTTTCTAGCATTCTAAGGGAAGCAAAGAAAAACTCTGATTTGATTTTTAATGTTATAGACACTTTACGATATTCCGCCGCAGGGAAAAATATACTAAGAAATCTTCTTACAATCAGTTCATATACTCTAATTGCCGTATGGTTTAAAGAACGAAGATTATTAAGTCCTTGGCCAGTTGGAATAATAGCATAATGGTCTGTTATCGCGCTGTCATTAATATATCTCGTTTTAACAATCCCTTTAAATGAACCACTATCTAATATTTCAGTTGCATATTCTCTGACTGCGTTTAGCCCCTTTAGTCCTTGGATATTCTTATGTATCTCCTTGGCAACAGCAGTTGATAAAACCCTAGCATCTGTTCTAGGATAGGTAACCATCTTCTTCTCATATAGTTCCTGGGTGATTTTAAGAGTTTCATCAGGACTAATCTTAAACATCTTGGCACATTCATTCTGCAATTCCGCCAGGTTATAAAGTAGAGGAGGGTTTTTCTTCTCTTTTTTCTTCTCAACCTTGATTACTTCAGCCCATAGTTGCTCTCCGTCTTCGACTGGTTTCTGACTGATCCATGTTCCATCATCCATCAGCTCTGGAATGGGATCGGAAATCTCTTTAATCATATGGACAGCAGAGGTTCTCTCCTTAAATCCATTATCTTTATATAAAAGAGGTGTATTAAAATACTTGGAGTTCTCCACAGCTTTAAACTCAGCATCAAATTCATGATTTTGTTCACTAATTGTAGCTATGACACGGTAGAAAGGGGTTTTCACAAAATCTCTTACTTCCCTCTCACGTCTTACCACCATTCCGAGAACACAAGTCATAACACGACCAACTGATATGGCTGACCATTTCTTAGCATTTAAGAAGTTTTGTACTTCGCTTCCATATTTTAAAGTCAGAGCACGGGAAAAGTTAATTCCCATAAGATAATCTTCTTGAGCTCTTAGATATGCTGCATCCGACAGATTATCATAGGCAGATAGAGGCTTTGCTTCCCGTATTCCACGAAGAATTTCCTCCTCTGTCTGAGAATCAATCCATACCCTTCTTCTCTCCTTAGAAGGTGGCACATTTGCTTCCTGTTCAACCAAACGGTAGATGTATTCTCCTTCCCGCCCAGAGTCAGTGCATACATAAATCTTATCAACATCCTTACGATTTAATAAGCCCTTCACAATATTGAATTGCTTATTAACATTGGGGATTACTTCATATTTATATGTACTTGGAAGAAATGGTAGACTTGCCATTGACCATTTTTTAAGAGCCGGATCATAAGCATCAGGGTAACTCATGGTAACCAGATGCCCAACACACCAGGTTACAACAGCTTCTTCTGATTCTATATATCCATCTTGCTTCCTCCCAGAGATCTTTAGAGCCTTAGCAAACTCTCTAGCAACACTGGGTTTCTCTGCTATGTACAAACTTTTCGACATTATATTCCAACTTTCTACTGACACAAAAAAGTAAGCAAAACAACAATTGGATTACAAAAATATGTCTTTCGCTTATTTAGAATTTCATATCAGTTTTTAAATCTACTATGAATAGTATACCTTATCTGACCTCTTTGGACAAATACAAATTTATTCTAGTGATTTAATATTGAACATTCATAGTTATTCATTTAGAATATAAATATACATAAAATAGGAGGTAATGGTTCATGAACGCAAAAATGATATACTATGAAAATCTAGCAAATAACTTGATCGAGCGATTTAACAAGAGAAATATTGAGGGTTATTATTGCGCAAATGAAGATGAGGCTAAGGCCATGGCAAAGCGGTTTCTGACTCCTGGATGCTCCATATCATGGGGAGGTTCACAGACCTTAGATGAAATCGGACTTCTAGATGAACTTCATGAATCTGATTATGTCTTATATGATCGAAGCACAGCCAAAACCCCAGATGAGAAGTCCCTTATGTACAGTAAAACCGTAACTGCAGACTATTACTTTATGAGTTCTAATGCCATTAGTCTTGATGGACAGCTAATTAACATCGACAGTCAAGGTAATAGAATAGCATGTTTAATGGCTGGACCGAAACATGTAATTATTATCGCAGGAATGAATAAGATTGTAACAAATGTAGAAGATGGTATAGATAGGGTTCGGAACATGGCAGCTCCACCTAATGCTGTAAGATTAGGGCTTAAAACTCCATGCGCAGAGCTTGGTAAATGTGCTAATTGCTACGAGGATGATTGCATATGTAATCATATAGTTGTAACAAGAAGATCCAAGATACCAGGTAGAATTAAAGTTATTCTTGTGGGTAAGGAGCTTGGATATTAAGTTACCTTAAGATGGAAAACCAAAACATAAGAAAGGATGATTATATGTCAAAGGATTGTTGTTCACCAAAGGATTCCGATTGTTGTGAGGATGTAAATGTGAATGTAGAAGTCAATGTAGATGTAACCAAGATTGTGAAATATGTCTGTGTTACTGCAGTACTAATTGTGGGAATTATATTCGGAACAAATTGTTATAATAAGATGCAAAGTAATGAAAGAGCACAGCTATAAGGCTGTGCTCTATTTATAGCTTTTATTATATCAAATAATTTGCAGATTAGGAACTCGATAGCTAAAGCTATCTCGTTCACGTTGCACTTATCCATCCTATCTATAGTCTTTCTTCAAGCAAGCTTGATAAAGCCTCTAGATAGTATGGACTAATCTGCTTATCGTGGATATAAAGGATACTTTTCTGTCAAGGATTTTACTAGCTCCATAGCTTTGTCTTTATTAGCCTTAACATCCTTGATTAATAGATAGATTGCTTCTGCTATAACATCCATGTCATCTGCATTCATACCTCTAGTTGTAACTGCTGCGGTTCCAAGACGTATACCACTAGAAACATTAGGGGATGTAGGGTCGTTAGGAACTGTATTCTTGTTACATGTAATCATGGCAGCATCAAGCAACTTCTCAGCATCCTTACCTGTAACACCCATATTCTGAAGGTCTACAAGCATTAAATGATTATCGGTTCCTCCAGATACAAGATTAAAGCCTCTCTTCATTAATCCATTAGCTAGAGCCTTGGAATTCTCTACAACTCTTCTGGCATATTCTTTAAAGCTAGGATCTAGAGCCTCCTTAAAGCATATTGCCTTTGCAGCAATAACATGCATTAAAGGACCACCTTGAATTCCTGGGAATACAGATTTATTAAACTTATGCTCTGTTGCAAATTCCTCACTTGAAAGTATCATACCACCTCTAGGTCCTCTAAGGGTCTTGTGAGTTGTAGTTGTTGTAACATGAGCATATGGGATAGGACTTTGATGATAGCCTGCCGCAACTAAGCCTGCTATATGAGCCATATCAACCATTAAGTAAGCTCCTACTTCATCCGCTATTTCTCTAAATTTCTTAAAATCTATCTCCCGTGCATATGCACTGGCACCGGCAACTATTAGCTTGGGTTTGGTCTCTTTAGCAATTCGTCTTACCTCATCATAATCAATAAATCCTTGATCATTTACTCCATAGGACACAACTTTAAAGTAAGTACCACTCATGTTAACCTTGCTTCCATGGGTCAAGTGTCCACCGTGGTCAAGGTTCATACCCATAAATGTATCCCCTGGTTTAAGTAAAGCAAAAAACACAGCCATATTTGCTTGAGCACCAGAGTGGGGCTGAACATTGGCATAGCTACATCCAAATAGTTTCTTTGCCCTCTCAATTGCTAAATTCTCGGCCATATCAACAAATTGGCAGCCACCATAATATCTTCTTCCAGGATATCCCTCTGCATATTTATTAGTTAATTGGCTTCCCATAACTGCCATTACTGCAGGGCTAACAAAGTTTTCTGAAGCGATTAGCTCAATATGATCTTTCTGTCTATCGATTTCCAATGACAATGCCTCAGCGATCTCAGGATCATATTTCTTAATATCGTCGAATGAGTACATGCTATCAATCCTTTCCAGTGCTTTTAATATTTTTACATAACATCTAGTGCTTTGTCTTGTATCAAAGGTACTTGGTAGAAATTCTTAAAACTAGGCTGATTATACCACATTGCATTACTTTATTAAAGTATAAATATAAGAAGAAAGGTCAGTAATATTCATTATATTCTCTTATAGGCTTTATCTGTTTTTATAATAAATGGCTCAAGAATCAAGTAACCATTGTAGGTTAATATAACGATTCTTGAACCACATATATTACATATGCTCTGGACCAAATCCCATTGGAAGAAGCTCCTCTAAGAAATATAGCATATAATCATTCTCAGATTTCGCCAGAATAACAAGAAATGTGGTAGGATCCACAAATTCTCTTATTGCCTGCCTACAAACTCCACATGGAGGGCAGTAATCTGTAAGCATACCATCCTTACCACCAACCACTGCAATTGCCGCAAAATCACGATCACCTTCACTAACTGCTTTAAAAAGTGCTGTTCGCTCTGCACAGTTAGTTGGCGTATATGAAGCATTTTCAATATTACACCCATTATAAATCTTCTGATTCTTTGTAAGCAGAGCTGCACCTACATTAAAATGGGAATAGGGTGCGTATGAGTTCTCCATTCCCTCTATGGCTGCTCTAATCAAGTTCTTAACAACAGAACGACTTACTAGTTCTTGCTTGCCGAGCAACTCACCTTTTTGCCTTGTGGTGATACTGGTAGTCTGTTCGCCTTTATCTTGCACGACAAAACCCCCTGTTCTATTTGATAGTTTCTAATAACCTGAGCCTTGTTCATTCTTAGCTAGCTTCACTATACGACTAGTTCCAAGTCTAGATGCTCCAAGACTGATAAACTTTTCGGCATCTTCAAAGGAAGATATTCCGCCAGCTGCTTTAATTTTAACATCCTTACCAACATGCTTTGCAAATAATGCCACATCCTCAAAGGTAGCACCTGCTTTAGAAAATCCTGTGGAGGTTTTGATAAAGTCTGCTCCTGCATTAGTAACTATTTCACACATCTTAATCTTCTCATCATCAGTAAGTAAACAGGTTTCGATTATTACCTTAAGGATTTTATCTTGGCATACTTTTTTAAGCTCCCGGATTTCACTTTCAATAGCCTCATAGTTTTTATCCTTCAGGTCTCCAATATTAATAACCATGTCAATCTCATCAGCTCCATTGTCAAGGGCATTCTGAGTTTCAAAAGCCTTAACAGAACTTGTATTATATCCATTGGGGAAGCCTATGACAGTACATACAGCCATCTTATCTCCAACATACTCCTTAGCCCTCTTAACATAAGAAGGAGGAATACAAACAGAAGCTGTCTTATAAGTAATAGCATCATCACAGATTTGCTTTATCTCTTCCCAGGTTGCTGTTTGTGTAAGTAAAGTATGGTCAACTTTGTTAAATATTAACTTTTTATCCATTATATTGTCACCTTTCCAAATCTATTCACATATAGATAATTAAGCTATCTCAAGGGCAATCTTCATCATGTCATGGAAGGTTGTTTGTCTGTCTTCTGCAGATAGGGCCTCTCCTGTATATACATGGTCAGAAATTGTAAGAATACAAAGAGCCTTCTTGCCTGCTCTTGCAGCATTCATATACAGGGCTGCTGCTTCCATCTCCACACAAAGAACATTCATCTTTCTCCAAAGATCATTAGCATCCTTGTCATCATTATAGAATGTATCTGAAGAAAGGATATTACCAACAACAGTGTTGATATTTAGCTCTTCTGCTGCTAGCACAGCTTTACGCAGTAATCCAAAGTCTGCTATAGGTGCGAATGTTCCTGGTAACTTGTATTGGGATGCAAAATCAGAGTTAGTCGATGCGCCCATACCAATTACAACGTCTCTAAGCTTTACTGTATCAGTCATTCCACCTGCAGAACCTATTCGGATAATATTATCCACTCCATAGAAATTAAATAATTCATATGAATAAATTCCAATGGATGGTATACCCATACCACTTCCCATTACAGAAACCTCCTTACCTTTGTAGGTTCCTGTAAATCCTAGCATATTTCTCACTTCGTTAAAGCACACTACATCCTCTAAATATGTCTCTGCAATAAACTTAGCCCTTAGTGGATCTCCGGGCATCAAAACGGTTTTAGCTATATCTCCTGGTTTAGCCCCAATATGGGGGGTAGGTGTATTCATAATTTATTCCTCCTTGTATCCTATTATTAGAATAGTATCTTGTGCCATTATTAATAAATTTTGATCAATTTTCATAATATTAGCATTAGCTAAAGTAACTAATTAATTCAACTAGATTCTAACATAAAATGTAGGAAAAGGCAATCAAAATGCCCTCTCCTACATCATCGCTTAATACACCTGTTCAATAATATAACCTGTATCCCAATAGACTTTATACCAGCCATATGTAACCGTATGACCAATACCTGTGTCTAGTTCATCAATAACAAATTCATATAAATGAATCAAATAGTAGCTTTCTGTGTCGTCGTAATCCTCCATCACCAAATAATACTGGTAGTCGGGAAGCTTATAATAATATTCCTCTGATCCATCACAAACCTTTTCAAAGTTGGCAGCATATATTTCCTTAACTGTATCCAAAGCTTCCATAGATGTTATTACTTCATTATCTTTAGAATCATCAACCTGAGGGGCTGGTACCTCTCCTGTAATAAACATAACAGTAATGAGGCATAGGATAAAATGACCCATCTAATGACTCCTCTAAAACTTATTATAAACAGATTATGTGTCTACTTACCCTTAAACCTATCCAAAAATCCATGGCTTAATTCACTCTAGCTTCCGTCTAAATGAAATTCAGGCTATGGTCATGTCTTTCTTGAATCAATCTGTTTATTCCTGAATATTATACCACTTACATCCATATATTCCCATATGAATCGATAGAAATATTTCGACATAAGTCATTCAACATCCTTAAGTAATAAGCTTTCATTAATAGCTACATATTATCTTCTCTTTTATTCCCGTCTTGATTCTCTGCCATTTTGTTTTTTATTCTTAGTCTTTCATTCAATTCCTTAGCCTTAACTTTTTTAGCTATTCTTTTAATAACTACTACAGCTATAGTTATAACCACTGCCCAAATAATCAAATACGGAAGATTAACAACAAACCATACTGCAAAGTTTTTAAGTCCTTCGCTTATATCATACATAGTATTACTGAAACCAGTTTTAATACGATTACCAACTGTCTTTACTTCTTCACTACTAGGTGATGTTCTCTCCACTTCATAAATTGATAAGGAAACTGTACTATATTCTACCTGGTTATCATAGGTCCTTAGTGTGGATTCATAATTTTGTAGTTCATAACGAATATTACTTAAGCGACTTTCAAGTGTAATAATATCCTCTATGTTTTCTTCCTTTTCTAGTAAAGCCCAAAGCCTTTCCTGCTCAATCTCAAGGGATTTCTTTCTACTTTCAATGTCTACATACTGAAGTGTTACATTCTCTGTATCCGAGGTCGAATTAATTACATTGGCAATTTCACCTATCTCATCTGTGAAGCCCTTTAAGGAATCCTTAGGTATTCTGGCAACGATTGCACCTCTACGCAGATCATTATTGTAATAATAGCTTTGACCAGTAATATAGGAGCTTTCTACATAGCCATTTAACTCATCAATCCTTTCATTAATACTATCAATTAAAAGATCAAATTCCTTGGTTTCAACCTCCATACTAACCTTACGGATTATCTTATCCTGTGTTTGAACAGTAGACGTATAGGTTAAGGACCCAGCACCTCCTACAATTGAACCAGCAGTATCCTGTGGTGCTTCTTCTGGATAAGCCATCTTGTCATCACTAGTAGCTTCATTATAACCCCTATCACTATCATATTTTGCTTCATCTGAACTGGATTTATTTGGACTTGCTGAGCAAGCTCCAAGAAGTAAAACTGATAATAAAGCAAGTGCAACCAAACCCTTAACCTTAATCTTTTTCATAATAATTACCTTCCTCTCCTCTTATACTACAAACTTACTATTCTTGTTTAATTATGGTTAATTATTCATATGTTATTAATTAGACGAGGGAAGATATAAA
>DUNS01000073.1 GCA_012839235.1 Clostridiales bacterium
AAGCTATATCAATTATTTTTATGATAGGACAGTCAGCTTTTTTGATTATTTTGATAATAATGATACCTTATTCTTCTTGGATGAACCGGGAAGGATAGTTGAAAAGGGAGAGGCTACCATGCTGGAATTTAGAGAAAGCATGATAAGCCGTATTGAAAAGGGCTATATACTCCCTAGTCAGATGGATGTCTTGTACGGATATAAAGAAGTCTTAACTCTTTTATCAAGAAAGAATTCAATTATGCTTAGTACTATGGAGGGAAAAAATATTCCCATTACTCCTCAGCATAAATATGACTTTACTGTTCAATCAATTCCATCATACAATAATAATTTTGAAGTCCTAGTCAAGGATTTACAGCGATGGAAAAAGAATAAATACCGAGTTATTCTTCTATCAGGGTCAAAAACTAGGGCCAATCGGCTTAGTGAGGACCTTCGAGAATTTGACCTTAATGCCTTTTATAGTGATGATATGAATAGGGAACTGCAAAATGGCGAGATTATGGTAGCCAATGGAAGTCTAAGAAGAGGCTTTGAGTATCCCATAATTAAGCTAGTTATCATATCAGAGAGCGATATATTTACAGCAGAGAAAAAGAAAAAGCGTAAAAGAACTAATTATGAAGGTAAGAAGATACAAAGCTTTACTGAACTTGTTCCTGGTGATTATGTTATCCATGAGAATCATGGAGTTGGTATATATCGTGGTATTGAGA
Organism: Clostridiales bacterium; assembly: GCA_012839235.1. Lineage (GTDB taxonomy): Bacteria > Bacillota > Clostridia > Lachnospirales > Lachnospiraceae > Mobilitalea. Next base: position 720 of record DUNS01000073.1, read on the forward strand.
AAATTGAAGTAGATAAGGTTGCTAAGGATTATATTAAAATAGAATATGGTGGGGGAGGCGTGTTGTATGTCCTGGCAACAGGCCTTGACCTGATTCAAAGATATTCTGGTGCAGAAGGAAGAAAGCCTAAGCTTAATAAATTAAATTCTGTAGAGTGGAAGAATACTAAGTCTAGAGTTAAGGGTGCTGTAAAGGAAATAGCAAGAGAGCTAGTAATGCTCTATGCCCAAAGACAAGAGCAAGAGGGTTATAAATTTAGCTCGGACACTGTATGGCAGAATGAGTTTGAGGAAGCATTTCCCTATGAGGAGACAGATGACCAATTAAGAGCTATTGAAGATACAAAGAAAGATATGGAAAGTGGTAAGATCATGGATCGGCTGATCTGTGGAGACGTTGGATATGGCAAAACGGAGGTTGCTATTCGCGCTGCATTTAAAGCTGTATCCGACGGTAAACAAGTGGTGTTCTTAGTTCCTACCACTATACTTGCTCAACAACATTATAATACATTGGTTCAGAGGGTAAGAGACTTCCCTATTAGCGTTGGAATGCTTTCCCGTTTTAGAACTGCCGCAGAGCAAAAGAAAACTCTGGAGATGCTCAAAAAGGGGAGCTTAGATATAGTCGTTGGAACCCATAGGGTTCTTTCAAAGGATGTTAAGTTTAAGGATCTGGGCTTACTAGTGGTGGATGAAGAGCAGCGCTTTGGTGTGACCCACAAGGAAAAGATTAAGCAGCTTAGAAAAGATGTGGATGTTCTAACCTTAACTGCAACACCGATACCCCGTACCCTTCATATGAGCTTGGTTGGTATTAGAGATATGAGTGTCTTAGATGAGCCTCCAGTGGATCGTATGCCAATTCAGACCTATGTACTGGAGCATAACAGTGAAATAATCAGGGAGGCTATCAATAGGGAGCTTGCTAGAGGAGGCCAGGTTTACTATGTGTTTAATAGGGTTAATGGAATAGATGAAGTTGCCAATGAGGTGGCAAGGCTAGTACCTGAAGCCAATGTAGCATTTGCCCATGGACAGATGAATGAACGAACCTTAGAAAAGATTATGTATGACTTTATCTCTGGGGAAATAGATGTATTAGTTTCCACAACCATAATTGAGACTGGTATGGATATTTCCAATGTTAATACTATGATTATTGATGATGCTGATAGACTGGGGCTATCTCAATTGTATCAGCTACGAGGTAGGGTGGGTCGTTCTAACCGAACAGCCTATGCCTTCTTGATGTATAAGAGAGATAAGATGCTTAAGGAGATTGCAGAGAAGAGACTCCATGCTATTAAGGAGTTTACAGACCTAGGTTCAGGCTTTAAGGTAGCCATGCGAGATCTAGAAATCAGAGGGGCAGGAAACCTTCTAGGAGCTGAGCAAAGTGGACATATGGAATCTGTCGGATATGACCTATATTGCAAGATGCTTAATGAAGCGGTAAAGTCCATGAAGGGTGAAGCAGTGGAAGAGGAAACCTTTGAAACTATGGTAGATATGGATATGGATGCATTTATACCATCCACATATATTAAAAATGAAATTCAAAAGCTTGATATATACAAGAGAATAGCAGAGATTGAAACTGAAGATGAATTAATTGATATGCAGGAGGAACTTCTGGATCGATTTGGAGACATGCCAAACGCTGTAAATAATCTACTTAATATTGCCTTAATCAAGTCAATGTGTCATAGTGTATATATCACTAGTTTGGTACAAAAAGGGAATGAAGCAACTCTTACAATGTTTCCTAAGGCCAAGTTAGCAGTGGAAAAGTTCCCAGAGCTTTTATCAAAGCACGGTAATAGGCTAAAGCTTATGCCTCAGGCTAATCCATATTTTAAATATCAGCTTCCCAATAATCCTAAGAAGAAGCTGGACAATATTACATTATTTGAATGCTTAAAAGATCTCTTAGAGGATTTTAGAAAGCTCTTGATAAAGGAGAAAACCTAACATGAAATTAACAAAAAAAATAAAACTTATAATTCCTATGTTATTGGCAGTTCTAGTCCTTTCCTCATGCAAGGTAGGGGAAGAAAGATATGAGCTTACAAGCTATATTGGTGATACCTTGGCTGATTTCCAGAAGGGAAGCGGTGCAAAGTTAGAATTAGAAAGTAATGATGTCTATGTTATGGAAGGAGTCGTTCAAGTAATTGTTAAGGATGGTAAGATTAACGCCCTAACCCTTTTATCTGACGCCTCTGACTATACAGTTAATGGAGTCAGTATTGGTATGGAGCTAACACAAGCAGAGCCTCTTCTAAAAGCAGTTTATGGTAAGGAGATTTCAAAAGTAATAAGCCCTGATGAGACAGCATCCACTTATTATTATCTAGGGCAGAATAAGAAGCTTTATGTCACATATGACCTTAATAATAAAGTGATTGGAATGTCCTACTACTATATAGCAACCGATGAAGATATCCGGGATGAGAATGTTAGTACTGGTGAGCTTATGATGATGGTAGGAGACACTAGGGTTTATTATAATGAGGCTATAATATATATAAAATCTGCTATGGATCATTATGAGGATGAATATAGCAAAGGCATATGGAATGTTGATATATATGGGGATGGCAGAACGTTTGATCAATTACTTAAGGATGAAATAGTCAAACAAATATCGGAGTTAAAGATTATAAAGGGTCAGGCAGAAAAGCAGGGAATTATTCTTTCTGAGGAAGAACAAGCAAGGGCAAGGTCCTACGCCAAGGAGCATTATGCCGGACTGGCTGTTAAGGATATTGATCAATATTTTATAACAGAGGAATTGCTTAAGAATGTTTATGAGGATAATCTCTTAGCTAATAAAATGTTCGAGACTACTACTATTAATGTGGACAATAATGTTCCTGATGAGACTGCAAAGCAGATTACAATTAATCATATTCTAATTAGAAACCATGATAATCTTACAGCAGAGGAAAGGCAGCAGGCCTTTAATAAGGTTCAGGATATATGGGAGCAGGCCAAGGCTACTGATGATTTTAAGACATTAGCAGAGGGTAAGTCTGAATCAGAGCTTATTGAGTATACATTCGGTAGAGGTGGGGGACCAGAGGAGTTTAGCGACTCCTTTGAACAGGCAGCATTCACCTTAAAGACGGGAGAGGTTAGTGATATTATCACTACTGAATACGGCTGGCATATCCTTTACTGTGTTACAGACTTTGATGAGGATGCAACTATTCAGGTTAAGGAAGCTATTAT
>DUNS01000074.1 GCA_012839235.1 Clostridiales bacterium
ATCAGAAGAAGAGTTTGAACAGCATAAAGGTGTAATTGGTGATGGGGTTCTAACAAGAAGAGCTAAGCATGCGGTATATGAGAATCAGAGAACTATTAAAGCAGTTGATGCTTTAAAGGCTAGAGATATAAAGAGATTTGGTGAGCTTATGGATGATTCCCATGTATCTTTGAGGGATGATTATGAGGTAACTGGAATTGAACTGGACACCCTTGTTGAAACAGCTTGGCAACAGGAAGGTGTTATTGGTGCCAGAATGACAGGTGCAGGATTTGGTGGTTGCACAGTTAATATTGTTAAAGAAGATGTAGTAGATAAATTTATTGATAAGGTAGGAAGGGTTTACGAAGAAAAAATCGGTTATAAGGCTGATTTTTATGTTGTTGATATTGGTGATGGACCTAAGGAACTATAAGTTTCTAATCCCGTAGACTAGAGAATAGGATGGTGAAGTATGCATAATGTATTAAATGAAAAAGCAAGAGATAAGTTTACTTTAGAGGGTAAAACCTACGAATACTATAGCCTGCAGACTTTAGAGGAAGAGGGCTATGATATTAAGAATCTGCCATATTCCATAAAGGTTTTATTAGAATCAGTATTAAGGCAGTATGACGGACATGTTATTAATGAAGAACATATTCGTAATCTGGCTAATTGGGCGAAGGAGCAAAATAAAGAGGCTGAGGTACCATTTAAACCAGCTAGGGTTATTCTTCAGGACTTTACTGGGGTTCCTGCAGTTGTTGACTTGGCTTCTATGAGGGATGCTCTATATAATGTTGGAAAGGCTGAGAATAAGGATGATAAAATCCTGGATTTTCTCCTAGATAAGATTAATCCAGAAGTACCGGTTGACTTGGTAATTGACCACTCTGTCCAGGTGGACTTTTATGGTAATGAGAAGGCTCTGGAAGAAAACATGAAATTGGAGTTTGAACGTAATAAAGAAAGATATCAATTTCTTAATTGGGCTCAGAAAGCCTTTGATAATTTTGGTGTGGTTCCTCCTGCAACAGGTATTATTCATCAAGTTAATTTAGAATATCTAGCCCAAGTAGTACTTTCAAAGGAAGGTAAAGAGGGAACCCTGGTCTATCCAGATACCTTGGTGGGAACAGATTCCCACACTACTATGATTAATGGCCTCGGTGTTTTAGGATGGGGCGTTGGTGGAATTGAGGCTGAAGCAGGAATGCTTGGACAGCCTTCATATTTTCCAGTTCCTGAGGTTATAGGAGTTAAATTCACTGGGGTCCTAAGCGCTGGAGCAACAGCTACTGACCTAGCTCTTAGAGTAACCAATCTACTTAGGCAAAAGGGTGTTGTTGGCAAGTTTGTAGAGTTTTTTGGTGATGGTGTTAAGAATCTTAGTCTTGCTGATAGAGCTACAGTTGCTAACATGGCTCCAGAATACGGGGCTACCTGTGGATTTTTCCCTGTAGATGAAGAAACCTTAAAATACATGGAGCTATCAGGACGAACAAAGGAGCATATTAATATTGTAAGAACCTATCTGACTAAGAATGGGTTATTTAATCAATACGAGGATAATAGTACGGTTTACACAGATGTTATTGAGTTAGACTTAAGCACAGTACAGGCTTCCTTATCAGGTCCAAAGCGTCCACAGGATTTAATATCACTTATTGATATGAAAAAGGAATTTGTTAAGTCAATAACTTCTCCTGTTGGTAATCAAGGCCATGGATTAGATGAGGCAGTATTTAATAAGTCCGTAGATATTACCCTTGCTGACGGAAGAAGAAGTAAGATGGAAACTGGCTCTATCGCCATTGCTTCTATTACTTCATGTACTAATACATCTAACCCTTCAGTAATGTTAGGAGCAGGACTCTTGGCCAAGAAGGCAGTAGAAAAGGGGCTTCAAGTTCCTGCCCATGTAAAAACTTCATTGGCACCAGGCTCAAAGGTTGTGTCTGGCTACTTAAGGGATGCAGGACTTCAGGAGTATTTGGATAAGTTAGGCTTCCAGATTGTAGGCTATGGTTGCGCAACATGTATAGGTAATTCAGGATCTCTTCTTCCAGAGATAGCATCAGCAATTACTGATAATGATTTACTAGTAAGCTCAGTTTTATCTGGTAATCGTAACTTTGAAGGTAGAATTCACAGTTTAGTTAAGGCTAATTATCTGGCATCACCTCCACTGGTTGTTGCATATGCATTGGCTGGAACTGTTAATATTGATTTGACTAAGGATCCAATTGGTCATGATACAGAAGGAAAAGCAGTATATCTAAAAGATATATGGCCAAGCAAGGAAGAAGTACATGAGGCAATGGAGAACACTGTAAAACCTGAATTATTCCGTAAGGAATATGAGCAGGTTTATAATAATAATAAGATGTGGAATGAAATCCAAGTAGATAATTCTAAGCTTTATGAGTTTGATGAGGCTTCTACTTATATACAAAAACCAACCTTCTTTACTGGTTTATCAAAGGAGCCACAGGCTATCCATAAGATTTCTGACCTAAGAGTAATCGCTAAGTTCGGAGATTCAATTACAACTGATCATATATCCCCTGCAGGAGCTATTGGACAGAATTCTCCGGCTGGCAGCTATTTATTAGAGAAGGGGATTAAAGCCTCTGATTTTAATACCTATGGTTCTAGAAGAGGTAACCATGAAGTAATGATGAGGGGTACATTTGCCAATATTCGTATTCGTAATATGATTGCTCCAGGTACAGAAGGAGGATATACAACCTATTATCCAACAGGTGAGGTTATGACCATATTTGATGCCTGTATGAAGTACAAGGAAAATGGCACTGGACTTGTAGTAATTGCAGGAAAGGATTACGGAATGGGCTCATCAAGAGACTGGGCTGCTAAAGGTCCAAGCTTACTTGGAGTTAAGGTTGTTATTGCTGAAAGCTACGAAAGGATTCATCGCTCTAACCTTGTAATGATGGGTATCCTACCACTACAATTCCTTGATGGAGAGACAGCAGATAGTTTAGGACTGACCGGAGAAGAAACCTTTGAAGTTCTAATAGATGATAATGTTCGTCCAAGAGAAGTAATCACGGTAATAGCAAAAGGTAAAGATGGCTCTATCACCGAGTTTAAAGCAAGAGCTCGCTTCGATTCCGAAGTGGACGTAGACTACTACCGCCACGGAGGAATATTGCAGATGGTATTAAGAGAAAAAATGGCTGAATAGTGTAGTGATGTTTATCACATATTCAGTTAGTGAAAATATGGTGTGACTATGATCCAAAGAGACACGCTCTCGCTCGTTTTCGCTCATAGCGGTATCTAGGCTCGTGACAGATAGGTATATCTGCCACAAGCCAAGTACCGATGGCGAAAAACAGTCTCTTTATGGATACATAATCACACCATATTTTTGAAGTTTTTTGAAGTGATAAACACTCAAGTTTATTGAAAAAGTACTTGTTACACTTATTACCTTTTGTACGAAGAAAAGCCATATTTTGAGAACTAAAGGATTTGTTATAATACATTGGTATTTGATTTATAGTAATATATTAGTATTGAATTTATATAAGCTTGTATTATATCTAAAACTAAATAAGGGGCAAAAGCCCTCGAAAACTATAAAAGAATAAGGGAAAGATATTCAGCTATATAAAAGTCTAATATTAAGTTCAGAGAAAAATATTTCCCATGGTGAGTATTTGCATTCGTCGGCACTTAGAACACGTATTTTGTGTTCTTAGTACCGCTACGAATGGAACTAAGCGAGAGCGCCTCACCATGGGATTATTTATTCTCTGGACTTTTCTTAACCTACAAAGCTGGATATCTTTCCCTTATTCTATTCAATACCTTTACGTCTTTTGCCCCTACACAGCTTCTAATTCCAATAGCCCCAGCTTTATGCAACCCATTATTCCTTGATCTCCATTAAGAGCGGCTGGTACGATGTAGGAATCTATGTCTTTAATCTGTGGTGTATCCACATATCCATTAAGCATACTAACTACCTGAGAACGAATTAATGGGAATAGCTGCTCCTGGTGCATAACCCCACCACCTAATACGATTCTATGAGGTGATAAGCATAGAATATAATTAGCAATTCCTTGAGCCAGATAAAAGGCCTCTAATTCCCATACCTTATCATTATCCGCTAGTTCATAGGCCTTTTTATGCCATCTCTTTTCTATAGCAGGACCTGAAGCCAATCCTTCTATACAATTAGGATGATATGGGCATACACCATCAAAATCATCCTCTGGATGTTTACTTAAGAGAACATGTCCTGCTTCAGGGTGTAGCATACCGTGAAGTAAACCACCATTTATGCATACTCCAACACCTACACCAGTACCTACAGTGATATAAATCCCAGATTCTAAGCCTTTTAAGCTTCCCCATGTGGCCTCCCCTAAGGCTGATCCATTAACATCAGTATCAAAACCGATGGGAACATTAAGCTCTTTTTTGATATTACCAACAATGTCATAGTTAGCCCATGCTAGCTTTGGAGTGGAGGTTATATAACCATAGGTTTTCGAATTTCTATCTAAATCAACTGGTCCGAAGGAGCCGATACCCAGCGCTTTTATATTCTTATTCTTAAAGTAGTCAATTATTCTTGGAACCGTAATTTCAGGAGTTTCTGTAGGAATAGAGACCTGTTCAAGAATCTCCCCATTCTCATTCCCTATGGCCAAAACCATCTTAGTTCCCCCTGCCTCTAATGCACCGATTAACATATATACACCTAACCTTTCATTAATTTTATTATTAATAGCAGATTACCAGTTCAGATGATTTCCAGGACAAATCTGCTTTTTGGCTGAAATTATAACATGTTCTATTGTATATGATTTAGAGAAAAAAATAAATAGTATCTTATTTATTTGGCCAAAATTAAATAGTTAGAAAACACATCGATAATCAATTGCTAATATGTTAGAATTACATTATAGCTTATACAGCCTCAGCAATAATGCTAATTATAGTTATTATAAACAGCAGATAAAAATATATTAATAAGGAGTAGAGATATGTTACTAGAAACATTAAATGGTACATGGAAAATGAGAGAAGTAGATACAGTGCAGTGGCAGCCTGCTGAAATTCCTGGTTCTGTCATGTCTTCTTTGCTGGCTAATGGATTAACAAGTGATCCTTATTGGCGAGACAATGAATATGAAGCAAGGGAGCTATTTCGTAAGGACTATGAATTTCAAAGAGAATTCTATGTGGGGGACGAGCTATATTCTAAGGAAAGAATTGAATTAGTATGTCATGGTCTTGACACAATTGCAGAAATCCACCTTAATGAGAAGCTTCTTGCATCCACTAATAATATGCACAGAATATGGAGACTGGAATGTAAGAGTTTATTGAACCATGGGAATAATATTATAAGGATTGTATTCCGTTCACCTATAGAACATATTGAAAACTATGTGGCAGAAGAGGGAAAGGAAATAGAATTTGTTAATACAGGAACTATGAGTGGTAGTCAATACATAAGAAAGGCTCATTCAATGTTTGGCTGGGATTGGGGTGCACAGATTCCAGATGCAGGAATTTGGCGAGATATCGAACTTGTAGGCTTTTCAGATGCAAGAATATCTGATGTGGAGATAATTCAGCACCATGAAGAGAACAAAGTAAGACTAGAGCTTGTAACCGAATTAGAGATTATTAATGATGATAAGTATGTTCTTGAGTATGAATTAGTAGCTCCAAATGGTAATAAAATTTCTGGTGACGCAAAGGTCAGTAGTACTGTAACTAATTATAGTCTGGAGGTTCCTAGTCCAGAATTATGGTGGCCTAACGGATTAGGTAAGCAGCCCTTGTATGAGCTTACTGTAAACTTGGTGAAAAATGGATGTATAGATGACGCTAAGACTTACACTATTGGACTTAGAACCCTTACTATTAGTCAGGATAAGGATGAGTGGGGATCAGAGTTTGCATTTATGGTTAATGGAGTTAAAATATTTGCCAAGGGAGCTAACTATATACCTGAAGATACGGTCTATTCACATATTACTAGGGATAAAATAAAACATCTCATTGATTCAAGCGTTCGTGCTAATTATAACTGTCTTAGAGTTTGGGGAGGAGGATATTATCCTTCCGATTATTTCTTTGATCTCTGCGACAGAGCAGGAATCATCGTATGGCAGGATCTTATGTATGCGTGTAATATATATGATTTTACCAAGGATTTTGAAGAAAATATCATAGAGGAAACTAAGGATAATGTTAGAAGAATTCGTCATCACGCCTCCCTTGGATTATGGTGTGGTAATAATGAGATAGAATCAGCTTGGGTTAACTGGGGTGGATTTAAGGATCATCCTAAGAAACTTAAAGCAGATTATATAAAACAGTTTGAATATGTACTGCCTAAGGTTGTTGAAAAAGAAGACAGACAAACCTTCTATTGGGTATCCTCTCCTTCATCAGGTGGCTCTTTTGATAATCCTGAAGATCAGAACAGAGGAGATGTCCATTATTGGGCGGTATGGCATGGGTTGAAGCCCTTTGAAGATTATAGAAATTATTACTTTAGATTCTGTTCAGAGTTTGGCTTTCAGTCATTCCCATCAATAAAAACAGTAAATTCATTTACTGAAAAAGGGGATCGTAATATTTTCTCCAAGGTAATGGAAAGCCATCAGAAGAATGGAGCAGCTAACGGTAAGATATTATATTATTTATCAGAGAATTTCCTATATCCTAATGACTTTAGTGATCTGCTTTATGTATCTCAGATACTTCAAGGTATTGCAATCAAGTTTGGTGTAGAGCATTGGAGAAGACACCGTGACAGGTGTATGGGGTCTCTCTACTGGCAGCTCAATGATAACTGGCCTGTTGCATCTTGGTCAAGTATAGATTATTATGGCCGTTGGAAGGCTCTCCATTACATGGCTAAAAACTTTTATGCATCCATTGCGGGTAGCTTAAAGAGAGAAGAAGGCAGTCTTGTTGAAGCTCATATACAAAACGAAACTATATCCGATAATAAATGTACTGTAGAAGTTGCTTTAAAAAGGATGGACTTTACTGTTGTAGATAAGAGTATTTATTCTGTTACAGTTCCGGCTCTTTCTGCTGTAAAGGTTATGGAGAAGGACTACTCTTCACTGATAAAAGGCTGTGAAGGTGAGCTGTTTGTAGAGGCTATTATTACAGATGAAGCTGGCCATAAGAGTTATGAAGTAGTGTTCTTTGAGCCATACAAACACTTAGAACTAGAGCATCCTAACATTAGCTTTGAGGTTAAGGAAGAGGAAGATGCATATACTATATCATTGAAATCTGATAAATTGGCTTGCTTTGTGGAACTAGACTTTGGGGACAGTGATGCTATCTTTAGTGATAATTATTTTTATCTTACAAGTCCGGAGGGTAGAGAGATAAAGCTGCTTAAAGAAGATATTAGAGGCGAGGAAATTAAAAACAAAGAAGAGCTTGCTAATAAACTATTAGTTCGCAGCCTTCGAGATACCTATGAATAAGATTTTATAAAGATATAAGAAAGATGTAAGAAGAGATAAAAAAATACCTCCTATATATTGTAAGGCATTAACAAATACCCTGTATTATATAGGAGGTTTTCTATGTATCTTATTAACTATCCAATAAATTTTTTAGTTCATCCATAAATGTGCTTACATCTTTAAACTCTCTATAAACAGATGCAAACCTTACATAAGCAACTGGGTCTAGGTCTTTAAGCTTGTCCATAACAATCTCACCAATTATATGGCTTGGTATTTCTTTCTCTTCACGATTAAAAATCATGGTTTCAATTTCATCTACAACCTTAGTCATGGCATCAGCAGAAATAGGTCTCTTGTGGCATGACTTAAAAACACCAGATTCTATCTTAGCACGATTGTAAGATTCCCTATTATTATCTTTTTTAATTACAACTAGTGGGATAGTCTCAATCTTTTCATATGTAGTAAATCTCTTCTTACAATCATCACATTGGCGTCTTCTTCTAATTGAATTATTTTCTTCCGCAGGGCGAGAATCAATTACTCTGGTATTCTCATTGCCACAAAATGGACACTTCATGATTAAATCCTCCTAATCTTTATGACCATACAGTGATTATTCATTTGTACTATATTAGATTATATTGAAGAATTATAAAATGGTCAAGAGCAAATTACAATATATAGAAATGAACTATTGCAAATCAAGCCTATATGAAGCTTCTAACTAAATGCATTTGACCAAACATTTTTCTGCATCTATATCCACCAGAATGATATCTATACCTATTTGTTTAATGCAATGGGTGCTAATAACATATTCGTGGTCTCTTCCAAGCATGCCTAGTATTTTGCATGGACCTGGTACGATAATATGGGTTATGCACCCAGTGCATATATCAAATTCGAGATCGCATACATAACCTAGACGGACACAATCCCTACAGTTTATAACTTCTTTTTCTCTTAATTCACAGATACGCATATAAACAACCTTACCTTTCAGCACAAAGTTGTGTGTGAAGATGTCTTTTCTTCACATTACTTCAATACTATTTATTGGTACATTATATGCTATTAGTTTAAAAAAGTAATCCCTATTGGTTGGACTTAAGTTCCATCTATAGGATTCAAAGCACATGGATATATAGCTTAATAGCAATATGACTTGCCAAATTATGGATACTTTGTTATACTTCGAATTAGCAAATGATTCCTTTATTGTGAGAGAGACAATGAAGGGAGTAGCATTAATCTATGTTCAGTAAAGCATTCAGTGCAGCAATTCATGGTATTGACGGGATGATAGTAACTGTTGAGGCAGATGTAAGTGATGGCTTACCAGTTTTTGATATGGTAGGTTTTCTCGGGTCTGAAGTTAAGGAAGCAAGGGAAAGAGTTAAAATTGCACTTAAAAATTCTGGATTTAAGATACCTGCCAAAAGGATTACTGTTAATCTATCCCCTGCTGACATTCGTAAAGAGGGTACAGCCTTTGATTTACCAGTGGCAATTGCAATTCTAGGGGCCTTTGGCCATCTACCGGAAGAAAGTTTTAAGGATATTCTAATTATCGGAGAACTCAGCCTTAATGGAAGAATCAATAAAGTAAATGGTGTCCTGCCTATAGTCTATTGTGCTATGCAGCAGGGCTTTAAAAAGTGCATTATTCCTATGGAGAACAGTAGAGAAGGGGCAGTGGTTGAAGGAATAGAAACCTATGGAGTCTCTACTTTAGTTGAGGTTGTTAAGTTTTTGAATGATGAGGAAACATTGGAGCCTTTATACATCCCTAGAGAGGAAATGTTTAAGGATATTTCCCACAAAGAGTCAATGGATTTCTCTGATGTCACGGGACAAAGGGCGGCCAAGAGAGCTATTGAGATAGCGGTGGCAGGTATGCATAATATTCTAATGATCGGTCCGCCGGGCTCTGGGAAGACGATGTTAGCCAAAAGAATACCAACAATTATGCCAGAGCTTTCCTTTGATGAAAGTATGGAGATATCAAAAATCTATAGTATTGCTGGTATGTTGGATAATCAAGGATTAATATTAAGAAGACCATTTCGAAGTCCTCACCATACAATTACAACAACTGCCTTGGTAGGAGGGGGACGGCTTCCAAGACCAGGGGAGGTAAGTCTAGCAGATCAAGGAGTCCTCTTTTTAGATGAGCTACCTGAGTTTCAGAAAAATACAATAGAAGTTCTACGCCAGCCTCTAGAGGATAGGCTAGTTACTATTTCAAGACTTAATGGTACATATGTATATCCTGCAAACTTTATGTTAGTAGCTGCTATTAATCCCTGTAACTGTGGATTTTATCCTGATAGAAATAGATGTAATTGTTCGATTAATCAGGTTAAGCGATATCTGGGGAAAATATCTCAACCACTATTAGATAGATTTGACATCTGTATAGAAGCTATAGAAATTAATTATAGAGAACTAGCTATAAAGCAAAAGGAGGAAAACTCTGAAGAAATAAGAAATAGGGTTAGAATAGCCCGTGAAATACAAATGAATAGATATAAAGACCAGAGTATATACTTTAACTCTCAGCTAATTCCTCGTACTATTAAAGCCTATTGTAAGCTAGATAAAAAGGATCAAGACCTTTTGGAAGAGGCCTTTATAAAGATGAATCTTAGCGCTAGAGCCTATCACAGAATATTAAAGGTTGCTAGAACCATTGCTGACTTAGATCAAAGTCCACAGATTAAAAGCAAGCACATAAGCGAGGCCATATGCTATCGTAGTCTGGATCAAAAGTATTTTGGAACACTATGAAAGGAATAGGTGTGGTATGAAGGATAGAGAGTATAATTACTGGTTGAGTAATATTAATAATATTGGCCCTAAGAAAATTGACTACCTACTAGACTATTATGGAAGCTCAGAGGAAGTCTATAAGGCGTCAGATGACTCGATTAATGAAGCAATAAAATTAGCTATGAAAGAGGGAATTGTTAGGTTTAGTAAGAAAGATGCTGATAATATTCGTGATTATAAAAACCCAGAAAGAATACATATGGAATATAATGTCCTTTTAGAAAAAGGCATAAAATTCATTACAAAGCTAGATGAAGAGTATCCCAAGAAGCTGCGTCCTTTATATAATGGACCATTTTCTCTATATATTAAGGGGAAGCTACCCCATATAGAGAGAAAGATACTAGCAATCGTAGGAACAAGAAATGCCTCAGCCTATGGCATGGAGCTGACTAAATATTTCTCTCAGTCTCTGGCGGCTTCAGGGGTTGGAATTATAAGTGGTTTGGCTAGAGGGATTGATACATGTGCCCATAAAGGAGCTTTAGAGGTCTCCGGTCTTACATATGGAGTTCTTGGCTGTGGTATTGATATATGCTATCCAAGGGAGAATATTGATATATATATGGAGATGCAAAATCACGGGGCTGTCATTTCAGAATATCCCCCAGGTGAGAAGCCCTATGCAAGTAATTTTCCTATGAGAAATAGGATTATCAGTGGTCTAAGTGATGGAATACTTGTAATAGAAGCCAAGGAAAAGAGTGGATCCTTAATAACTGTCGATATGGGATTAGAGCAAGGAAAGGATATCTATGCAATACCAGGAAGAATAACCGATGCCTTAAGTATTGGATGTAATAATCTAATTAAGATGGGTGCTAAATTAGTAGGAAGCCCTGATGATATATTAGTGGAACTATTGACCAATTACGATAATAATCATAAATCAAATGACAATTCCCAACTAACAAAGAATATGACCGAAGAAGAAATCCTTGTATACGAATCAATTGCTTTAGAGCCTACTAATATAGAAGAGATAGTCAGAAATACATCAATACCAATATCAGACCTAATGGAACACCTCCTAAAACTAGAACTAAGAGACATGATAAAACAACCTTATAAAAACTTTTATATGAAAAGTAATTTATAGTAAACGAGTAAAATATATCTATACAGTAATCCATAACCAACAAAGTACAAAATTACTATTCAGTGCATAGACTAATGATTAAGACCAGGGGAGAAATGATTCCCATGGTGAGTATTGCATTCGTCGGTACTTAGGTTCTGTACTGAAGAACCTTATGTACCGTTACGTAATGCATCTAAGCGAGAGCGTCACCACAAAATGCGAATTTCATTCGCATGGAACATTTCTCCCCTGGTCTTTGCAACACCTACAATGCTGAATAGTAACATCCACACCCCTCTAATTTATAAAATACTTGAAAGAAAATTCAAAGTAGTGTATGCTAGTTTATGTTTTAAGCTTAACCTAGAAATAATTAGGAATGTGTTTGTTTATTATATTGGGTATAATAACAGAACATTTATTATAGAAATGAGGGAAGTATTGTATGGCAAAGTATCTGGTCATCGTGGAATCTCCGGCAAAAGCCAAAACAATTAAAAAGTTTTTAGGAAGTAATTATGAAGTTGTTGCTTCCAATGGTCATGTTCGAGATTTGCCAAAAAGTTCATTGGGGGTTGATATAGAGAATGATTTTGAACCTAAGTATATAACCATTCGAGGAAAGGGAGAATTGCTTGCCAAGCTACGAAAGCAAGTAAAAAAGGCAGATAAGGTTTATCTGGCAACTGACCCTGACCGGGAAGGAGAAGCAATTTCATGGCATTTGTATCATTCATTAAAATTACAGGATAAGCCAAGTAGCCGAATAACCTTTAATGAGATAACTAAAAATGCTGTAAAATCATCCATTAAAGAAGCAAGAGAAATAGATATGGATCTTGTAGACGCTCAACAGGCTAGAAGAGTAGTTGACCGTATGGTTGGTTATATGATAAGCCCTCTCCTCTGGGAGAAGATAAAACGAGGGCTTAGTGCTGGTAGAGTGCAATCAGTAGCACTTCGAATTATATGTGATAGAGAAGAGGAAATTAGTGATTTTGTTCCTGAAGAATATTGGAACCTAGAGGCTGCATTTAATATAAATAATAAAAAGAAGCCTTTGATTGCGAAATTTGTAAATCCTAAGAATGCAATCAAAACAGAAGCAGATATGAATAAGGTTCTGTCTAATCTTGAAGGGGCAGATTTTATTGTAGATGAAATAAAGAAAGGTGAGCGAGTTCGTAAAGCACCTATTCCATTTACCACAAGTACATTACAGCAGGAAGCATCTAAAGCTCTTAATTTTTCCACTAGGAAAACCATGCAGCTTGCCCAGCAGCTTTATGAAGGTGTTGATGTTAAAGGTCATGGAACAATAGGTTTGATTACTTACCTGCGTACAGACTCCACAAGAATTAGTGACGAGGCTGACAAAGCTGCAAGGGATTATATCAATGATACTTATGGAGAGGAATTTGTTGCAAAGAATGATGTAGTTAAATCTAGCGGCAAAAAAGTACAGGATGCTCATGAAGCGATTCGTCCAACCAATGTTGAAATTGATCCAACACTTGTTAAGAGTGCATTATCTAGAGATGCATTTCGTCTTTACCAGCTTATATGGAGAAGATTTGTAGCTAGTAGGATGGAGCCTGCTAGATATGAGACCAATTCTCTAAAGGTTAAAGCTAATGCTTATCAATTTACAGCTTCAACTTCAAAGCTGGTTTTTGAAGGCTTTATGAAAGTATATACACCTGAGGATGAGGAAAAGAAAAGTGGGACTTCATTTGGAGATTTAAAGAAAGGTGATAAGCTTGAACTCCTAGAATTAAATAAGACTCAACATTTTACCCAACCTCCTGCCCATTATACGGAGGCATCCCTTGTAAAGACATTAGAAGAGTTAGGAATAGGAAGGCCCAGTACCTATGCACCTACAATAACTACTATTATTGCTAGAAGATATATTGCTAAAGAAAAGAAGAATCTATTTGTAACAGAGCTTGGTGAAGCAGTCAATAATATAATGAAGCTAGCATTTGCAAGTATAGTTGATGTGAATTTTACAGCTAATATGGAGACTTTGCTAGACGGAGTGGAGGAAGGAAATATACACTGGAAAAGTGTAGTAAGGAATTTCTTCCCTGATCTAGATAAGGCTGTTAAAGATGCTCAAGAAACATTAGATAAAATAGAGATAGCTGATGAAGTGACAGAAGAGATTTGTGAATTGTGTGGTCGTAATATGGTCATTAAATACGGTCCACATGGAAAGTTTCTTGCTTGTCCTGGATTCCCAGAATGTAAAAATACAAAGCCCTATCTTGAAAAAATCGGTGTAGCATGTCCTACTTGTGGCAGTGACATAGTGATTCGAAAAACCAAGAAAGGCAGAAAATACTACGGATGCATTAATAATCCTGAATGTGACTTTATGTCTTGGGCTAAGCCATCCAGCACACCTTGTGAAAAATGTAATGGTTTTATGGTGGAAAAGGGAAAAAAACTAGTTTGTGAGAATAAAACCTGCGGTCATGTGATGACTAAGAATGAAAATGAAGATGAATAACTATTATGTTAGAATTTATGACGTCTACGATATCATAACAAGATACAAAGTAAAAGCAGCCAAAAAGCAAGCTTTCTAAATGCTTTTATCCGCATATTAGCTATATCATCAATGATGGTATAGCTTTTGATAGGTTAAGGAAGTTGATTCAATATACAGTCTTAAGTTAAAACTATCATGTAATTATATTAAATTATGAATTTTATTGATTGTTTTCATTAACTTTTCGTAAAATCAACAAATTGAATGTTAAAAACATAAATTTACTCAAAATGCATATAAAAGTTCGATAATTGCTATTGTTTTTTGAATTTGTATATGATAGAATTTATAAAGGTGCAAATCGCAGATTATGCTAATATATTTATATTGACTTATAAGAATTTTATTCTAATTAAAAAAGAAAACCTTGGGGAGGTTTAGAAAAAAACTGGGAGGCGTCGTAATGAGTGTACAGTTACTGGATAAAACAAGAAAGATTAACAACCTGTTGCATAATAATAATTCACATAAAGTGGTTTTCAATGATATCTGTGTTGTTTTAAGTGATATTCTTGCATCTGACGTGTTAGTGATTAGTCGTAAGGGAAAAGTTCTAGGTGTAAAAAACCGAGATGATATTCCTGAAATTAATGAATTGATTAAGGATGTTGTTGGAAGGCATATAGACGCCTTGCTAAATGAAAGACTACTTAATATACTTTCAACAAAGGAAAATGTTAATTTAAGAACACTAGGATTTGAATTTGACGAGGTTGATTCCTATCAAGCTATCATTACACCAATAGATATAGCTGGAGAACGGTTGGGAACTCTTTTCATATATAAAAAGGATGAGCAATATACAATTGATGATATTATTTTAAGCGAATATGGTACAACAGTAGTTGGTTTAGAGATGATGCGTTCTGTAAATGAAGAGAATGCTGAAGAAAATCGTAAAATACAGATTGTAAAATCTGCCATAAATACATTATCATTTTCTGAATTAGAGGCCATCACCCACATTTTTAATGAATTAAAGGGCACAGAGGGAATATTAGTAGCAAGTAAGATTGCTGATCGAGTTGGTATTACAAGGTCAGTAATAGTTAATGCACTTCGCAAATTTGAAAGTGCCGGTGTAATTGAATCTAGATCCTCTGGTATGAAGGGGACTTATATTAAAGTTTTAAATGACGTTGTATTTGATGAACTAAAGAATTTAAATGATAATAGGTGAAGGCGAACTATTGGGAATTTATGTAGACTCATTACATAAATTCCTTTTTTGCAGACCTATAAGCGAAAATTGTTAAATAAAGTCGTTTAATGAGGATGTACATAGTTAACATGCATTGCCAAATTAATACAAAAAGTAGCATTTGTACAAAAATATGGTTGCAAAATCAGAAAAAATAATTTAAAATACTACAAGGTATGGTATAAATCTACTATTTTTATAAATATATCTTGTGTTTTTGTGAAAATAATTTATAATTTATAATGAAAGGGGTGTAAAGATGATTGGTTCGAATGCTTTTAATTATATCAACGTTTTGGACAAGGCTGCAGATGCAAGTTGGATGAGGAATAATGTCATTACTAACAATATTGCTAATGTAGATACTCCAGGGTATAAACGTAAGGATGTTCAATTCGAGTCATACCTAATGTCTGCCCTAATGGGAGACAATTCATTAGAGAAAAGGGTAAGCGAGGTTCGATTGGATGCAATCAATCCTTCAATTTATACAGACTATATGAATTACAGCTATCGCTTAGATGGTAATAATGTAGACATTGACACGGAAGAAGCTAATCTTGCTCAGAATCAAATCCGGTATTATGCCTTAATAGAGTCAATGAATCAGGAATTTGGACGCCTAAAAAGTGTGTTACAGTCCAAATAATATAACTTATTTGAAAATGATGCGTGGTTAAAGTGAACTGTAGTACAATTCACTTTGCAAACATTGAGCCGTTGTCCCAAAGTTTGCAGGTTGTGGTGTAGGGAATGGTTATATAATTATTGAAGGGAGAATGGATATGTCTTCATTTAGTGGAATGAATGTAAGTGCCAGTGGTATGACTGCACAGCGACTTAGAATGGATATTATATCACAGAATATTGCAAATATTAACACAACTCGAGATGAATTTGGTAATGTGTATAAACGTCAATCAGTAGTATTTGCTGAGAAGGACGTTACAGCCTTCAAGGATGTATTGATGAAAACAGCAGGAACAGTGGGGAATGGGGTTAAAGTTACAAAGATTGCCCGGGATGATAAGACACCTCTTCGTAAAGTTTATGACCCTGCACACCCAGATGCAGATGAAGATGGATATGTTTCATATCCTAATGTCAACACAGTACAGGAGATGACAGATCTAATTGATGCAACACGTTCCTACGAAGCCAATGTAACTGCTTTCAATGCAGCTAAGAATATTGCATTAAAAGGATTAGAGATTGGTAAATAAACTTTTGGAGGTATATAATGATTAACTCAGTCAGTGGTTTAGCCGAATTTAGCAAATATGCTATGAATTCTGTTACATCAGCAGAGAAAAATCGTAATGCAACTTTTGAAGACATGTTTCAAGCTGCAGTTAATTTAATAAATGAAACTAATAATTATACTAATGCAGCTGAGGAAGCTGAGATGGCATATGCTCTTGGCCTTACGGATAACACCCATGACTTGATGATAGCGCAACAAAAAGCCAGCTTATCATTGCAATATACAATTGCGATTCGCAATCAGGTCATCGATTCTTATAAGGAGATAATGAGTCTTCAGTTTTAATTGAAATAGGGTAAATAAGCGTAAGGGAGCACAAAGTAATGGTTGAAAGATTAAAAGAGATACCTACTAAATTAGTGGAGTTTTGGAACAAGTATACTAGCAAACAAAAAACAATTATCATTGGAACATTCTCTACATTGATAATTGCTTTTGTGCTCTTATATTTTCTGATGTCTCGTACCAAATATGAAGTGTTAACTATAACAGAGACGCCGAAGGAAGCAAGTGTAGTAAGGGATTTGCTTGAGGATGAAGGAATTGAATATAAACTTGGAACAGACAATGTTACTATTTCAGTAGATCAGGAAAGATATTCAGATGCAGTTTTACTTCTTGCTAGTAATGATGTCCCATCATCTGGAATATCCATTGATGAACTTTTAAATAACAGTTTGAGTACAACTAATAGTGATCGTACACTAAAACTTAATTTGTATATGCAGAATCAACTCCGTAGCTTTATAACAACTATGGAAGGTGTTGTAGATGCGCAAGTTAACTACATACCAATTGAAAGCAGTAATTCAATACTAACAGAGGCACAAGAAACAACTGCCAGTGTTCTTCTTACAGTTGACGAGGATTTTCAAGTAGAGTCTGCAGAAACTATTGCTGAAGTAGTGGCATCAGTAATAGGTAATGAAACAACGAACAAGATAAAGGTGGCAGATCAAAATGGCACCTTGCTTTTTGGTGGAGAAAAAGATCTTTATTCTGGTAGTGCTGTTTCTAATGAAGATTATAAAGACAGATTACGAAATACCTTTATTAATAATATTTATATGGGTCTTATTAAGAACGGGTATGATGATGTAGAGATTATGCCTAATCTGGTTTTTAATATGGACAAGATAAGTGAGCTATATACAGAATATCTTCCTGCTGAAGGTCAAGAACAGGGAGTATATGGACATAGCTATACTTATGATTCGGAGAATGCAGGAGCCTCGGGAGGAATTCCTGGAACGTCATCTAACGATGAAACTGACTATATGATTCAAGATTCAAGCTCCTCTCAGGGAAGTGTTAGTATTGAAGAGTATGATTACCTACCCAATGAAAGGGTTACCAACACAGAATTTGAGGTTGGAGCAGTTCTACCTGAGCAATCTTCAATCAGTATAGTTCTTAGAAAGCATGTTCCTTATAAAGAAGAGGAAATGGAGCTTCAAGGGCTATTAGATGATATAACATTTGAAGAGTATGCCTTGCAGAATAAGCAAAATAAGAGAGTGGATTATGATCCAGATATTATAACCATGGTTTCACTGGCAACAGGTATCGCTGCCGAGAATATACAAATAATGGCCTATGAGCAGCCTTTGTTTATTCCAAAGACAGAAGTTATAAGGACATTTAGTGATTATATATCCATTATTTTAGCAGTTTTAATAGTAGCGCTCTTAGTATTTGTTGTATTCAAAGGTGTAATACCTGTAAAGGTTACAGAATTAGAGCCAGAATTATCAGTAGAGCAGCTGTTAGCTACAACTAAGGATAATCAATCTATTGAAGATATAGAATTTGATGGTGTATCTGAAACACGTAAGATGATTGAGAAATTTGTAGACGAGAAACCTGAAGCAGTTGCGCAGCTACTACGTAATTGGCTGAATGAAGATTGGGATTAAGGAGGGATTAAGGTGGCTAAGCAAACTGAAGAATTGAATGGACTAACCAAAGCAGCAGTACTTTTAATCACCCTAGGACCAGAAAGGTCAGCTAATATATTTAAGCATTTGAAAGAAGAAGAAATTGAATCCCTTACCTTAGAGATTGCCAATACCCGAAGTGTATCCCCTGCAACTAAAGATCATGTATTGGATGAATTCTATGAGGTATGCTTAGCGCAGCAATACATTGCAGAGGGTGGTATTTCCTATGCTAAGGAATTATTGGAAAAGGCTCTTGGTGTAGAGAAGGCTAAGGATGTAATTGGTAAATTAACTGCTTCCTTACAGGTTCGACCCTTTGAGTTTGTTAGAAGAACAGATGCATCACAGCTTCTTAACTTTATACAGGATGAACATCCACAAACTATTGCCTTAATATTATCATACTTATCATCTGCACAGGCTTCAGCTATAATATCATCTCTTGGACCTGATAAGCAGGCGGATGTGGCAAAACGTATTGCTCAGATGGATCGTACATCTCCTGATGTAATTAAATCTGTAGAGAAAGTGTTGGAAAGAAAGCTGGCTTCCTTAGTAAATCAGGATTATACCATTGTTGGCGGTGTGGATTCCATTGTAGAAATACTTAATACAGTTGATCGTGGAACTGAAAAACATATTATGGAAACTCTTGAAATTGAAGATCCAGAGCTTGCAGATGAGATCCGTCGTAAGATGTTCGTATTTGAAGATATTCTTAGCCTTGATGATAAATCAATTCAGAGAGTTCTTAGAGAAGTTGATAATAATGAATTGGCAGTTGCTCTTAAGGGTGCCAATGATGAAGTGCAGAATGTTATCTTTAACAACCTGTCTAAGCGTCTATCTTCTATGATAAGAGAAGATATGGAATATATGGGTCCTATTCGTTTGAAGGATGTTGAAGAGGCTCAGCAGAAGATTGTTAATATTATCCGTAAACTTGAGGATTCTTCGGAGATTATTATTTCCAGAGGTGGAGGTGACGAGATAGTTGTCTAACGTAATTAAGGCTTATACTATAAGCTATGACAAAAGCGTCACAAAAACCATCAACGGTTCAGATAACTGGATGGAAAGAGTAAAAGACAATCAAAACAAAACCCCAGAGGTGGTAGAGACTATACCTGAAGATGGTTTTATCACTGGTTTAAATGCAGTGCATATAAAAGAGATTGCTTCTGAAGAGGAGCAAAAGGAAGTGGCTGGGGAGATTATCCTTAAGGCTGAGAAAGAAGCCCAAGAGATAATTGAACAAGCTAAGGCAGAGGCAAATAAATTAAAGGAAGAAGCCTATGAGAGTTCTAAGAAAAAAGGCCATGAAGAGGGTATAGCCCAAGGAATGGCTGAACTTAAGAAAATGCAAGAGGATCTTATGCATAAGGAGGCTAGCCTCGAACAGGATTATAACAATAAGCTTAAGGATTTGGAACCTCAGATTGCTGAGATTATTGGTGGTTTAGTTAGAAAAATCATTGGAGTAGAAGTTGAAGGCAGAGAGGATCTTATTATACATCTTGTGAAGATGGGGTTAAAAAATCAAGAGAAGTATAATGAGTTTACCATTCGAGTTTCCAGCTATGATTATGAATATGCCAATGAATATAAAGAAACATTAATAAGTTCCTTAGGTAGGGAAGTAGAGTTACAATTTGTTGAAGATCCTGAATTAAATGAAAATGAATGTATTATTGAAACAAATTCAACCCTCATTAACTGTAGTTTAGGAGAGCAATTAAAAAATCTTACTAATGATCTTAAGCTACTTGGAGGTATGTCCTAAAAGAAAGCAGGTACAGGGAGATGCCGATAGACTTAACAAAATATAAAGACTTGATAGATAGCAATTTTATTAAAGAATATGGTAGGGTAGTCAAGATGGTAGGTCTAACCTTAGAAGCCTCTGGCTTGACAGCTAACCTAGGAGATATCTGCTATATATCTGGGGATAACCCTGATGATAGGAAAATTGCTGAAGTTATTGGCTTTCGTGAGAATAGATTGCTTTTAATGCCCTATGATGAAATGACTGGAGTAGGTATAGGAAGTCTAGTGGAGAATACAGGAACTTCATTTAAAGTTCCTGTTGGAGAAGAACTCCTAGGCAAGACACTTGATGGTTTGGGTAATCCCATAGATGGAACTACACTACGTTATACTAATCATTATCCTTCAGAGGCTCCACCACCGGATCCTTTAAAACGTAAGTTGATTGATGAAGTATTGCCCCTTGGAGTAAAAGCTGTTGATGGACTTTTGACAGTTGGTAAAGGCCAAAGAATTGGTATATTTGCAGGAAGCGGTGTGGGTAAAAGTACATTACTTGGTATGTTTGCAAGAAATACGAAAGCAGATATTAATGTTATCGCACTTATAGGAGAGCGTGGTCGAGAGGTTCGAGAGTTTATTGAAAGGGACCTGGGGGAAGAGGGAATGAAAAGGTCAGTTCTTGTTGTATCTACCTCAGACCGACCAGCACTTATCCGTAAGAAAGCTGCTAATACAGCTACTGCTATTGCTGAATACTTTAGGGATCAAGGGAAGGATGTTCTTTTTATGATGGACTCCTTGACACGATTTTCTATGGCTCAGAGAGAAATTGGCTTAGCATCAGGAGAACCACCGGTTTCAAGAGGTTATCCTCCTAGTGTATATGCAGAGATGCCAAAGCTACTGGAGAGAGCTGGCAACTCAGAGATTGGTTCTATTACGGGCTTATATACTGTCTTAGTAGATGGTGATGATTTCAACGAGCCTATTACAGATACAGCAAGATCTATATTAGACGGGCATGTTATGTTGTCTAGAAAGCTGGTTCAAAAGAACCATTATCCAGCTATAGACGTCCTGCAAAGTATATCCCGTGTAATGAGCAGTATTGTTAGTGATGAGCATAAGGCTGCGGCTGGGAGGCTAAAGAATGTTTTAGCAACCTATCAAGATGCAGAGGATCTGATTAATATAGGTGCTTATAAAAGCGGCTCCAACGAAGAGATTGATTATGCTATAACTAAGATCAAAGAGGTTAATAGTTTCTTGACTCAAGATATTGAAAAAAAATATGATTTTGAAGAGGAACTTGATTTGTTAATGGGGATATTTAGAGAAGAATGAAAAAATTTCGTTATTCCATGGAGAACATCCTTAAAATAAAAATAAAGTTAGAGGATCAAGCAAAGATTGCATACAGTGAGGCTAGAGCCCGGTTAACCAGGGAAGAGCAGAAGCTTGAGAATTTAAAAAATCAGAAAGCTGATTATGAGGAAAAGCTAAGAACATTAACAAACTCAAAGCTTAATCTGATGGAAATTCGTCGATGTGGGGATGCAATTGAAATAATTAAATATAAGATTAAGATACAAATAATTCAAGTAAAAGAGGCTGAGAAAAGGCTAGAAGCAGCAAGAGTTCATTTGAGTAATGCTATGACTGAGCGTAAAACTCAGGAAAAGCTTAAAGAGAAAGCCTTTGAGACTTACATGGAAGAATTTGAAGCAGAGGAACGTAAAGAAGCTGATGAGATAAACAGCTTTCAATATAGCAATTTATCGCTGGATGAGGAGGATAGGTGATGGCAAAAAAGTCAAATGCCTTAGGGAAGGATAACAAGGAAGGGAATAAAGTCTTAACTATATTAATATCCCTTTTAATTGTAATCATCTGGCTAGCAATATTCGCACTATTAATTAAATTAGATGTGGGTAGCTTTGGTTCAGGTGTACTAAGACCAATACTTAAAGATGTCCCTGTTATTAGATTAATACTCCCAGATGTTACAGATAAGCAAGTGGCTTTAGAGAATAATTATTCTTATTCATCCTTGCCTGAAGCGGTGGCAAGAATTAATGAGCTGGAGCTTATAGTGGAGGAATTGAATAAGCAAAAAGAAGAAGCACAAGTGGATTCATCAGAGCTTCAAGCTGAAATAGACCGATTAAGAGCGTTTGAGGAAAATCAATTAGCCTTTGAAGAAAGACAGCTGGAATTTGATAGAAATGTTATTTTTAATGAGAAGGCTCCAGAGCTAGAGGAGTACAAATCTTATTATGAGAACATTAATCCTTCTAATGCTGAAATATTGTACAGACAAGTTGTTGAACAAATGGAATTTTCAGCATCAATTAAAGAAAAGGCTGAGATCTATAAAAATATGGATCCAAAAGCCGCTGCTAGTATTTTAGAAACAATGTCTGCAGATATTGAAGCGGTTTCTCAGATTTTACTAAGTATGAAGGCTAAAGAGAGCGCTGCAATAATGGCGGAAATGGACAATGTATTTGCAGCTAAAGTAACTAATAAGATGTTGGATCTTGATGAGGAAAGGTTGTCCAATTAAGGTGATTACAATAGGGATTTCTGTTATGAAGATAGAAAGACCTTTGTAATATATAATATTAATGGGGAAAGGAGGAAACTTAGGATGACAGCACAGAGTGTAAAAACTCAGCCTATGGATTTTTCAAGAGGGACTGCAAGGCATAAGGTAAAAGGTTTATCAAGCTCAAGTGGATTTGACCAGGTTATGGATAGCAGTATGAAGACGAAAGTGAATGACAGTAACAAGCTCACTACTAGTCGGAACACAGTTAAGGCAAAGGTTAAGGAAGCTGTAGGGGCAGTTATCAAAGAGCAATCAAAGGTTAATCCAAATATTAATTCAGAGACAGTAGCCAAAGGTGAAGAATTGGGATTAGTAGATAATGGGACCTTAGAGAAAGATATCTTGGTTGATAACACTGATGATGAGTCTTTAATAACAGAAGACGTACTCCTAGAAATATTAGGAAGCATTCAACAAGCTATTATGAATGTCCTTAATATTGATATGGAAGAGCTTGCTAAGGCTATGGAAGACCTTGGGATTGTAAACGTGGATTTATTAAATCCAGATACCTTAAGACAGCTTGTACTAATGACTAATGGCAAGTCGGAAGCAATCGCATTCTTAACTGATGAAAATCTTGTAAGGTCAGTGAATGAGCTTATGGAGAATGTAGACACTATCTTATCACATGCTGGTATTGATCTATCTGAGGATGAACTTAAAGCTTTTGCAGAGAAACTACATAATATTATGACAGCTAATAAACAAGACTTGGATAATATACCTCATAATAATCAGCAGCTAGAAGAGGATTTTAATTCTAGTTCAGCCACAAGTATGGATAGCCAAGCACCAGATGCAAGTTTAGATCAAGATGTGATTAGTAATAATGCCTCAGTTTTAGATAATGCTGCAGATAAAACAATGAGACAGGAAGTTAAAACAGAGCATACATCAAAGACAGAGATGGACAATAAGCTAGCTGATACAGTTGAAAGCAAGGCTTCTAATGTAGTCGAAACCAGAGAGCTAGAGTTTTCACAGACAGATCAGGATGACAATAATTCCAATGATATGAATTCTAAGAATCAATTTGATGGATTTATTGACCAAATGATTAATGTTACACAGAAGACACAGCAAGTAGACTTTATTGGTAATGAGATGCAGATTACTGAATTTAGAGAAATTGCCAATCAAATTATCGAACAGATTAAAGTAACAGTCTTGCAAGATCAAACTTCAATGGAACTACAGCTTAATCCTGAAAACCTTGGTAAGGTCAATCTCTCATTGCAATCTAAGGATGGAGTATTAACAGCTCAGTTTGTTGTTAATAACGACCGTGTGAGGGAGGCTATTGAAAGCCAGATGGTTGTCCTAAAGGATAACTTAGAGCAACAGGGACTAAAGGTTGATACAATTGAAGTAACAGTTGCAAACTACACCTTTGATGGGAGACATGAATCTAATTCTTCTGGGGCTTCAAAGGAAGAACAACATACTAGACGAAGGATTTCTTTGGAAGAAGCAATAAGTATGAGTGAGTTATCCCAGGATGAAGAAGAGATAGGCATTTTGAACAGTGAGCTAGGTAATCGAATTGATTATACCGCTTAAGAATGATATGAAATTATAAGGAAAGGCAGGTGTTAATATGTCGGAATTAATACAATCAGTGACTAAAGGAGTATTTGATCAAGCTAAAGCAAGTGCAGCTACTACTGATACTTCCAACGGGCTGGGAAAGGATGCATTTTTACAGCTTCTTGTAACACAGATGAAATATCAGGATCCACTAAATCCTAATACGGACACAGAATTCATTGCTCAGCTTGCAACATTCTCACAATTGGAGCAATTACAGAATCTTGGTTCAACTACTACTAATTCTCAGGCCTTTAGTTTGGTTGGTAGAAATGTAATTCTTAATACTAAGACTGCTAGTGGCGAGATAAAACCTGTAAGCGGGCGAGTAGATTTTGTAAGCATGAAAAGTAACAAAGCTTATCTGTCGGTTAATGGAGAACTTTACAGTATTGATCAGCTTTACAGTGTTGTATCAGATGCTTATATCATTGAAAAGGGTCTTCCTGGTATTGAGGATAAGGTAGAACTTGCATATGATGCTGAGAAACCACAGAATCTAACATTTACTGTTAATCCTGGTGAGGGAGACATGCTAGCTAATCAGGTTGCTATAGCAATCGATGGAACCTTATTGGATAGCCAATATGTAACCATGAGTGGCAATAAGGTAACTATAAGTAAGGAAGCATTAGCAAAGCTACCTAATGGTGAATATAAAGTTGCTGTAATATTTAACGATCCATACCTTACAACTGTTATGGATAAGGTGAGCTTAGAGGTTAAAAACTCAGTAATAGAAGAGCTTCCTGAGGAACCAACAGAACCAGAGGAACCGGAAGAGTCTGAAGAATAGGAGATTTTTGAACTAGATGTTTTGTAAGGATAAGGAAGGTGATGAATAAATGAGTATTAATGTTAATCAATTTCCTTCAATAGAGCAGATGACTAGAAAGATTGGGACAGGTGCTAATCTATCCAATCAGAATCTGCAAAAGAAGATTTCACGGGATACTTCCTTCCAAGAGATATTAGAAAAGCAGCAATTAGCTAAGAGAACCAGTGAACTTAAATTTTCAAAGCATGCTAATGAGAGACTTGCCAGTCGTAATATCGATTTGAGTGAAGACCAGCTACAAAGACTAGAGACTGGGGCTATGAAAGCTTCAGAGAAGGGAATAACTGAATCCTTAGTAATGGTAGATAATCTGGCCTTTATCGTGAATATTAAAAGCAGTACAGTAATAACTGCAGTTAACGATGGAGAGGACAAGGTATTTACCAATATAGATGGAGCAGTGGTAATTTAGCGCCGGACCTTATGGAGGCGTTGGTATCCATGACTGACAGATTGGATACAGAATATTTAAGACTATAGGAGGTCAATTAATTATGATGAGAGCATTATTCTCTGGTGTTTCAGGACTTAAAGTTCACCAGACAAAGATGGACGTAATAGGTAATAATATAGCTAACGTTAACACAATTGGTTTTAAATCAAGTTCAGTTAATTTTTCAGATGTTTTTTATCAGACAACTCAAAGTGCAACAGGCCCAAATGCTGAAACTGGAACTACAGGCCGTAATGCAATGCAGATTGGTCTTGGTGCTAATGTTTCTTCTATTACGCAAGCTATATCCACACCAGGTGCAGCTCAAAGAACCGATAACCCTTTTGATATTATGATTGAAGGAGATGCTTTCTTTATTGTCAAAAGTGGTGGAGTAAACTATTTCACAAAGGCAGGTTCCTTTGGGGTAGATGAATATGGTACCTTATGTACACCATCAGGAGCGGCTGTTATGGGCTGGCAGGTTGATAAAAATAACCCTAAACGTATTGTTAGGGATACAGTAAGTGAACTTAATATTATGGGTCCAGATAATTTATATTCTCAACCTGAAGCGACAAAAGCTGGTTATTTAGCGGGTAATATTGATAAATTAGATGAACAGCTAACAGAAGATGATGGTAAGATTGTTAATATATCCTTCTATGATAAAACAGGTCAAAGTTATACAGCAGATTTAAAGCTTTATAAAAATACAGGTGATGGTGATGGTGAATATAGAGTTGATATAACTGATGTAACAGATAAAAGTGGTAATTCTATATTTACAACTAAGGATGATTCAGGAACCTATAGTTTATCAGGAATAACAAGATTTGATTTTGCTGGAATCCAATACACAGCAACAGCAGTTGATCCAGTTAGTGGTAAAGTGACTTTTACGAAAAATCCTGCCGATGATGCAATGATTAAATTCAATGATGCAACTGGAGAATTCTTAAGTGTTACAGGGGTAGAGGATGATACAGAAGATCCAATTGAGGATATAAAAAGTATTGGTTTCACAGTATATTCTAACGCAGCTGCAATAACAGATGAAACAGTTAATGCTTTTGAAACCATTGACCTAAACTTCTCCTCACTAACCCAATATGCAACGAGTGGTGCATCTAATGTAACAGCTATTAGGGGTTCATTAGAAGGAAAAGATGCTGGAAGAGCATTTGGTAATATGACAGGTGTTAGTGTTGATGCAACTGGTAAGATATTTGGTAAATATGATAATGGTGATAGCATCCTACTAGGACAAATTGCAGTTGCTACCTTCTCTAACCCATCGGGTCTTGAGGCAGTAGGTAACAATATGTTTGCTGCGACACAGAACTCTGGGGACTTTGATGGTATTGGACAGGATCCTAGCCAGGGTGGTGGTAAATTAACAACAGGTGTGCTAGAGATGTCCAACGTAGATCTTTCTGCACAATTTACAGATATGATTACAACTCAGAGAGGCTTCCAGGCTAACTCAAGAATTATTACAACCTCTGACACATTGCTGGAAGAGCTAATCAATCTTAAACGATAATCTTAGTATTAGATAAAGTAATAAGCGTATTAACTGCCTAATCATTATATAAACGGGTGGTTGCCAAGCTGTCCACCCGTTTATATGATACAATATTCACGAATAAGCAGATTAGTCCGTGATGGATAGCAAGGATAAGTGCAACTGTGAAAAGTTCCTAATCTGTAAATTCATGATATGACAAAAACGTAGTGAAGAATTGCAAGCTTGCTTGCATATTCTGATCGGAGTGCCAAGATCATGAAGTGTTTTCTTCATGATATGCTTAATAACAAGTGAATAGGATTGCCACTTCATCTTGTATTATATATGTTAATGATAACCAAGCTTCAGAACAAGTGTTATCCCAGGTGCTAACTCCTTGTTCTTTCAGGTTTTTGAGATGCCGTATAGGGGTGTCATGCAGGATTAGATTGAATATTTGTGCCTTCGGCCCAAAGTTTGCAAGCTGTGATGAAAGGAATGAGTGTTTACATGATTGAAGTCACACGACTAAATGATAGAAAAATTTTAATCAATGCTGAATTAATTGAAAGGGTTGAGGAATCTCCTGATACCATGATTACACTAACCTCAGGCAGTAAATTAATTGTTAAGGAAAGTAGACAAGAGATTAGAGATCTTGTAGTGTCATATAAAAAAGAGATTTTGTGTCGAGAATTATAGAATAAGCTCCGATGAGCAAATTGTTCTAAAGAACAAATAACTAAGGATGGAAGGTGACAATTTTGGATTTAGCATCCATACTGGGATTAGTATTATGTTTTGTAGTAGTTGTATACGGTATTTTGGTTGGCCAAGATAGTTTAATGGTTTTAATGAATTTTGTGGATGTTCCCTCAATATTCATAACCTTTGGTGGAGCATTTATGGCCGTATTGATAATGTCTCCTAGTCTTAAGGGCTTTGTTGAAAACATTAAAAGCTTTACCTTAATACTAAAGAAAATACCTTCAGATGAAGAGGATACCATTAGAATTATTATTGAATTATCCAATATAGCAAGAAAGGAAGGACTACTTGCTTTAGAGGAGGCAGCCAATAATATTGATAATGAGTTTATGAAGAAGGGTGTATTTCTAATAGTAGATGGTACAGATCCTGAATTAGTAAAAAGCATTATGGAGACTGAGCTTAATAGTATTGAGGAACGTCATGCAAGTAAGGTTGGTTTTTGGGATAACTTTGCAGCCATGGGTCCTGCATGGGGTATGATTGGTACATTGATTGGACTTATTAACATGCTACAGAAGATGGACGATCCTAAATCAATTGGACCTAACATGGCGGTTGCCTTAGTTACCACATTCTATGGTTCAATGCTTGCCAACTGGATATGTATTCCTATTTCAACCAAGTTGAAGGCTAATACTAATCAAGAGATAAGAGTTAAAGAGGTTATGGTAGAAGGTCTATTATCTATACAAGCAGGTGAAAACCCTAGAGTTATTGAAGAAAAACTTAAATCCTTCATATCTCCTGCTAGAAGAAGAATGATGCAGGAACAAGAGGGTGGTGAAGAGATTGGCTAGAAAGAAAAGAGAGCCGGATGGAGGACCTGGTCAGCCATGGCTTAATACTTTTGCGGATCTAATGAACCTATTACTATGTTTCTTCGTTATGTTATTTGCTATGTCTGAGGTTAATGTGGAGAAATTCAATGAAATGTCAGTATCCATGGCAAATTCATTTGGTATATTCCAAGGGGGTTCATCAGTATTTGAAGGTCAATTAATTTCTTCCGGAGTATCTCAGCTTAATGACTTAGATGAGTATTATAACAACATGGGTAAGGATCTGGAAGAAGGTGGTTTGGATGAGGTAGAAGGGGCTGGCCCGGATACAGAATTCGATGAAGCCTTATCCAAAATCCTAAGTGAAATGAAGGCCCTATCAGAACAGATGTATGACTACCTGTCAGGACTTACTGAAGAATATAAGCTTAATTCAGATGTAGAGTTGGCTATGGATCCAGAATATCAATTTGTTCAAGTGTCCTTAAGAGGCTCTGTACTATTTGACTCAGGTAAAGCAGAAATTAAAGAAGAAGCCAAGCCGGTTATGGCTAGAATTGGTAAGGTGTTAGAAAAATTTAATGATTACACAATAGAAATAGAAGGCCATACTGACAATGTTCCTATGACCAGTGGAGCATATAAAGACAACAATTGGCTGTCCTCTGCAAGAGCTTTAAGTGCTGCTGAATATTTACTTGAGAATAGTGATCTTAATCCTGAAAAGTTAAAATATACAGGAAGAGGAGAATACGAACCTGTTGTTAGTAATGATACACATGCTAACAGAGCAAAAAATCGTAGAATTGAGATAAAAATATATAATGAGTACAGCCGTAAATAAACAAGAATATATACATAAGTTAAAGAATAAGTGAAGGGGATACGATAATGAAGAAAAATATGTTGACAATTGTCATAATGGCTATGACGATAATCAATACAATTCTTTTGGCAGCGATTATCTTTGCAATATTGCCTACAGCCAATAAAACAACAAATTTAGTTAACAAGGTTGCAGAGCTCATTGACTTAGAGTTAGAAAGCAATAAGACAGAGGAGGAAGTTGCCATATCTGATATTGAGACCTATCAGATACCAAAAGAACTTACTATTAACTTGAAAAGAACAGATAATACTAATCATTATGCTCTTGTAACTGTTTCTTTATCAATTAATAAGCTTCATGAAGATTATGAAACAATCATGTCAGTAATATCAGGCCATGATAATGAGGTCTCAGAGATTGTCGATGAGGAGTTTTCAGCATACTCAATCGATGAAGTTAATGGAAACAAGGATAACATAAAACATAATGTTTTGACAAGAGTACAAAACCATTTTAGTTCAGATGCAATTTTTAATGTATCCTTTGGAAATATGACCATGCAGTAAGAAAAATGGTGATTTTCTTCGAGTTTTATGCTATTATGGGAATAGATTACTAGGAGGAATGAGAATGAGCGATGTCTTATCCCAAAACGAAATAGATAACCTACTTGCGGCGATAAGTAGTGGAGAATTGGACGCTGATGAATACAAGCAAACAAGTGAAGTTAAGGTGAAAAACTATGACTTTGCTAGACCGTCTAAGTTTTCCAAGGAACATCTTCGAACATTGAATATAATATTTGAACATTATGGACGATTGCTTTCTACTCATCTTCCAGCATATTTACGAAAAACTGTTCAAGTTGAAGTAGTTAATTCCGAGGCCGTTACATATTCTGAATTCTCTAACGCCCTATCCAATCCTGTTCTGCTGGGTATTATTGATTTTGCACCATTAGAAGGTAATATCTTAATTGAGCTAGCAGATAATCTGGGTTACGCCATAGTAGATAGAATGCTAGGTGGAGGAGGATATCCTTTAGAAAAGGTTCGGGAATTTTCGGAAATAGAGTTAACTATAATTGAAAGAATATTTAATATATGTACGAATTTACTGAGAGAACCCTGGGAGAATGTTATACAATTGCAGCCTAGATTACTGAGGATAGAGACGAATTCACAATTTGCACAGATTATATCCCCCAGTGAGATGACTTCAATTGTTACATTAAATATAAAAATAGGCAATATTGAGGGAATGATGAATGTCTGTCTTCCATATGTATGCCTTGAGAAAGTTATTGATAAGCTGAATACAAAGTATTGGTATTCAACTATGCAATTGAAAGATGATAAGTCCTATGATGATCTAATTGAGATTGCAATATCAAAGGCGAGAGTGCCAATTCGTGCAGTTATTGGGAAAAGTACAATTTCCGTTAACGATTTTATCAATATGCAGCAGGGAGATATCATTAAACTGAATGGTAAGATTGAAGATGAGATGGAAATCTATGTAGGTAATATACATAAGTTTGATGGTTTTCCAGGATCGTCTTCAGGCTCATATGCGGTAAAGGTTTCATCTATAATTCGAGGAGAGGAGTAACATGCAATGGATGGTATGCTGTCTCAAGAGGAGATAAATGCTTTATTAAACGGAGTAGTAGGAGATACGTCTGAAGTAGATATGACACTTACTGATGCTGAAAAAGATGCTATTGGAGAAATATCAAATATTAGTATGGGAACATCAGCAACAACACTTTCTTCCTTAGTTAATCAAAGGGTTGTTATAACAGCACCAGTTGTGGAATATGCCAAATGGGAGGATATTGCCCAAAGCTATGACAAGCCCTGTGTATTCATACAGATTTATTATGCGGATGGACTTGATGGCAATAATATACTGATTTTAAAAGAAAAAGATGTCAAGGTGATAGCTGACTTGATGATGGGAGGAGAAGGGGAACATGTAGAAGGTCCCTTATCCGATTTCCACTTAAGTGCTATAAGTGAAGCTATGAACCAGATGATGGGGTCGGCAGCTACCTCAGTATCGTCAATGCTTGAAACCAGAGTGAATATTAGTCCACCGGAATCACAGATTGTTGACATGGATACTAATGTTGATGGAGAAAATATTGCTGAATTCTTAAAAGATTCATTTGTTAGAGTATCCTTTAGGATGCAGATTGGTGATTTGGTTGATAGTGTATTAATGCAACTCTATCCCTTTGAGTTTGCTAAAGATCTTTATCAAAGATTTATCAGTACGACGGCTTATGCGGATAAGACACCTACTAAAAGTGCCACAGAGCCCGAGGCTAAAGAGCAAGCACAAGCACAACCACAACCACAAGCACAGCAGCAACCTCAGATGCAGCCACAAGGGCAGGGGAATAATCCATATGCTGGAATGCAATTTCAAAACCCCGGTGGTATGCCTCAGACTGGACAATATATGATGCAACCTATGCAGGATGTCAATGTATCTCAAGTTCAATTTGCTCCCTTTATGCCTACTGCTAACATGGCCAACGCTCCAGAGAATATAGATATTTTAATGGACGTGCCCCTTGAAGTTACAGTAGAGCTAGGAAGAACCAGTAAATCGATAAAAGATATACTTGATTTTACACCTGGAACTATTATAGAATTGAATCGTTTAGCTGGTGAGCCTATTGATGTATTAGTTAATGGTAAATACGTTGCAAAAGGTGAAGTAGTAGTTATGGAAGAAGCATTTGGTATTCGAATAACTGAGATTACAAAGCAAACAATATAAAGTTTACTAAGATAAAAAGGATAGGAGAATAAGTATGGCAAAAAGTATTTTAATTTGCGACGATGCGGCGTTCATGAGAATGATGATAAAGGATATCTTGACTAAGAATGGCTATAACATCGCAGGAGAAGCAGAAAATGGATTAAAGGCAATCGAAAAATATATGGAGACAAAGCCTGATCTTGTTATGATGGATATTACTATGCCTGAGATGGATGGTATTCAGGCACTTAAGAAAATCAAGGCTGCCGATCCAAGTGCTAATATTATTATGTGTTCAGCTATGGGTCAACAAGCGATGGTAATAGAATCAATTCAATCTGGAGCGAAGGATTTTATAGTAAAGCCTTTCCAAGCAGATCGTGTTCTTGAGGCAGTAAAAAAAGCAGTAGGTTGATAGTTGAAAAATCAAGATTTTTCAATCGCAAATTTGTGCCTTTGGCCAAAGGTTTGCAGTCTGTGACGAAAGGAATGTCATTGGTGTGAAAATTAATAACTTAGCTATGTTGCTGAAATCGGATATTGTCGATCAGCTTAATTCCGGAATTGCTGAAGATAAGGTTAGAATACCTTCTACTTCCAATAGTATTTGGGAATTAATTGGCTTGGTTTTATTGTTAATAGTAATCCTCATCGCTACATATTATACAACTAAATTTGTAGGTAGGGTTAAAGGGAACCAAATTAAAACAGGTAACTTTGAACTTATTGATAGTTATCGTATTGCTCCAAATAAAATGCTTCAGATTATTAAAGTCTCTGATAAGTATCTAGTTATAGCTATAAGTAAAGATACTATAGAGTTTATTACTGAATTGGAGGAAGACAGGGTCACTTTAAGAGATGAGGTTCCTACAAATAAAGAGAGCTTCAAAAAAGTCTTTGATATTATTAAGAAAAAGTATGAAGCAGATAAAAATAAGTAGAAGCAAAGGTTGGTATTCATGAATTTACTAAATCGTAAGCATATAAGAAAAAAGACGATATGGATAGTAATGCTGTTAATCTTCATTGGTGTATTAACCTTCTTCACAAACTCACAAAATGTAAAGGCTGCAACTGTAGAAGATACAATAGTTAGTGGACAATCTGGTAATATAGCTGGAGAATTAGGTCCTCTCCAGTTTACACTAACCTCAGATGAAGATTCTAATGGTCTTTCTTCTACTTTGCAGATATTACTAATTCTTACCATAATTACCTTAGCACCATCTATTTTAATTATGGTAACATCATTTACAAGAATTATTATAGTTATGCACTTTGTTCGCTCAGCGTTAGGAACTCAAACGACTCCTCCAAATCAAGTATTGGTTGGATTAGCCTTGTTCTTAACACTTTTTATTATGTCTCCAGTTTTTACGCAGATTAATACGGAGGCTATACAACCCCTGGCTGCCAATGAGATATCCCAAGAAGAAGCTTTTGCTGTAGGAATGACGCCTTTAAGAACATTTATGCTTGAGCAAACTGAGGTTAAGGATTTAAGACTCTTTATGGATATAGCAGGTATTGGCACAGTTGATACAGTAGATGATATACCCATAACTGTAATTATTCCTTCATTTATTATTAGTGAATTACGTACTGCATTTATTATAGGATTTTTAATTTACATACCTTTTATTATTATCGATATGGTTGTTGCATCTACCCTAATGTCAATGGGTATGATGATGCTACCGCCTTCGATGATTTCATTGCCATTTAAGATACTATTATTCGTCGTAGTAGATGGTTGGAACCTTATTGTTGGGGAACTTGTTAAGACATTTTTCTAATAGGAGTAAGATTGTATGAATGAAAATATCATAATTGATATAGCCAGACAGGCGATATTACTTGTATTAAAATTGGCTGCCCCTATGCTAGTAGTATCTTTAGTAATAGGTCTTGTCGTAAGTGTTTTGCAGACGGTTACATCAATACAGGAACAAACCCTCACATTTGTCCCTAAATTGATTGGAGTGTTTTTAACACTTATGTTATTTGGTAATTGGATTATGACATCCATTGCTGAATTTACAACAGAACTTATTACTAACTTTAGCTATTATATTGATGTGTTATGAGTGTTAATTTTGATGATTTTGAAGTGTTTTTTTTGATACTTGTGAGGATTAGCGGATTTATGTTCACGGCTCCTTTTTTTTCGTTGAGAAATGTACCCATCCGTGTTAAGACGGGTTTGGCGATTTTTATAACATTTATTCTGGTTTTTACTATTCCAAGTGAACCTTTAGAATATATAGGAGTAATAGGTTTTGGGATATTAGTAGTGGAAGAAGCTATAATAGGAGTGGTAATTGGATTTTTTGCTAATATTGCTCACTATATTATAAACTTCGCGGGAAAGTTTATTGATATGGAAATTGGTTTTTCAATGGTAAATCAACTTGATCCAACAACTAGTATCCAATCAACCATAACTGCTAATTTGTATAGTTACTTAGTAATCCTATTAATGATGGTTACGAATTTACACCATTATTTTCTTAAAGCAATAGTTGATACCTTTCAAGTGATACCAGTAGGTCAGGTTAATATTAATCCGATGATTTACCAGTTAATGGTGCGTTTTATGTCTGAGTATTTAATTATTGGATTTCGTATAGTTCTTCCGATATTTGGTGCAATACTACTTGTTAACGCAATCTTGGGGATATTGGCAAAGATAGCTCCCCAGATGAATATGTTTGTTATTGGTATGCAGCTTAAGCTTTTAGTAGGACTTTTTGTACTTACCTTAGTCATTGAGCTTATACCTTCTGTGGCAGACTTTATATTCAATGAAATGATTGAGATGATTAAGTCGTCGATAGAATTTTTCAAATAATGAAAGGAATGGTTATTAGTTTGAAAGAAGATATTCTTTATAATGTTAATTACCTAATTCCTTATGATATCCAATTTTTCGCAAAGGACGATGGTGGGGATAAAACAGAAGAACCTACCACCAAGAAGCTATCTGATGCTAGAAAAGAAGGACAAGTAGCTAAAAGCACTGAGTTAATTACAGCTTCAGGACTTCTTACATTATTTGTTGCACTAAAGATATTTGTAGGATATATATCAGAACAGTTTATACAGGTGTTTTATAGGACTTATAGCAGTATTGATAGGATAGCCAGTGAGGAGTTCAATTCCAACGTATTTACAGTATTATTTTCTGATGGGTTATGGTCAATATTAAAGATTTGCTTACCAATTTTTCTAATGATAACGGTAACCTCCTTTGCAGTAGTAGCATTTCAGGTCAAATGGAAGGTATCTGGCAAGCTGATCATGCCAAAGTTTAGTAAAATAAACCCTATAAGTGGATTTTCAAAAATTTTTAGTAAGGATAAAGTTGTTGAGTTAATTGTTTCAGTAGTTAAGATATTGATAATTATATATATAGTAAAGGACGCTCTTAAGGATCATTGGCGCTTATTATTAACATTATACGATTATAGCTTGCTCCAGGCGGTTGCACTTATAGGTGATATCATTATCGATCTTGGATTACAGATTAGTTTTGTGTTTTTGATTATTGGATGTGCTGATTATATATATCAGAAGTTCAAGTTTAGAAAAGATATGAGGATGACAAAACAAGAAGTCAAGGATGAATTTAAAAATTCAGAGGGTGATCCTCAGATTAAAAGTAAGATTAGAGCCCGAATGAGAGAAGCTTCACAAAGAAGAATGATGCAGGAACTACCACAAGCGGATGTTGTAATCACTAACCCTACTCATTTGGCGGCAGCAATAAAATATGACAAAGAAAGCTCGGATGCACCTATTTTGATTGCAAAGGGCGCTGATTATCTAGCGATGAAAATAAAGGAAGTCGCTAAAGAGAACAAAATTGAAATTGTAGAAAACAAACCCTTAGCCAGGATGCTATATTATAATGTTGAGCTAGGAGCTGAGATACCTCCTGAGCTATATCAGATGACAGCAGAAGTATTGGCTTATGTATACGGGTTGAATAAATAGATTTTCGGAGGATAGTGTGAAGGAAGTTCGCACAGAAGAACTGCGAAGTTCGCACAGCGGTGCTAATTCCTTGTTCTTCCCGTTTTTGAGATGCTGCATATCGGCATCATATAGCAAGTTATGAAGAAAGGCAAGGTTATTAATATGAAGAAGAATGATATAGCTGTTGGTTTGTATTTATTAGTTGCAATTGTTTTCTTAATTGTACCTATGAATAAAACTATTCTAGATGTACTACTTGCTTTTAATATAGCTCTTTCTTTAGTTATCCTTTTAAATGCTATGTTTACTAAGGAAGTCCTTGGTATGTCTGCATTTCCTACCTTGCTATTATTAACAACTGTTTTTCGTATTTCTTTAAATGTATCCAGTACTAAATTAATACTAACTACAGGAGACCCTGGTAACATTGTTAAGGTATTTGGTGATGTTGTTGGTGGGGGAGACTTAGTAATAGGTATAATCGTCTTCATTGTTCTAATACTTGTTCAATTCTTAGTTATTAACAAGGGTTCTGAGCGTGTGTCTGAGGTAACAGCTAGATTTACACTTGATGCTATGCCAGGTAAGCAGATGGCAATTGATGCAGACCTTAATACTGGTGCCATTACAGATGCAGAAGCCAAAGCTCGTAGAGAGAAAATTCAAGATGAGGCCACTTTCTTTGGTTCAATGGATGGTGCTACAAAGTATGTTAAGGGAGATGCTACAGCTGGTCTTATCATGACAATTATCAATCTTGCTGGTGGTACCGTATTAGGTATGATGAATCTTGGTTTACCTGCCATGGAGGCTTTTCAAAAATATGCGATTCTTACCATAGGTAATGGCCTTGTTAACCAGGTTCCTTCACTGATGATATCACTTGCAACAGGACTTTTGGTTACTAAGGTGTCTAAAGAAGCTGACTTTGGTGATATTCTTGTTAGACAATTATTTTCCATACCTAAGGTTTTGTATATGGTAGGTGCAGCCATGGTCCTTATGGGAGTTACCATGCCCCTTAATACATTTATGTTTATGAGCTATGGATTAATATTTGTACTAGCTGGCCGAAGAATTTCAGAGAGAATCGAAATTGCTGAAATAGAGCATGAAGTATCGGCAGAAGAGGCTTCAGCCGATGAAATCAGAAGACCCGAGAATGTTTCATCCTTACTTCAAGTGGATCCTATTGAGTTGGAATTCGGCTATGGAATAATACCTTTGGCTGATGCCAATCAAGGTGGAGATCTACTTGATCGTGTGGTTCTAATTAGAAGACAGGTTGCCCTTGAATTAGGTTGTGTTGTGCCAATGATTCGATTAAGGGATAATATACAGTTGAACCCTAATCAATATATTATTAAAATCAAGGGAATTCAAGTAAGTGAAGGTGAAATACTATTTGATCACTATATGGCCATGAATCCAGGATATGTAGAAGAAGAAATATCAGGTATTCCTACATATGAACCTTCATTTAATCTACCTGCAATATGGATAACAGAAAGTCAAAGGGAGAGAGCAGAAAGCTTAGGCTATACTGTTGTTGATCCTCCCTCTATTATTGCAACACATCTGACAGAGGTTATAAGAAGTCATATCCATGAATTACTTAGTAGACAGGATGTACAAAATCTTGTTAGTAATATTCAAGAAGCTAATGAAGCACTTATTACGGAATTGGTACCTAAGCTTCTTAATATTGGAGAGATACAGAAGGTATTACAGAATTTGCTACGTGAAGGTATTTCAATTAGGGACTTGGTTACCATATTTGAAACATTAGCTGATTATGCCCCAACAACCAGAGATACAGATGTCTTAACAGAATATGTAAGGCAAAGCTTGAAACGAGCAATTTCAAGTAAGTATTTCCCTGCTGGTGAAATGACTAATGTGGTTACCCTTGATCCTAAAGTAGAGCAGGAGATTATGGGCTCAGTTAAGCAAACTGAACAGGGGGCTTATCTTACTTTGGATCCTGAAGTGACAGGAAAAATCATGGAATCAGTACAGGTGGAACTTAACAAATTAGAGGAACTGGGCAAAAATCCAATCATTATTACCTCTCCAATTGTTAGGATGTACTTTAAAAGACTTACACAGGATTATTTTAAGGACTTAATTATTGTGTCATATAATGAGATAGATTCTAACGTTGAACTGCAGTCAATAGGGATGGTGACAGTATAATGAATATAAAAAAATTTCAAGCCAATACGGAAACTGAAGCTATGATTCTTGCCAAAGAGGAGATGGGCAAGGATGCTATTGTGATGAATATTAAAACTATATCCCCGAAAGGTATTTATAAATTTTTTCGAAAGCCAGTGGTAGAAATAACAGCAGCTGTAGATGATACTCCGGTTGAACTTAAGGAGGTATCACAATCAGAACCATTGATTAAGCCTCGCAAAATATTAAATCCAGATATTATATATGATGATCCAATAGATACAGAATTTGGTATAAATAGATTCGATAATTCTGAAGAACCATCTGCAATAGAACAGAAGCTTAATAATCTGCAAACCCTTTTAGAAAAACAACTAATCGCTAAGGAGGCAGAAGAAGTGAATAGTCAAAAAGTCTCTGAAAAGAATAATAGCTTCTCCTGTATTCAACTAATATATAATCAACTTATTAATAATGAAGTTGATGAAGTATATGCCAACCAGATTATGAGTGAAATTGATGGGACTTTAAAAAGGGATGCCTCAATTGATAAAATTTTAGCCAGTGTGTATCAAAAAATAGTCTTAAAGCTTGGACAAGCTAAATCAATAGACTTGTCTTCTAAGCATCCTAAATTTGTATTTTTCATAGGACCAACAGGAGTTGGTAAAACAACAACAATCGCCAAAATCGCTTCTTTATATAAGATTGAAAAAAATGCTAAAATTGCCTTTTTAACAGCTGACACATATAGAATTGCTGCCGTTGATCAACTTAGAACATATGCTAATATTCTTGGTATGCCGGTTGATGTAATCTATACTGTAGAGGATATGAAAAAAGCCCAGGATACCTACAAGGACTACGACATTGTTTTTGTAGACACTGCTGGACGTTCCCATCGAAATCTTGAACAAAGGGATGACATTGAGAAGCTTTTGAACTCAGTACCTGATGGGAATAAAGAGATTTATCTTGTATTAAGTATAACTACTAAATATAAAGATCTAATAAAAATGACTGAGGTTTATTCAGATATTACTAAATACAATCTGATATTTACTAAATTAGACGAAACCTGCAGCTTAGGCAATATTTTTAACATACGAATGTTGACTAATGCTCCTTTATCATATGTTACCTATGGACAAAATGTACCTGATGATATCGAGAAAATTGATGCCCAAAGTATTGCTAAGAAGTTATTACGGGGATAATGTGAATTAAAAAGACAATTCACACAGAAGAACTACGAAGTTCGCACAATGGTGCTCACTCCTTGTTCTTCCGGGTTTTGAACTGCATCAAAGATGCAGTTTGTAGGGAAAGGAATGTTTATTAAATGGACCAGGCGCAAAGACTCAGAGAATTAGTCAAGGCTAATAATTCACCTAAAATATCAGCAAGGGTAATTACCGTAACTAGTGGTAAAGGGGGAGTAGGCAAATCAAGTATATCTCTCAATCTTGCTATTGCACTAACTCATGAAGGTAACCGAGTTGTTATTATAGATGGAGATTTTGGACTGGCCAATGTGGAAGTAATGTTAGGAATACATCCAACCTACAATTTATCTGACTTGATTTATCGAAATAAAAGTGTAACTGAGATTATTACTAAGGGACCTGAAGGTATAGGATTTATATCAGGTGGATCTGGTATTCAGGAGATGAATGACCTAACTAAAGATCAGATTACCTATATGATAAAGAAGCTGGCGCAATTAGATGAGTTGGCAGATATAATATTGATTGATACAGGGGCAGGCATCACTAATTCTGTATTGGAATTTGTTGCTGCAAGTTCTGAGGTTCTTCTTGTGACTACTCCTGAACCAACCTCCATAACTGACGCCTATGCCTTGCTTAAAACATTAAATCGTAGATCTGATTTTAATATTAAAGATATAAATATAAGAATGATTTCAAACCGCGTTTCCTCTGAAGAGGAAGGAATTGATCTATATAGGAAGCTAAACACGGTTGCAGATAGATTTCTTCATTTGAAAATGGACTACTTAGGTTCTGTTATTCAGGAGGCCAATGTTTCTAGAGCTGTTATGCATCAAAAACCAGCCATAATGTTATACCCTAATATGCAATTTTCCAAGAAAATTAGAACATTTGCAAAGGTATTATGTGAAAATAATAATCTTCAAGGAGAGGACAGAGGGGGAATTGCGCAATTATTTTCAAGATTACTTCTATCAAGAAGTAAGAAGAATTAGTTAATTGTATTTTGGCAATTCCTGTTGTATAGTATATATAAAACAATACTTACAAATTTGTTGATAGGAGGGGTGTAATGTTGAAAAATATAGTATTAATTGGAGATAAAATTCACATAAGACCTCTAGCTCGTAATGGCAAGCCTATAAAAAATTCTCCACTCCTTGTTAGTCAGCTT
The DNA here is from genome assembly GCA_012839235.1 of Clostridiales bacterium. Taxonomy (GTDB): domain Bacteria; phylum Bacillota; class Clostridia; order Lachnospirales; family Lachnospiraceae; genus Mobilitalea. The sequence goes on from DUNS01000074.1 coordinate 40,822, forward strand.
ACTGAATACGGTACTGACGGTATTATTAATATAGCTGCACCTATAGCTAATAATACGGTCATTCGCTTGAGAAAGGGAATGGATTATCTTCTGTATTTTTATACTGATAAAGGATTATATTCATGCCGTGCAGAAGTAATTGATAATGTAAAAGATAATAAGGTTATCATCACAAGAGTAAGGCTATCCTCTGATTTAGAAAAGATACAGCGCAGGCAGTTTTATCGCCTAGAGTTGATACACGATATAGAATATAGAATCGTCACTGCTGAAGAAGAAATATTAACGGAAAAAGTCATTAGTAATGATGGAACTGATGAGGAGATAGAGGATTATAAAAAAAGATTAGCTGAGCTTGATAGACTTTGGGATAAGGTTTCTATTACTGATTTAAGTGGTGGAGGAACGAGATTTAATACTGATAAGATATATAATCCTGGTGATAAAATCCTGATAAGATTGGAGTTTGTTTCGGCAGGTACATATAAAAATCTAGAGTTACTAGGAATTATTCTATCTGCTACAGAACTCTATAATGATCTTGGGACCATAGAATATAGAATTGAATTTAAGGATATGGATAAGAAAGATAGAGAAGAATTGATAAAGTATATTTTTGAAGAGGAACGTCGAAGGAGAAAAAATGAAAAAGCCTAGAATAGAAAGGTAGAATATGATAAAAAATATTTTAATTGTTGATGACTCTGCACTTATGAGAAGGGTGTTATCTGATATAATTAATAAAGATGTACGGTTCCATGTTTCTGAATATGCAACTAACGGCCTTGAAGCCTTAGATATTATGAAATCAAGGGCTAAAGAATTCGATGCTGTTCTTCTTGATATTAATATGCCTAAGATGAATGGTATTGAATTTCTAGAAAAACTTAATGAACATGATATCAAGGCAACTGTAATTATTGTAAGTACAATTGCTAAAAAGGACGCTAGAGAAACTATTACTGCATTGGAACTGGGTGCATTTGATTTTATAACAAAGCCAGAAAGCTATGTTGAAGTTAATAGTAATCAATTTGCTGATCGAATACTTAAACGCCTTACTTTCGCAACAAAAGCCGAAGAGATTGAAGAGTCTGAAGATGAGCTGGCTTGCGGTTTAACAGAAGAGGAACCAAAAGACAGCAAGAAAGGTAAAAGTGGTAAAGCCAAACCTGTAACTGACAGCAAGACTGGTGGTAAGCTTGTAGCTTTAGCTTGCTCAACCGGTGGACCCAAGGCCTTGCACACTTTAATACCTGCGTTACCTGCCAACCTAGATGCTCCTATGCTCATAGTACAGCATATGCCAAGTGGATTTACTAAATCACTTGCGGACAGGCTTAATGAGATAAGCCCGATAAAGGTTAAGGAAGCTGATGATGGTGATGTATTAGAAAAGGGAACTGTCTATATTGCTAAAGGCGGGCACCAGATGAGGGCTGTTAAAAAGCGTAATGGTGAATACTATTTAAAGGTAACTAAGGAATCAGCAAGACGTGGTTTACTACCCTGCGCAGACATTATGTATGAATCGCTTACAGACTTAGATTATGATCATATTGTATGTGTTGTACTTACTGGTATGGGCGGGGACGGAACAGCAGGAATAAAAAAACTTAACAAAAGTAAAAATATTTATGTGATTGCACAAGATGAAAAAACCAGTGTTGTTTATGGTATGCCAAAGGTTATTAAGGAGTCAGGACTAGTTAATGAGGTTCTTCCCTTAACTGAAATCGCTGATGCAATCACTAAGAAGGCGGGGGTGCATTAAATGGACGTAGGTCAATACCTAGAAATATTTATTGATGAAACAAAAGAGCATCTGCAAAGCTTAAATGAACACCTATTAATTCTAGAAAAAGAACCGGATAATGATAACACTATTAATGAGATTTTCCGGGCGGCCCATTCTTTGAAGGGAATGGCTGGAACTATGGGTTATAAGCTTATGCAGCGTTTGACTCATGACATGGAGAATGTTTTTTCAGAAGTACGTAATGGTCACCTGAAGGTTAATTCTAATATGGTAGACGTATTATTTCGTGGATTAGATGCCTTGGAGACATACCTGGCTAATATTATTGAAAGCTCCAATGAAGGTGATGATGACAATGAGGACATTCTTAAGGACTTAAACAATTTCCTTCAGGAAGGTGGAGCTTCTGAAACAAAAGAAGAAGCTACAAAGAATAATGATCGAGCTCCAGTATCATATGATAATGATAAGTATAAATTTAAGAATCTTAAATTCGAAGACCATGAGAAGCGTGCTATTTTAAGAGCAGGAGAAATGGGTCTGAGTGTTATTGGATTAACAGTATATATTCAGGAAACTTGCATGCTCAAGGGTGCAAGAGCATTTATGATCAATCGTAACCTAGAAGAGCATGGTGAAATCATTAAATTAGATCCAAGTGCGCAAGATATAGAAGATGAAAAATATGATTTTGTATATTCTGCTTTTGTCATAACAAAGGAAAAGCCTGAAACCTTGATTAGTGTAGCATCAAGCGTTTCGGAGGTAAAGGAAGTTGTAGCAGATTATATTACAATATCTGATGAAGACAAAGCAACTTTAGCTGCATCAGCTAAGCTTGTTAAGGATACACAAGGTAAAGGAACTAAGGACAGTGGATCCTTGAAGGCAAGCGGTGCTACCACTGCTCAGAAGACTACTGCAAAGCCAGTTGTTAATCGCTCTGTTCGAGTTGACATTGATAAGCTTGATGTTTTGATGAACTTAGTTAGTGAGTTGATTATTGCGAAGAATGGATTGGTTTCAATCAGCAGTGAGAATGAGATTAGTACAGATTCTGCATATCATGAGCAATTAGAATATCTTGAGAGAATAACTACTAATCTTCATGAATCAGTTATGAAGACTCGAATGGTTCCAATAGAGAGTGTTGTTAATCGTTTCCCTAGAATGATAAGGGATATTTCCAAGAAGATGAATAAGGACATGGAATTATATATGTCTGGTGAAGATACTGAGCTTGACCGTACAGTTATTGATGAGATTGGCGATCCTTTAATGCATTTGCTTCGTAATGCTGCTGATCATGGTTTGGAAGATAATGACGTTCGGGAAAAGGCAGGTAAGAATCCTAAAGGTTCAATCTTCCTTGACGCTTATCAAGAGGGCAATAATGTAGTCATCGAGGTAAGAGATGATGGTGGTGGAATTAACGTTGAGAATGTTAGGCAGAAGGCAATAGATAAAGGTAATATAACAGTAGAACAAGCAGATAGAATGTCTGAGAAGGATATAATTGATCTACTTTTCCGTCCAAGTTTTTCAACTGCAGAGCAAGTTTCAGAAATTTCAGGACGAGGTGTTGGTCTTGATGTAGTTAAAACTAAGATTGAAACTCTTGGTGGTGAAATAGAAGCAAAGACAAAACTAGGAGAGGGAACTAACTTTATCATTCGTCTACCTCTTACTCTGGCAATTATTCAAGCTCTTATGGTGATAATTGGCGATGAGAAATATGCTCTTCCTCTAGGAAGTATTCAAACTGTTGAGAATGTGAAGGTTTCTGATATCAGACAGGTTGAAGGAAAAGACGTTATTAATCTTAGAGGGCATGTTGTTCCTATCATTTATCTAAGTCAGGTTTTAGATTGCAAGACTTCTGATGAAAAACAGGATGAATTATTGGTAGCTATAGTTAAGAAGGGTGAGCGTCTAGGCGGAATGGTAGTTGATGCCTTGATTGGGCAACAGGAAATTGTTATTAAGTCCATTGGTAAGTATATAAAGAGTTCAAAACTTATTAGTGGTGCAACTGTTCTCGGTAACGGTGAAGTGGCATTGATTCTAGATGTGAATTCTTTGGTATAGGGGGTGTTATACATGGCTGCAGAAGTATCAAAACAATATATAATTATATATCTTAACAATATTCCACATGCTATTGAGATAAAATACATAGAGAGTATTATAGTAATGCAGAACATCACTCGTATACCTAAAGCACAATCGTATTTTAAGGGAGTGATAAACCTTAGAGGTGATGTTGTGCCTGTTATGAGCCTAAGACTTAGACTTAAGATGGATGAATGTGATTATACAAATTCAACTCGTATAATAATCTTGAAGCTTGAGGAGCATGGAGCCCCTGTGGGTGTTATTGTAGATGCTGTAAAGGAAGTAATAAGCTTAGATGATTCTGATATTGAAAAACTTAGCTATGATGAAACAGAGGAAAAAGCAAGCAATAGTCTTGGTATTGGCAAATATAAGGATGAACTAATTAGTATTCTTAATGTTCCATCAATAATTGGTGGAGAAAAGAAGAATGATTAAGATTGTAAGTAATGGATTATGAGGAGGTGCTTGTAGTGTCCCATATTGATTTAAATAAGATTGATAATATGCAATATGATGTTCTTAGGGAAATAGGGAATATAGGTGCGGGGAATGCTACTACAGCACTCTCCCAGATGATTAATGCCAAGATAGATATGAAGGTACCCAATGTTGAATTGCTGGAATTTAAATATCTATCAGATATTATAGGTGGAGCAGAAAATATTGTTGTAGGAATTCTATTTACTTTACAAGGGCAAATTGATGGTATGATGATGTTCATGATGGATCTACCTGCTTCTCATCATCTTGTTAATACATTGATGGGGAAATCGGATGTAGATAATTCTGAGGATGATTTTACAGAAATTGAACTGTCGGCTCTGAACGAAATAGGTAATATTATTGCTGGTGCCTATCTTTCGTCTCTGTCGGCGCTTACTAATATAACAATTACTTCCAGCGTTCCGTATATGTCAATTGACATGGCAGGGGCAATACTAAGTGTGCCTGCCATTGAGTTTGGTAAAGTTGGTGATAAGGCTCTTCTAATTGAAACTGAATTTGGGGATGATATGAACACGGTTAATGGATATTTTATCTTAATACCTTCTTTAGAGTCTTACAGCGTTATATTATCATCATTAGGGTTATAAGGTGGAACAATGAACGAAATGATAAAAGTAGGTATGGCAGACTTAAATGTATGTGTCGCACCTAACTCAATTACGACCTTAGGTCTTGGTTCCTGTGTGGGGATAATTCTATACGATCAAAGGAATAAGATTGCAGGTTTGGCACATGTGATGTTGCCAGATAGTACTAAAATTTCGAATAACGAGAACAAAGCTAAATTTGCAGATACAGGTATAGACGAACTGATTAATCGTATGAAGGTAATCGGGGCTAATCCCAGAGGACTAGTTGCTAAGATCGCCGGGGGGGCCCAGATGTTTGCCTTCAGTAAGAATAACGATATGATGCGTATTGGTGACCGTAATGTTGAGGCAACTAAAGCAAAACTCAATGAGCTTAGTATCCCTATATTAGCCGAGGATACGGGGCTTAACTATGGTAGGACGATTGAATTTTATCCTGAAACAGGAGAATTACATATTAAATCTGTAGGTAAAGAACGTAAAGTAATTTGATTTTCCCGTAAGAAAGGTGAGCAAAGTTTGAATTATATTCAAGCACAAGCTTGCTTGGAAAATGCAAACGGGCACTGGAATTGGAGAGGCTCCCATAAGGCGTGCTTCTTCAGGTTTATAACCTAGGAAATGATATATCGAAATCATAGATAAGCAGGTGAAACTATGTGGACAGAATATCTACCGGCATTAATTATGCTTATTGCTGGTGCAATAACAAGTATTGTAAATATTATTAATAAAGTAGAGCTAGTGGCTTCCCTAAAGGGATTATTAGTGGTATTAATTATTTTTTATATACTTGGCCTAGTTACAAGGTCAGTTGTAGAAAAAACTCTGGAGGAAAGAAAAGAGCCAGAGAATGATGATACTGATGAAGTTGAAGATGTATCAGATGAAATTAATAACCCGGAATAATATTTCTAGAAAATAGGAGGCACTATGACCACGGATAATAAAGAAAAGCTCTGGGAGGAGTATTCCAAAAATAAGTCTTCTGAGCTTCAAGAAAAGTTAATAATTGAATACGTAGGGTTGGTGAAAATTGTCGCTGGACGCCTAAGTATGTACTTAGGATATAATGTCGAGTACGATGATTTGGTGGGTTATGGTGTTTTTGGATTAATAGATGCTATTGATAAATTTGACTATTTAAAGGGTGTAAAGTTCGAAACCTATGCATCATTAAGAATAAGAGGGTCTATCCTAGATGCGATACGTAAAATGGATTGGATACCAAGAAGCATAAGGCAAAAACAAAGAAAAATTTTAGAGGCTAATAAAAACTTAGAATTAAGGACAGGAAAGATAGCAACTAATGAAGAGGTTGCTAATGAGTTGGATATATCTATAGATGAATTAGAAATATGGCAGAGTCAAACAAATATTGCCAACATAATTTCATTGGATGAATATATGGAACAAGGTAGCGAGGGGGGTATTGAACCCAGTTCAGTAATTACCTATGAGCAACCGGATAAGATCTTAGAAAGAGAGGAACTTAAGGAACTTCTTATTGAAACTCTTGAGACCTTAACGGAAAAAGAAAAAACAGTAATCGTGCTTTACTACTATGAAGAATTGACATTAAAGGAGATAAGTAAAATTCTTGAAGTATCTGAATCTAGAGTATCTCAATTGCATACAAAAGCTTTGCAAAAGTTAAAGGTAAAATTAGGTAAAAACATTGAAGTGTTTTTTAGCTATTAATTAAGATACAGAGTAAGATAAGATTATTAATCAGAGGGGGAACTATTGGTGGATGGTAGGAATGGATATTTTCAACTGATTATAAAAGATGATGGAACTTATTTAAAGATTTTTGCTCCGGATTTTGGTTGTCAACCAGTTACATTTGACGAAATCAATAAATATCTGAGTGATATCAGGTTATTTGATTACGATAAGGCAGAAGTAAGTAAGGCATTAGTGAGCTTGATTGATGTGATAGAAATCAAAATCACCCCAGCTGTAATGTCTATACAGGATGAGTGCTTGAAAATCAAGATTTCAGAAGACAGAATGGTTGCAGTAGGAAGATTTTATGCTCCAAGTACTGGTGGTAAACTGATGACCAAGGATGATATTATTCAAACTCTTACCCAAGCCAATGTCAAATACGGAGTTGAGGAATTAACTATTCTTGGATTTCTTAAGGATAGAAAGTATTGTACTGACTATCAGTTGGCCCATGGTAAAGCACCAGTTCAGGGACATGATGCGGAGATTACATATCATTTTAAAACTGATTTATCCCAGAAGCCTAAAACTAATGAGGATGGCTCTGTAGACTTCCACAACTTGGATACTATATCCCATGTTCAAAAGGATGACTTACTGGCAACATTATTGCCAGCAGATCATGGTACTCCCGGTGTTGATGTGTGTGGTAATGTAATTAGACCTAACAAGGTTATTAATAAGATACTTCGCCACGGTAATAATATACGTCTATCCGAGGATGGCTTACAGATGTTTTCAGATGTTGATGGCCATGTTACACTAACAGATGATCGTGTATTTGTTTCTGACTCCTATAATATACCTGCGGATGTAGGAGCTTCAACAGGAGATATTGATTACAATGGAAATGTTATTGTAAAGGGTAATGTTATCACTGGATTTTCCGTTAAGGCTAAAGGAGATATTGAAGTATACGGTGTTGTAGAAGGTGCCTATCTTGAAGCCGGAGGTCAGATAATTCTTCGTCGGGGTATGCAAGGAATGAATAAAGGTATACTAAAAGCAAATAGCAATATAGTTTCAAAATTCATTGAAAATGCAACAGTTTATGCAGGAGGATATGTACAAACTGAATCTGTTATGCATAGTAATGTATCAGCCAAAGGGGATATTGTTGTTGGAGGTAGAAGAGGCTTTGTATCAGGAGGTAAGCTAGTATCAAGAACTATGATATCAGTAAAAACTGCTGGTTCTGATATGGGTAATACAACACATCTGGAAGTTGGAATTGACCCGGTTATGGCAGATGAGCTTAAAGAAATAGAAAAAGAACTTACTAAATTAAATGAAGACAAAACTAAATTAATTCAAGCTCTTAACCTATTACGTAAGAAATTGTCTACTGGAACTGCGATAAATGACGAGATACGGGAATATGTTAAGCAACTAACTAATATGAACATCGAGATTGAGACAAAACTAAAGGATAATAAAACTAGATATAATAACCTTAGAGTACAGATGGATAACAATACAAGTGGAATGGTAAAGGTGCAAGATACAGTACATGCTGGAACGAAGATAGTAATCTCTAATGTAGTATATATCGTTAAAGATAAAGTTATCCATAGTAGGTTTATAAGAGATGGAGCTGATATTAAAATCGTACCTTATTGATGATTTACCAAAGGGGTTGGTGATATGCCTATTAGACCAGTTGAGATAATTCAATCACACAGTGCGACTCAGTATAAACATGTTGAAAGTCAAAGAGCTGTTCATGAGCAAGTTCAAAACAGTAATAATTTTCAGAATATGCTTCAAGAGAAGAAAAGAAAAGCTGAAGAATCAGCTAAGAGCGACAATACTGAGTACCGTTTTGATGCATCAAAAAAGGGAAATAGTGAGTATTATAATTCTTCAGGTAATAGAAAAAAGAAGAATAAGGACGAGAAGAATGAAGGCAATAATAAGCCACCAAGTTCAGGTGGTATTGACATCTTGATATAATCTCCACGAATAAGCAGATTAGTCAAATAAATTCAGGACGTTTCTCAAGCTTGCTTGCAATATACAAGGGTCGCTAATTTGTAGCTACGGCCCAAAGTTTGCAGATTACGAAGAAAGGCATGGATATTAATTTGGAACCATTAGAAATAGTATTAATTGTATTAGGAATAATTATAATAATTGTCAGTTTCTTTTTGGTTGGCTCTAAGCAAGAGATTAATGAGAGCACATTAGGAAAGAATATCTCTTTGGACCAGGTTTTTGCCAAGGAAGAGATACAAGACTTTAATGATAGTATTATTAATAAGCTCAATGAAGTTCGAGAAGAAACCCTTAATGCTACAGAAGATGAACTAAGTAGGCTTTCTAATGAGAAAATCATGGCTGTAAGTGAATTCTCTGATCAGATATTGGAAAAGATTGATCGTAATCATGAGGAAGTAGTTTTTCTCTATAAAATGCTTAATGATAAGGAAAAAGAGATAAAAGAAACTGTTAAGGAAGCTAATATTGTTCAAAGACTTAGTAAGGAACAAGAGAGCGATACAGTGGAGGCTAAAGCTGTTGAAGCAGATAATCCTTCATTTACTTCTAAGGAAAAAGATATGTCGGACTCAGAGGTCTTCAATAATAATGAAGAAATACTATCCCTATATTCCGAGGGTAAATCTATTATAGAGATTTCTAGATTATTAAGCCTTGGACAAGGAGAGGTAAAGCTAGTTATTGACTTATTTCATAATAAGAAGTAAATTGAAAGGTATGGTGTCGTAATGAAATTAAAGTATTATATGAGAGGGCTTGGTATAGGAATCCTTCTTACCACCATAATCTTTGTACTAAGTGGTTACAATAAAGGATTAACTGATGAAGAGATTAAGGAAAAGGCAGCTGAGCTAGGAATGGTATGGAAGGATCAAAGGGATAATTCCGATGAAGGCTCTCTGGACAAGGTTCTAGAGGATATCCTAGCTGATAAGGATCCTACACCTGAACCAACAATAGAACCCACACCGGATCCAACACCAGAGCCTACATCAGAACCTACACCTGAACCAACAATAGAACCCACTCCGGAGCCAACACCAGAGCCTGCACCAGAACCTACAGAGGAGCCTGCAGCTGAGCTTCCAGTAGAAGATAGTGAGGATGTTTCTAAAGAGGTTCTGATAACAATAACCAAAGGCATGTCATCTGATGATGTTTCACGAGTTTTATATGAAGCTGGTTTGATTGATAGTGCATATGCATTTAACAGATATATTATTTCAAAAGGTAAATCAACAGTAATCTCATACGGTAGCTTTAATATTAGTATAGGAGCCACCTATGATGAGATAATTGATGTGATTGTAAAATAAAAGCTTGCAAGAACCTAAGCTATGTGTTATAATCGCATAGTCAAAATACACGCATATTGATTCTAGGCAGGGTGCCATATAATGGTCTGATAAGAATGTGATATATGCGGAAGTAAATAACCAAATGGAGGAAAAACAATGAGCGTAATTTCAATGAAACAGTTATTGGAAGCTGGTGTACATTTCGGACACCAAACAAGAAGATGGAACCCTAAGATGGCGGAGTACATCTACACAGAAAGAAATGGTATCTATATTATCGACTTACAGAAGTCTGTAGGTAAAGTAGACGAAGCTTATGCTGCTATTAAGAATGTAGTAGCTGAAGGTGGTAGTGTTTTATTCGTAGGTACTAAAAAGCAAGCTCAAGATGCTATTAAGTTAGAAGCAGAGCGTTGTGGAATGTTCTATGTTAATGAGAGATGGTTAGGTGGTATGTTAACAAACTTTAAAACCATCAAGAGTAGAATATATAGATTAAGAGAAATTGAAAGAATGTCAGAGGATGGTACATTCGATGTACTTCCTAAGAAAGAAGTAACTCAGTTAAAGCAAGAATGGGATAAGCTTGAGAAGAACCTTGGTGGAATTAAAAACATGAAGGGAATCCCTGATATTATCTTCGTAGTAGACCCTAAGAAGGAAAGAATTTGTATTCAAGAAGCTCACAATCTTGGTATCCCTCTAGTTGGTATTGCAGATACTAACTGTGATCCTGAAGAGCTTGACTATGTAATTCCTGGTAATGATGATGCAATCAGAGCCGTAAAACTTATAGTATCAAAGATGGCAGACGCGGTTATCGAAGCAAATCAAGGAATGAGTTTAGCAAATTCTGATGAAGCTGAAGAAGCATCCAGAGATGCTGAGATGGAAGAAGCGGTTACCGAATAATACGTGAATGCTTCAGCCAATTATGGTTGAAGCATTTTTAAAACAAACTATATTTTAATTGGAGGTAATTTTAATGAATATTACTGCTGGAATGGTAAAAGAATTAAGAGAACTAACTGGCGCTGGTATGATGGATTGTAAGAAAGCACTTAATACTACTGAAGGCGATATGGACAAAGCAGTTGAGTTTTTAAGAGAAAAAGGACTTGCTGCAGCTGAGAAAAAATCTGGAAGAATTGCTGCAGAGGGTATGGTAGATACATTTATTTCTGAAGATGGCAAAGTGGCTGCAATTGTTGAAGTTAATAGTGAGACAGACTTTGTTGCTAAAAACGATAAGTTTAGAGGGTATGTTGCAGATGTTGTAAAGCAAGTAGCTAGTTCTAATGCAGCTAACCTAGATGCATTTTTAGAAGAGCCATGGGCACTTGATACAGCATTAACAGTTAAGGAACAATTATCTTCTATGATTTCTATTATCGGTGAGAATATGAATATTAGAAGATTCGAGAAGGTAGTTTCTACTGATGGATTTGTTGAATCATATATCCATGGAGGTGGAAGAATTGGTATCCTTATAGAGATGGATACTACTGTTAATAATGATGCTACCAAGGAAGCTGCTAAGAATATCGCAATGCAGATCGCAGCTATGTCTCCTAAGTATATTAGCGAGGCTGATATTCCTGCTGAATTCATAGCACACGAGAAGGAAATCATCAAAGCGCAGATTATGAATGATGAAAGCAATTCTAAGAAACCTGAGAACATCATCGAGAAGATGTTAGAAGGTCGCTTTAAGAAGGAGTTAAAGGAGATCTGCTTATTAAATCAGGTATATGTAAAGGATGGAGATATATCCGTAGAGCAGTACCTTGCTAATGTATCCAAAGAAGTAGGTGCACCTGTAGCTATTAAAAGCTTTGTTCGCTTCGAAACTGGTGAAGGACTTGAGAAAAAATCAGAGGACTTTGCTGATGAAGTAGCAAAGCAGATGGGTCAGTAAGAATTTGTATTGGTGCCAGGCACCATTAAGAAAGTATTAACAAAATGGTAATTTAGCATAATTTTATAATGACTTTATATGAGGCTCTAAAAGCCTGTA
>DUNS01000075.1 GCA_012839235.1 Clostridiales bacterium
ATATGTCAATGGTAAAAGATATATCAAGATTTTTAGCCTCTCTAACCTTATCAGCCAATAAACAGTTTAAAATCATATTATCCGTATATCTAATAGGAAGAAGAGGTTGAAGCAGACTTTTAATCTTAGTGGTATAATTCTTTGCTTCCTCTTTAAATCCTTTTGCATTTAAACCTTCAATCATTTTTATGTGTTTATCAACATCATGTAAAATAGACATTGATTCCCTATATTTCTCACTTTGACTTTCATATTGCTTAAGCTGAATTTTAATCTGCTGCTCCATCATCTCAGATCTAAGCTTATAATAATTTCTTTCATCAGAAAACTTCATAAAATATATTAAGAACATTACTACAAATATGGTGGCAGCTACAGTTATAGCTAATACAATAGGCTTCTCACTACTAGATATTACTGAAATAGCAAGCATGTTAATTAGGCTGTAAGAAAATACAATCAAATATAAAACATACTGCATTCTTGTTCGTATTATATCCTTTACCCATATCTTCCTAAGAACTACATAGTATAGGAACAGCAATATTATCTTAGAAAAAATAGATTCTATACTTTTTAGAATTTCTACACTTTCAGGTATCAAATCTAATGCATCTAGTAAAGAATCTATCACAAAAACTCCTAATGCTTCCACTACTCCCATTATTACCAGTAGAGCTTCTGTCTCAAGCAGAATAATTAATTGCTTAGATGAATTCTGGTAATAAAAGAAAGAACATATGGCCCCAAATAAAAGCACATTAACAATCAAATTAAGTATGGAATTCATGAACATATTAACAAGTGTTAAAATTACTATAGAAATGATAGGTAAAACATTATATAGATGCTTATGATAATATTTCTTTTCTAATCTATCATTCCAGAACTGAAACATGATGTTTACAATAACTACACATGAAAAAAGAGAACAAAAAAACAGAATCGTATTACTCATAATCATCATAGGGAACTATGTAGATGTTCATTGATCCTTTCTTTAAATTTTGAAACCCTTCTTTGTGATAAGGGTAGTTTTTCACCATTATTAAGGATAACTGTATATCCCTTTATCCTACTTATTTTTTCTAAATTGATTAATATCCCTCTACAGCTTGTCTCAAAACCGAAGGTCTGCATCTTCTCTTCAATGGAGAACATAGTCCCTGGGTAAAAATAATCTCCCTTGTCAGTCACAATTCTAATTTCCTTCTTTAGCTTTATGTATTCAAAATATAAGATGCTTCTAACTGGTATATATTTAACAGCTTCATTAATCTCTCTATCTCCAACCACTGACCTTACATTCTTAAAGCATACATTCAGATCGCATTTGTTCTTTTTATCATCCATAAATTCCATGATCTGTTCTTCTAATAAGGACTTTTTAATTGGTTTTTCTAAATAACTAAATGCATGGGCCTTATTAATGGCTTCTTTACTGTACCCGGTATAATTGGTCTGAAATATTATAGTGTTTTGATGATTTCTTAGATATATCTGCTTCCCGATTTCTATTCCGCTACGACCGTTCATCATAATGTCTAAAAATATCAAATGAAATGTTAAGGGTGTCTCTAATAGCTTTTCCCCTGATTCAAATTCAACGATTTTATAATGAACAGAATATTTGTTCATTATATTAGTAATCAGTCTCTTAAGGTGTAACATATCCTGTTTACAATCATCACAAATAGCTATATAAATCATATAATAAACATTTCCCCTTTTAATATTTACTATTATTATACATCATTTACCATAATTTTACCATATACAAAAGAAGGTGAATTGGTAAGCCAGTTCACCTTGTCATAAATAAGCAAAAAGTCAGTAGCAACCTCTTACTGGATTGCCACTGACTCTTATTGATCTTTCTTTGAGCTATCACTATCGTTATCGTCCTTTAAGGTACTTATAACATTATTAGTAGTAGCTGCTTCACATAGCTCTCTTTTGGTCAATATAGTTGCCAAACTGTCTCCTAGCTGAGTAAAAATTGCAGATAGAATAGTTAATTCTTCTGCTGAACAGCATTTGGCCAGAGAGCAGGCAACTGTAGAAATAAAAATGACAAGCTCGCATTCATCCATAAGAATCACCCTCTAATTTAATATATGTAAAATCAGTGAATATGTTTATGTATGAATGGGCGAACACTAATAATACTATTGATAGCTTGCTCTTTATCTATTAATAGAAGATGCCATCCTATGATAGGTATGTCTTACACCTCTTATTGCAATAGAATATGCCATAATATTCTCAGGTATGGCCACTCCAGGATAACCGGTGTCACCAAGATGGTGTATGTCAGTGCCTGTCATCTTACACATCAGAGCAATACGTCTAATGGTTGCTGTATCAGCACCCTCCTGAGAGGTTCCAATAGAAGTAATGGTTAATGCACCTAGGGAATGAGCATATATAACTAACTCTCTGATATATTCCATAGTGATGCCTGGAACAGTACCTGGTGCAGGAAGTAATATAATGTCTGCTCCTGCCTGGACAAACTCTTTAACATCCTCCTTGGTAATAATCTTCTCTCCACCTTCTGAAAGAAGTCCTCCTCCATGCA
>DUNS01000076.1 GCA_012839235.1 Clostridiales bacterium
CTTTGCATTTACAACTAAGGCAAATTCATATTGATTCATAGTTGTCTTGCACCTCCTTCTGGTCTCTGGCTCTTTCCTCCACATTCGGTCGACGAAGTATCCTCCTGCTTTGAAAGAACAAGGAAATAGTATAACATATCACAATTACTTATATTATCATAGACTGTCTAATAAAACAACCTAAAATTTTAACAAGGAAACAATAAAATTTCGACATTTTATCCAATTAATCATATGCTTAATATTTTAACCCCAACCTATAATAATATTACTCTATATTAAAATCTCTTTTACGGATTCCCGAACAATCAGATTCCCACCAATTACTTTTCTTCCAAGATACCTATGCTCCCCTTGAACTTTTTGCATTAGGCTTGCAATTGCTGTTTCAGCCATTGTTTGAGTATCCACTTCTATTGTAGTAAGCTTTGGAGTGGATAAGGTGGCAAATATGTCATTATCATAGCCTACAACAGATATGTCTTTTGGTACCTTGTATCCCTCCTTCTTTAGCTTATTGATTAAAATGTAAGCCACAGAATCACAATTACATACAAAGGCAGTTGGCATACCCTTAGGAAGCACCAGGTCTATATACTTACCATCCTCCCCCCTATCAGAGATAATCCACTGATCTCTTAAGGGGATTTTATTAATTATCAAGGCCTTTTGGTAGCCCAAGTAACGGTCCAATATACTATTAGTTACATATATATTTCCTACAAAGCCTATGTCTTTGTGGCCCTTATTAATCAAGTAATTAGTTATGGTAAATGCTCCATAGAAGCTATCACTGATTATAGAATCCACATCCATCATCTCTTCATAGAAATCCAGAAATACCAAGGGTACTTTGGTCTTATAAATATTCTCTAGATATTTAGATTTCATCTGACCAAGAACAATAATTCCATCAACCTTATTATCTAATATGACATTAGGTATAGTACCATTATTCTCATCTTCTGCAGTTACAAGTTCCATGATTCCATAATAATTTCTATTGGAAAGAATCTTAACGATGTTCTGATATATTTTTAAGTAAAAGGCATCCCCATCATTAATAGTGTATCGTTCAGCTATGAGCACTCCTATATTATAGCTTTTACCTTCCTTCATTCCCTTTGCTAAACGATTATACCTATAGCCCATGGCTTCAGCTGTCTCTTTGATTTTTTCACGTAGCTCTATACTTACTCCTTCTTTATCAGAAAGAGCCTTTGATACTGTCACTGTGCTTATATTAAGGGCACTGGCAATATCCTTCATCCTAACGTTTCCCATCATAATAATATCCATGCCTTTCTCGTAAACTGCAAACTTTCTACAAGATGCCCTAATGAGGCATCTTCACACCATCCTTATTTATGAGAATTTCTTATGATAATTTTTTATACAATGTTCAATAATTCTTTTTGCTTCTTCCGGCCCACCAAACTCATTATTAACCTCGGTCTCTTTATTCTCCAACTCCTTATAAACACTGAAGAAATGTCGCATTTCGTCGAAAATGTGGGTTGGTAGATCATCTATATGCCTATGAATATTATAGGTTGGATCATTAGATGGAATGGCGATTATTTTTTCATCCCCAAGACCATTATCAATCATCTTCATAACCCCAATTGGATAACATCTAACTAATGTATTAGGTTCTATGGGTTCCGAGCATAGTACTAGTACATCTAATGGATCATAATCATCTCCATATGTTCTAGGAATAAAGCCGTAGTTTGCCGGATAATGTGTTGATGTGTATAGTATTCTATCAAGAATCATATAACCAGTTTCTTTATCAAGCTCATACTTCTTCTTACTACCTTTTGATATTTCAATCACTGCTATAAAATCATCTGGTTTTATTCTTTCCTTATTTATATCATGCCAAATATTGCTCATGTATGCACCTCTTTCGAATTATTGTCATCTAGAATTTCTAAACTATAATTATAATAAGCAAGAAAGAGAAAATTATCAAGGAAAATCCTATAAACCCTATGAATATGCAAAAACATTAACAGGAAATATTTACCGTGAAATTACCTTATATTGTGTTTTATCATCTTGACAAACACTATATTTTGTATTATATTTATTTTCCACGCAATACTAAGATACCTGATTTGATTTTGAATATTTTTATATAATGGGGAGGAGATTGGGATATGAAAATCATCAAAAGAGATGGTTCTGAAGAGATTTTTAACTTAAAAAAAATCATTGTAGCTATAACCAAGGCCAATGAATCTACTGAGAAGCAACTCCTAAGTGGAGAGCAGATAAAAGAAATTGCAGAGTATGTTGAATACAAATGCAACAAATTAGACAGAGCCGTATCCGTAGAAGAAATACAGGATATGGTGGAGGATCAGATTATGTCTACCGGAGCATTTGAGCTAGCTAAGAATTATGTAAAATACCGCTATCAGCGCTCCCTTATTCGTAAAGCTAATACAACCGACCATCGAATTCTTTCTCTAATTGAATGCAATAATGAAGATGTTAAACAAGAGAATTCCAATAAAAATCCAACTGTGAATAGTGTGCAGCGTGATTACATGGCCGGTGAGGTTAGTAAGGATATAACTGCTAGACTGCTTTTACCCCAGGATATCGTAGAGGCTGATAAGCAGGGAATCATACATTTTCATGACTCAGATTACTTTGCCCAGCATATGCATAACTGTGATCTGATTAATCTAGAGGATATGCTACAGAATGGAACAGTTATCAGTGGAACCCTAATTGAAAAGCCACGTAGCTTTTCAACAGCCTGTAATATCGCAACTCAGATTATTGCGCAGGTAGCAAGTAATCAATACGGTGGACAAAGTATAAGCCTTTCCCATCTTGCTCCTTTTGTACAGATATCTAGAGAGAAAATCCGTGAAGAGGTACTAGAAGAAGTGCAAATCTTAAATTCATCCGCTTCTGAGGAAGAGATACAGGATGTGGTTGAGAAGAGATTACGCAGGGAAATCAATAAGGGAGTTCAAACCATCCAATATCAGGTCATAACATTAATGACTACTAATGGACAGGCACCCTTCCTGACTGTATTCATGTATCTTAATGAAGCAAGGAATGAAAGGGAGAAGAAGGATCTGGCTATAATTATTGAGGAAACCTTAAAGCAGCGTTATAAAGGTGTAAAAAATGAAGCTGGCATATGGGTTACCCCCGCATTTCCAAAGCTAATCTATGTACTTGAAGAGGATAATGTGGCAGAGGGCACAGAATATTATTATCTAACAGAACTGGCAGCTAAATGTACTGCTAAGAGACTGGTTCCAGACTATATATCTGAAAAGAAGATGAAGGAGCTTAAAGAAGGAAACTGCTTCCCTGTTATGGGCTGTCGCAGTGCCCTAAGTCCCTGGAAGGACGAAGAAGGTAATTATAAATTCTATGGTCGATTTAATCAGGGTGTAGTTACTATTAACCTAGTTGATATTGCCTTATCATCAGGCAAGGATATGGATAAGTTCTGGAATATATTTGATGAGCGTCTTGATCTATGCTACCGTGCACTAATGGAGCGCCATAATAGGCTTAAGGGAACCTTGTCAGATGCTGCTCCAATCCTTTGGCAGCATGGTGCTTTAGCGCGACTGAAGAGAGGAGAGCCTATAGACAAGCTTCTCTATGGAGGCTATTCCACCATTTCCCTAGGTTATGCAGGTCTCTATGAGTGTGTAAAATACATGACTGGTAAATCCCATACTAATTCCGATGCTTATCCTTTTGCCTTGGATGTGATGAAGTATATGAATGAGGCTTGTGATCGCTGGAAGGCCGAAACAAACATTGGATTTAGTACCTATGGTTCTCCAATTGAGAGTACAACCTACAAATTTGCAAAATGTCTACAAAAGCGCTTTGGTATAATAGAAGGCATTACAGACAAGAGCTATATCACCAATAGCTATCATGTCCATGTAGGTGAAGAAATTGATGCTTTCACAAAGCTAGAATTTGAGTCTCACTTCCAGGATCTTTCTCCGGGTGGAGCAATCAGCTATGTAGAAGTACCTGATATGCAGAATAATATACCGGCCGTTCTTTCCTTGATGAGCTTTATCTATGATAATATTATGTATGCAGAACTAAATACCAAGAGTGATTACTGCCAAGACTGTGGCTTTGACGGTGAAATACAGATAGTAAAGGATCCCTATGGAAAGCTAATCTGGGAATGTCCAAAGTGTGGCAACCGTAACCAGGACACCATGAACGTTGCTAGAAGAACCTGTGGCTACATAGGAACCCAATACTGGAATCAAGGTAGAACTCAGGAAATTCAGGAAAGGGTGTTACATCTATAGAATGAATTACGGAGAAATCAAAAAATATGATATTGCTAATGGGGAAGGTGTAAGAGTATCCTTGTTTGTATCAGGCTGTACCCATCAATGCAAAGGCTGCTTTAATGAGGAAACCTGGGATTTTAACTATGGTAAGCCTTTCACAGAAGAGACAGAAGCTGAAATTATCCGGGCACTATCCCCAGATTACATCCAGGGCCTAACACTTTTAGGGGGTGAACCTTTTGAGAAGAAGAATCAAAGGGTTCTGCTACCTTTCCTAAAGAAGGTGAAGCATACCTTTCCCTATAAGAATATCTGGTGCTATACCGGATATATATATGATCAGGAATTGCTTAAGGAAAGCCGTGCCAGATGTGAATGTACAGACGAGATGTTGCAACAGATTGATGTTCTAGTGGATGGAGAGTTTGTAGAGGCACAAAAGGATATTAGCCTTGCCTTTCGTGGTTCCTCTAACCAAAGAATCATCGATGTCAAGAGTTCCCTGGAAAGTGGAGAAGTCAAGCTCTGGACGCTACAAAAAAGAAGCATATGATAATAGTAGTAATCTCTTTTACACAAACTATATGAGAATAAATTCCATAATATAAACTTAAGGACTACTTCATTAGAAGTAGTCCTTATACTTATCCTATAATCGATTAGATGAATATTAACTGGCTTTTATTCTACTGACTTAAGTGACTCGGCCATATTAACCCTATCTATCTTCTTTCTTAGCATCCAATTCACTATGAACGTAACAAGGAAGGTTGCAAGAAATGCAATAAGGTAGCTTAGACCGAATATCTGCTCCTTAAAAGATACCATCTCCACCTTGATTTCATTCATTATAAACATATGCAGAAGCTTACCTAGACCCAAGCCAAGTAGCGCCCCAATAAAGGTCAATGTAATTGTCTCTCTAAATATATAGGATCCAGTCTCATTTTGATAAAAGCCGATTACCTTTAAGGTTGCAATCTCACGGCTACGCTCGGTTATATTAATGTTATTAAGATTATATATTACTACAAATCCCAGGGCACCTGCACAAGCTATAACCAACCAGATAACTGTATCAAGGCTTGACATCATATTATCCACCATAGCTCTTACATCCTTAGTTACACTAACATTGGTGATCTTATCACCCTTAAGCATAGCTGCTGATATAGAGTATATATCCTCACTATCTGTTTTTGCATACAGATTTTTATATGCTGGAGCCTTGCCCAGGATATCACTGTAGGTTTTCCCAGTCATAAACAAGTAGTTGCCCATATAATTCTCAAATACGCCCCCTACCTCTACATCAACCGTTTCACTTGGATTCACACTTATTGTAACCCTGTCTCCCTTATACAAGTCCAATTCATCCGCCAAATTGTTACTAATCGCAACCTTACCATCTGTAGGATATGATACGGTCTCACCATTCCAATGTAATCCAATAACCTTTGTAATATTAGGATCATCTGTAGCTATCACTGAGGTCTTCTTTAGAATATCCCCATCCATAATTTCCACTTCATCTGTAGCTACAAATACCCACTCACTTAATTCCTCATTATAAGTGTTGATAAAGCTCTCTCTTTCCTCACTATCTAGTTCCTCTGTAAACAAGATGTCATAGTCGTATTTCATTATGGACTCAAATTGGTCATTACCCACATTCTTAATGGAATCCCTAATCCCTAAGGCTGCCACAATTAAAGCTGTGCATCCAGCAATACCTGTTATTGTCATGAAAAAACGTCTTTTATAACGAAGTATGTTACGTATAGATACTTTGTGTAGAAAGCTAACCCTCTTCCATATAAAAGGTAGTCTTTCCAGCAATACACGCTTTCCTGCCTTAGGTGCCTTAGGTCGAATGAGGGCTGCAGGCATTTGTAGCAACTCGCTTTTGCAGGAAACATAGGTAACTCCTGCTGAACACAATAAGGAAACTATAAGAGATATAATTGCCAACTTAATATCAAATACATATTCAATTGGGGAAAAGTCATATAGCATACCATAGGCTTCCCATATAGCAATTGGAAAGAACTTCG
This sequence comes from Clostridiales bacterium, assembly GCA_012839235.1. Taxonomy (GTDB): domain Bacteria; phylum Bacillota; class Clostridia; order Lachnospirales; family Lachnospiraceae; genus Mobilitalea. The sequence continues at coordinate 6,365 of DUNS01000076.1, forward strand.
TTCCTAATAAAAAACCTCCTACACAGCCGATGAGAGCAGCACTACCTGAATAGAAAATGTATTTCCTAGTTATCGCTCCATTGCCATAACCAAGGGCTTTTAAAGTACCAATCTGTGTTCTTTGTTCATCTACCATCCTAGTCATAGTTGTAGAGCATACAAGAGCAGCCACTAAGAAAAAGAATATAGGTAGAACCTCAGCAATTCCATCCACTATAGATGAATCATTATCGAAATTGATATATCCCGAATTGTGGTTCCTATTAAGAATAAAAACCTCTGGTTCAGCTATATCATCTACTTCCTTTCTAGCGTCATCTAATTCCATCCTAGCTTTAGCAAGCTCTTCTTCTGCTTCGGCAAAGGCCTCCTCTGCTTCCTTTTTCCCATCCTGGTATTCTATAAGCCCTTTTTCGTATTCGGCTTTACCCTCATTAAGAGCTTCCCAGCCAGACTTAATCTCCTCTTTGTTTTTTTCTATCTCTTTAAAAGCAAAATCCAACTTAGCCTTTCCATCAGCAAGAGCTTTTTCAGCCTCAGCAAGTTTTAAGGCAGCTTCCTCCTTACCCTTATTAAGCTCTATCTGTCCTGCATCAAGCTGTTCTAAAGAGCTTTCAAGCATTCCGTACTCCTTGATTACTCCCCTATCTTCTATCTGCTTTACTGCTGCTTTTGCTGCATTAAGCTGTTCATACATAGTGAGATATTCCACGGAGTTTTCATCACTCATCTGTGATAATCCATACTCAAGCTGTGATATGGTCTCTTTAAGCTGCGAATATTGTGTAAGTACTCCACTTTCTTCTATCTGTGCCATAGCAAACAGGACAGTTTCTCGTTTATTATTAAGTTCATTTTGACTTGCTTCAAGTGTGGCCATGGCATCGGCCTTCTGGTTTTCAAATTCTGTAAGACCTTCCTGGTAGTCTCTTAGACCTTTCTGGTATTCTGCCTCTGCGTCTGCAAGCTTGATATCCCCATCTTTTAGTTTCTCTTCATTTTCTTCAATTTCCTCTTTAGCATCTTCAAGCTTAGCCCATGCATCTCTTAATTCAGCTTCTGCATCAGCCTTTTCTGATAGATACTCCCTATAACCTTCATCATACTCCTTCTCGGCCTCTGCTAAGGTCTCATTGACCTCTACTAGAATATCCTCATAACGAAGATTGGCCCTGACTTCTAAGGCTTCCTTTAAGGGCTCCTCTTTATAGGCAATGTGATCCTCATACTCATCACTGTATACTTCCCCCTTAGTATCCATAAGAAGCATAATCTCTGTATAATAATCTAGGTCAAATCCATCCTCGGTTATATATGCAAATCCGTAGACGGAACCATTGCCAATGCTGGTGGTTCCTCGATCAAAATTAATATAACTAGGAGCATCTGCTATTCCTACTACAGTATATTTATCATATTTGAAAGCATCAATTGTATCTTCATCATTGTCAGTAGTTATAAGAATATCTGAACCAATTATATCCTCCGTAAAAACCTTTGAATCTAAAACTATCTCATTGTCGCCTTCTGCCATTCTTCCATGTAGGATGTTCAGCTTATTAATCGAATCGGTTATAGAATGAGCTTTTAACACAATCCCCTTTTCTTCTCCCTCTTTATCAAGATCAACAATAATATCAAGAGTTATTGCACCTTCTGCTTTTATATCCTCTTGGTGATTAAAGTATTCTACATCTGCCTTAGTTAGTCCTAGGGTGGAAAGGAGACGGTAATCATACATGTTGTATTCATTAACATAGCTGTCTAGATTTTTAACCATAGCGGTTTTAGTAACCTTAAGCCCTGAAAAAAAACCCACACCAAGAATAATGATAGCCACTATAGCAATGTAGCGCTCCCATGTATGCTTTATTTCACGCTTATTATTCTTACTCCATGCTGAATTTCCTCTCATTACCATTCAATCTCCTCTATAGGCAAGGCATTATCATTCTTTTGTACTGAAGTAACAGTCCCACTTTTCATGCGAATAATTCTGTCAGCCATCTGAATTAAGGCTGAGTTGTGAGTTACAATCACAACAAGTATGCCATTCCTGCGGCTTTGCTCTTGCAAGAGCATAAGTATCTGCCTTCCTGTCTCGTAATCTAAAGCCCCAGTTGGCTCATCACATAAAAGTATCTTGGGTTTCTTAGCCAACGCTCTTGCAATGGCTACTCTTTGCTGCTCCCCACCTGATAGCTGAGCAGGAAAGTTATTAAGTCTTTCCCCTAGACCAACACTTTGTAGAACTTTATCTGCGGGTAATGGTTCCTTTAACATCTGGGTTACAATCTCAACATTCTCCAGTGCAGTTAGATTAGGAATAAGGTTATAGAACTGAAATACAAAGCCTATATCCTCTCTTCGAAATGTGGTTAGTTCTCTCTTATTGAAGGAGGAAATCTCTTTATCACCTAATGTCACTTTACCTGTGGTCAAGGTATCCATTCCTCCTAATATATTAAGAAGCGTTGTCTTTCCAGCTCCAGATTGACCTAAAATTACACAGACTTCACCCTTTTCAACCTCAAAAGAAACATCACGCAATGCAGCATGACTCACATCACCAGTTCTATATATTTTATTTACATTTTCAAATTTTACAAATGAACTCATATACTAAGTCACCTCCAGGATATGCCAATAAAGTTAATGTATAGTCAAGTATAGCATAAAGGCTTCTAATATAAGATTAACAAAGAATAAAGATTTTATAATATTTTTTAATACAATGAGGACCACCAATGGTAACTGGTGGTTTCCTCTGTCCCTGTAAGGGACTATTGCCGGCATGGGCCTCAAAGGCCCTCCGAAAATAAAAGCCTCAATCGCACCTTTTTCTCTGGCAACCCTTACAAGGGTTTCTTATTTGCCTTTTATTACTGGCTCACCCGTAAACGGGTCTATGAATTCTTTCAAACTTAGCTGGTCTTCTGCTTGATCATCCATTATTTGACTTCTAATGTAGTCCTCTATTTTCTTTGCCTTTTTTCCAACTGTATCTACATAGTAGCCTCGACACCAAAATTTTCGATTTCCATACTTATATTTCAAATTTGCATGTCTATCGAATATCATAAGTGAACTTTTCCCTTTCAGATATCCCATAAATGACGATACACTTATACTTGGTGGAATTCTCACCAGCATGTGTACATGATCTCTGCAACATTCTGCTTCTATTATTTCTACACCTTTTCTTTTACACAATGCGCTGAGAATATTTGCTACATCTGCCTTAATGTTTCCGTAAATTATCTGTCTTCTGAACTTAGGCGCAAATACTAAATGGTATTTGCATTCCCATCTGGTATGTGATAATGTGTTTTTATCCAATTGGACTCCTCCTTTGTTATATTTAGTGCGGTTTGAGACCCACACTATTATAACAGAGGAGTATTTTTTTGAAAACGCTAGAAGCCATTGTGATCCACCAGCCTAGCTGGTGGTTTTTAAAAGACTGCCCTACAAAAAACACCAGTTTTATTTGTACTGAAAATACAAACAAAACTGGTGTCAATAAGTTACATTTTAATTAATCCTTATATATTTTCTCTTTCCTCTTTAAATAATAATAGAATCCATTTAAAAATTCTCTGTCACTGTTATTATTTATTGGATCAACATTCATTAGATCTCTTATTTTATTCAATCTATATACCAGTGTATTACGGTGTATATGAAGAAGCTCACTAGCATCTGCAGGGTTACCGGTAATGCCAACAACCCCTTCCTTCCTTTTTTTGTGATATATGGCCATATTAACCCCTTTTTTCACACCATATTGAGGTATCTCTTTATCCACAATAATTGTATCTTCGTCCCCATGGATAATTTGCATTGCTATTTCATGATAAGTTCCTATTCTTGACTTGTTTTTACTTGCAATTATTATCCCTTTTTCATCCATTATATTTACATTGTAGCTTACAAACTGAGATATCCTTTCTATAAACCTTTTCGCTAACATTGCATCAATCATGTCACAACACCCTCTCCATATTAGTAAGTCTCAGAATGTTCCCTGTTTTAGTATCATTTAAAACTGATATTAGCATATAAACAATCCTTTTTCTACATCTTCCACAGCAATATGCATAAAAAATCAGAATAATGACAGGGAAACTCAGTTCCTTGTATGGAAACTTATTTTTATCGATAAAATTATTTTCGACATATCACCCTATATTTCAGCATGCATAAAGTGTAATAGGAGACTATGAAAGGAGTTATATGTTTATGATTAATACAATATTTATAATAATATCAACAATATTACTTGGTATTATTGCATTTTTAGTGTTTTTATTATTTTTTGGTTTCTGGATTGGCAGATTTCATAACAAACCTGATTCTCCTATTAAGGATGAATGTCATGATAAAAAAGAAAAATGTGAAAAGAAAATAGAGAAAGACTGCCCCAGTAAAAATCAAAAATACTTCTGCAACAGAAGATATGAGCCTGAGGATGAATATTATGATTATAATACAGAAAAGCGTTATCCAGGTTTTAAGGACTTAGATGATTTAAATAAAAACTATTAATAGGCGAGAAAAAGATGCATCTATCTTTATGGATGCATCTTTTTTGGCATATAAATTAATCTTTCTACTCTCTAAATTAATGGGCTATATAATTATGTGTTCTTATTTAACTTTCACAGTCGTAACTTTAGATTTTAAACCATCTGAGATTATATATACCTTCACATTTGTAGCTTTTTTAAGTTTTGTAGTCTTAACGGAGTATTGCCCCTTACTATCCACAGTTCCTATAAAAGTATCACCATTACAAACTACGTATACTTCAGCACCTTTTTCAGCAGTACCTTTCACTACAGTAGCATTAGCTTTATAGCTAGATACCTTAGGCGCCTTTACTGATACCTTACTAGTGGTTATTTTTACATTATTAATTCCATAATAGTTTAAAGAAGTACTGTCATCTAAAGAAAAATAATATGTCCCTTTATTTAAGGTCTTAGTTATTAATACCGCTGAATTATTAGTATTAATGTCTGCCTTTTCTAATTCTACATAGTTTGAGTCATATAGTGTTGCGATCATCGGCTTACCATTAGCTTTATTTTTTTCAGCTATTGTACTAATAGTTACTTTGGATTTCTCAGTAATTTTAAACTTATAGTATTCTTTATGTACTGTCTCTGAAAAGAAACCAGTAATATCTTTATTAATTTTTACTTCTTCTGCATTCTTTAGACTAAAATTATCATCTACGGTTCTATCTACGTATTGAGCAGTAACACCAACAGTTGTTTTACCATCAGCAAAAGGATCTTTTTTACTATTCTCTTTAAATACTACATAGTAAGTACCTGCCTCAAGATTAACTGTTCTTTCTACAGGTGTGTTATATTCTAATGAGTCTATTTTACCATTAGTTACAACACTTCCCCCAAGTTCGTCATTGCAGATAAATACGTCTATATCATCTGAATGAACATATTGATAATTACTTTGGCTTACTACCACTCTTACTATTGCTGGTTTTTTCAAGTCAAAATTATAAACTGTAGTATACTCACTACTTGAAGCACTTGCGGCTGGTACAGCTGTTGTAATATCATCAACCACTACAACCGATACTTCTTTTTCATTTGCTGCATATGCATTAGTTGTATTGTAATTAACAAATACTAAAGCAACAAATAAAAGTATTGCAATTGTTTTTAAAATCCTCTTCATCACTTATCCTCCCGATGTAATATGATAGTGTTTTTCGGCAACCTATTCCATAATTTAGATTCTGCCTCATCTCAGTATAGTTTATTTAGTTAAATATGTCAATTATATATATATATATACAGAGCTGACGCGCGATTTTTTTTATAAA
>DUNS01000077.1 GCA_012839235.1 Clostridiales bacterium
AGAGCTTGATAAGGTTTATGCTGGTGATATTGCAGCGGCTGTTGGTTTGAAGTTTACAACAACTGGTGATACTATCTGTGATGAGTCTCATCCAGTTATTCTAGAATCCATGGAATTCCCTGAACCAGTTATCAATGTGGCTATTGAGCCTAAGACAAAAGCTGGGCAGGATAAGATGGGTGAGGCATTAGCAAAGCTTGCTGAAGAAGATCCTACATTCCGTGCATATACTGATGAAGAAACAGGCCAGACTATTATTGCTGGTATGGGTGAGTTACACCTTGAGATTATCGTTGACAGACTTCTTCGTGAGTTTAAGGTTGAGGCAAATGTTGGTGCACCTCAGGTTGCATACAAAGAAACCTTTACTAAGACTGTTGAAGTTGATTCTAAGTATGCTAAGCAGTCCGGTGGACGTGGACAATACGGTCATTGTAAAGTTCGCTTTGAGCCTATGGATGCCAATGCAGAAAAGACTTATGAATTTGTTAACAATATTACAGGTGGTGCTATTCCTAAGGAATACATCCCTGCAGTAGATAATGGAATTCAAGAAGCTTCTAAAGCTGGTATTCTTGGTGGATATCCAGTGCTTGGTATTAGAGCTATCTGCTATGATGGTTCTTACCATGAGGTTGACTCCAGTGAGATGGCATTTAAGATTGCCGGATCCATGGCATTCAAAGATGCTATGCATAAAGCTGGTGCAGTACTCCTTGAGCCTACCATGAGAGTTGAAGTTACTGTTCCTGAAGAATATATGGGTGATGTTATAGGTGATATTAGCTCCCGTCGTGGTCGTATAGAAGGTACAGAGGATGTAAGTGGTTCCAAGTTAATCAGAGGCTTTGTGCCATTATCTGAGATGTTTGGTTATGCTACTTCCCTTCGTTCTAGAACACAAGGTCGTGGTGCTTACTCCATGTTCTTCGCACAGTATGAGCCAGTTCCAAAGAGTGTTCAGGAAAAGGTACTGGTATCTAAAGATACTAAATAATAGGTTTTATAGAAAAACTATATTTATTTATAAAAAAGAGTGCATATCCCTTTTTTAAGCTTGAAAATATTACTATTCTGAAATATAATTAGGCTTATGAGGCAGTAATGAATTGCCCCAATAGGGGATACATGTACTCTTGTAAAAGAGAAGTCCTAATAGGGACAAAAATTATTTGCTAATAAAGCATTTATTTTAAAGGAGGAAGTTATAAAATGGCAAAAGCTAAGTTTGAAAGAAACAAACCACATGCTAATATTGGTACCATTGGTCACGTTGACCATGGTAAAACAACTCTTACAGCTGCAATTACAAATACTCTTAGCGCTAGACTTGGTAATGGTCAAGCAGTAGCATTCGATATGATTGATAAGGCTCCTGAAGAGAAACAAAGAGGTATAACAATTTCTACATCTCACGTTGAGTATGAGTCTAACAAGAGACACTATGCTCACGTTGACTGCCCAGGACATGCTGACTATGTTAAAAACATGATCACTGGAGCTGCTCAGATGGACGGAGCTATCCTTGTTGTAGCTGCAACTGACGGTGTTATGGCTCAGACAAAAGAGCATATCTTACTATCCCGTCAGGTTGGTGTTCCTTATATTGTAGTATTCATGAATAAGTGTGATATGGTTGATGATCCTGAGCTTCTTGAATTAGTTGAGATGGAAATCAGAGACCTACTAACAGAGTATGAATTCCCTGGTGATGATACTCCTATTATTCAAGGTTCTGCTCTTAAGGCTCTTGAAGATCCTAACAGTGAGTGGGGAGATAAGATTCTTGAGTTGTTTGAAGCAGTTGACAGCTGGATTCCTGATCCTGAAAGAGAGACAGATAAGCCTTTCTTAATGCCAGTAGAGGACGTGTTCACAATCACTGGTCGTGGAACTGTTGCTACAGGCCGTGTTGAGCGTGGAATTATCAAAATGTCTGATGAAGTTGAAATTATTGGTATTAAAGAGGAAAGTACAAAGACAGTTGTTACTGGTATTGAGATGTTTAGAAAACTTCTTGACGAAGCTCAAGCTGGTGATAATATCGGTGCTCTTCTTCGTGGTATACAAAGAGATGATATCGAAAGAGGTCAGGTTCTTTGTAAGCCAGGTTCCATCACATGCCACAAGAAATTCACAGCTCAGGTTTACGTTTTAACAAAAGATGAAGGTGGACGTCATACTCCTTTCTTCACAAACTATAGACCTCAGTTCTATTTTAGAACAACAGACGTAACTGGTGTTTGTAATCTTCCAGAAGGCGTAGAGATGTGTATGCCTGGTGATAATATTGAAATGACTATCGAACTTATTCATCCAATCGCTATGGAGCAAGGTCTAAGCTTTGCTATCCGTGAAGGTGGACGTACTGTTGGTTCTGGTAGAGTAGCAAAAATTATCGAATAATTTTATAATAATTACTCATGTAATATAAAAAAAGTGAATTGGCTTGCCAATTCACTTTTTTATTATGTCAATTATAAGCTGTTATTAGAAAGATCCCATCTTATCTTAAAAATATAAAAAATAAAAAGCACCAAGTGAACCAATAAGCTGCTAAGTAATAATAGGGTGGGAAGATATATGAGTTCCTGCATCATTCCGCCTTTAGATATATAAGTATATTGCCATAAGATTAGTAATACTAAAGTTATAAGATATGATACAGAGTTTGCAATATGCTCTACTTTTAGATAGCCGTATATTGCTTTCAAATTATTAAGTGTAAAGGTCTTATCTTCTGTAAAAGAGGATAACCAAGAATTTGCTCTGTTTTTTGAATAATCTTTAAGGACATATGATAAAATAGGGGGTATAGCATTAAGTGTCAATAATATATAAAAGGCTGATTCTGTGTAACCAGCAAAGGCAAGAAGTAAAAAGGATATAGCAAGGCATATTGTTAAATAATATTTGGTAATTATTAATGCCCTATATGATGATGTTTTGATTACTTCGGACTGAATTTTGCGTTTTCTCTTGTAATCTTCCATAAATTAGACACCTTTCTGTAATTATGATTTAATTTGATGGGACATAATTTAAGGGTCAAAAGTCATGGTGTCGTAGACACCATAGACAAACTGAGAAGAAAAGCACGTGAAAAGCTAGCTTCTCAGCTACTTTTACTACTCAGTTTTGCCATATCATCAAAGATAATATGGCTTTAGACCCCTATATACTAATATGGGTTGACTAGATACTATATTCAAATTATAATACAAATATTAGCATGACTCAATGGAAAGACCGAAAAAATGGTATATATTCTAACTATTATATAAATAAATATAGAAATTATCAGAGAAATAAGGCGTAATGACAAGTTTTTTAAAATTTCCTTTGAAAAACAGGAGATAAACGTATATAATGTATAAGGATATGTTTAATTCGTGACAAGTGAATTGTCGTATTAATTCACTTGTATGTAAAAAATCGGAAAAGATAGATAATAGATGGACTTGATTTTAATCATAAATTATTCTTGTAGAATACACTATCCATATGAGTGAGATAGGAAAGGAGAAACATTAATGCTGGTCAGTGATATAGGAATCGATTTGGGTACCGCTAGTGTGTTGGTTTATATAAAAGGTAAGGGAGTAGTTTTGAAGGAGCCCTCTGTTGTAGCATTTGACAGAGATACCAATAAGATTAAAGCTATTGGTGAAGAAGCAAGATTAATGCTTGGTAGAACTCCAGGCAATATCATTGCGGTACGTCCATTAAGACAAGGGGTTATATCTGATTATACTGTTACTGAGAAGATGCTTAAATACTTTATTCAGAAGGCTGTAGGAAAGCAAAGATTCCGCAAGCCTAGAATTAGTGTATGCGTTCCTAGTGGAGTAACAGAGGTGGAAAAAAAGGCAGTAGAGGACGCTACTTATCAAGCAGGTGCTAGAGAAGTTGAGATTATCGAAGAGCCAATTGCAGCTGCTATCGGAGCAGGAATTGATATTTCAAGACCTTGTGGTAATATGATAGTAGACGTTGGTGGTGGTACAAGTGATATCGCTGTTATCTCTTTAGGAGGTACAGTAGTAAGTACTTCCGTAAAGATAGCTGGAGATGATTTTGACGATGCTATCATAAGATATATGAGAAAAAAACATAATCTTCTAATTGGTGAAAGAACGGCAGAAGATATTAAGATAAAGATTGGTTCTGCTTATCGCAGGCCAGAATCAATCTCCATGGAAGTAAGAGGACGAAATCTTGTTACCGGACTTCCTAAAACTATTGAGGTTACATCAGAAGAAACAGAGGAAGCTTTAAGAGAAACCACAGCTCAGATAGTGGAAGCAGTACACAGTGTCTTAGAGAAAACTCCTCCAGAGCTTGCTGCGGATATAGCAGACCGTGGTATAGTATTAACAGGTGGTGGGTGTTTACTATACGGATTAGAAGAACTTATTGAAGAAAAAACTGGCATCACAACTATGACCTCGGAAGATCCTATGACAGCAGTTGCTATAGGAACAGGAAAGTATGTAGAATTTCTTAGCGGTAAAAGGAATTAGTGTGAATAGTATCGCAAAAAAGATAAGGAGCCATTAGGAGAAAGGAAACGTCATGGTAAGAGGATTATATACTGCTTATACCGGTATGAAAAACGAGCAAAAAAGATTGGATATTATCGCTAATAATCTAGCTAATGCAGCCACAGTTGGATACAAGAAAGAAAGTGTTACTAATCAATCGTTTGATCAGGTGCTTACAACTAAGATTAAGGACGAGTCAGAAGCATATAATGATAGGCCGATTGGGAGGATGAACCTAGGTGTGAAATTAGGTGAAGTATACACTAACTATAACCAGGGCTCTATTCGACAAACCTCTAATACCTACGATTTAGCATTAGACGGTAAAGGCTTCTTCAACATAGCTGTGACTAATAGGTTAGGAGAAGTGAGTACAAAGTATACAAGAAATGGCTCATTTACCATGACAAACGATGGTTTTATTGTTGACAAGGAAGGTAATCGTCTTCTAGGAGAAGGGGGAGAGATAGCTGTCCCTACTGAAGCTGCTGAAGTTGTAATTGATGAAAGTGGTGGAGTGTTTGCAGATGGTAATTTTATTGATACTATTCTTGTAACTGATTTTGAAAATTATGACTATTTGTCCAAATTTGGTGACACTATGGTTGAACCACTTGAAGGTGCAGTTGAAATAGAGACTGGTGCCTCCATAAGACAAGGGTTTACTGAACAATCTAATGTTAATGTAGTTTCGGAAATGGTCGATTTAATTAATATAACAAGAAATTATGAAGCAAATCAAAAGGTTATTCAATCAATAGATCAAACATTAGACTTAGCTGCTAATTCAATTGGTAAAATATAAGTCTAAAGGAAGTGCTATTATTAATGCATAAGAGGAGGAACACTTATGGTTAGATCTTTATGGACAGCAGCGTCAGGTATGATTACACAGCAGACCAATATAGATACGATTTCTAATAATTTGGCTAATGTTAATACCACCGGCTACAAGAAAGAAAATGCAGAGTTTAAATCCTTGCTATATCAAACTATTCAAGAACAGTCCTATGACAGCAATGGCCTTCCAAAGCCTTCTGGAATTCAGGTGGGACTTGGTGTTCGTAATTCAGCTATTACATCACAGTATACTCAAGGTAATTTGCTTGAGACAGGCAACGATCTAGATTTTGCCATAGAGGGTAAAGGATTTTTTATGGTTCAAACTAGTGATGGTACACCAGCATATACTAGAAATGGTTCATTTCAGATGGCAATTGGGGTTAATGGAACCACCTTATCAACCAAGGAAGGTTACCCAGTGCTTGATTCTACCGGAGCACCTATAGTTATTGACGAAATCTATAACCCGGCTAATATAACTAGTAACGAATCAGGAGAATTAAGCTATCCAGATGAATCTAATAATGATGTACCTATAGGGATTCGGATTGGAGTAGCGCAATTTAATAATCCTGGTGGATTGCAGAAGATGGCAAACTCACTTCTTATGGAGACGGATGCATCTGGTATGGCTCGATTAGAGGCTGATGATCCGACATTGCAAAGCAGTAAGATACGTCAAAGGTATTTAGAGGGCTCCAACGTACAAGCAGTCGATGAAATTGTTAATCTGATTGTGGCACAGAGAGCTTATGAAATGAATTCAAAGATTATTACGGCTACTGATGAAATGTTACAGCAAGCCAATAATCTGAGATAAGATATTACTTATACATATATCCCTTTTGACATTAGATAAAGGAGAAAACGATGAATATTTCTATAGGTTCTAATTCACTATACTCCCAATCAATAAATGTAGTTAGTGATAAGATAAAAACTGGACAACTTCAGGATAAGCTTCAGGCTAATAATGGGACGGATGATGAATTGATGGAAGCTTGTAAGAGCTTTGAATCTTATCTTCTGACCCAGGTTATGAAATCAATGGAAAAGACTATACCTGGAAGAGAAGATAAAGGTCCATATCTAGAACAATTTGGTGATTTTCTTTATGATGAGTACGCCAAAGCAGCAACGGAATCTCAGAGCCTTGGCATAGCGCAGATGCTTTATGAATCTATTAAGCGAAATGCATAAAGCAATTATATAATGTATAGGAATATAAATGTCATTTCGGACAAGGATCCTTATCATAGGGTTAGTTCTAGAAATGACTTTTTTTGTAGAAAAGTATGTAAATAGGAGGTTCTTAAGTGGCAGAAGAAATAGAAGGATATGTAGATAAAATCATATATCATAATGATGAAAATGGTTATTCTGTTATTAGTCTTCAGACTGAGGATGATGAAATAACTTGTGTAGGTACCTTCCCTTTTATCAGCGAAGGTGAGTTTTTTGCAGCTTCTGGTAGCTATACAGATCACCCTATTTATGGTGCACAATTCATGATAGAAAATTATGATAGAAAAGAGCCAGAGGATATCTTCTCGATAGAAAGATATTTGGGATCAGGGGCATTAAAGGGAATTGGACCTGTTATTGCCAAACGGATAGTAAAAAAGTTTAAGGGTGATACATTAAGAATCATGGAAGAGGAGCCTGAGCGTCTTTCAGAGATTAAAGGTATTAGTGACAGGATAGCTAGAGATATTAGTATTCAATTTGAAGAAAAAAGAGATATGCGTAATGCTATGATTTTTCTTCAAAAATATAATATCACCGGTAATTTGGCAGTTAAGATATTTCAGGAATATGGTAATAAAATGAATGACATAATAAAAGAAAACCCTTACCGACTAGCAGAGGATATCTCTGGAGTTGGTTTTAAAACTGCTGATGAGATAGCACAAAGGATAGGTATAGGGAGTGATTCCGATTATAGAATCAAGGCAGGTATACTTTATACTTTGCTACAGGCCAGTAATGAAGGTCATATTTATTTGCCTGAAAAAGAGTTGCTTCATAGAGCAAAGATATTATTAAATGCGGATGATGAAGCTATTAATAGACAGATGATGACCCTTAATATAGAGAAGAAGATAATTGTTAGGGAAATGAGGGAAACTAATTTCGTCTATTCAGCAATTTTTTATTATATGGAGCTTAATATTGCTAGAATGCTTCATGACCTTAATATACCTTATGAACTTGAGCCGGAATATGTGAAGAAGCATGTTGTAGCCATAGAAGAGCATTTTGATATTGAGCTAGAGGAATTACAGAGGAAAGCAGTTATTGAGGCAGCGGCTAATGGGCTTCTTATAATTACTGGTGGACCTGGAACTGGTAAAACCACAACTATTAATGCTATTATAAAGTTATTTGAAAAAGAAGGTATGGATATTCTTTTAGCTGCTCCTACAGGTCGAGCGGCCAAGAGAATGACTGAAACAACTGGTTATGAAGCAAAAACAATACACAGGCTATTAGAACTATCTAAGCTTTCTGAGGGAGAGGACAGTCATTATTCCTTCGAAAGAAATGAAAACAACCCTCTAGAAACTGATGTATTAATTATAGATGAAATGTCCATGGTTGACATAACCTTAATGAATGCATTACTTAAAGCAGTGTCAGTTGGAACAAGGCTTATATTAGTAGGGGATGTCAATCAATTACCCAGTGTTGGACCGGGGAATGTTTTAAAGGATATTATAGAATCAAATTGCTTTAATGTTGTTAAACTAGATAGAATATTTCGTCAGGCCGCAGACAGTGATATAATAGTCAATGCTCATAAAATAAATGCAGGAGAGCATATCAACCTAGATAATAAGAGCAGGGATTTCTTTTATTTAAATCGTCCAACTGCAGATATTATTATTGCTGTAATGATAAACCTCATTAAGAATAAACTTCCTAAGTATGTTAATGCAACACCCTATGATATACAGGTATTAACGCCAATGAGAAAAGGTGAATTAGGTGTAGAAAGACTTAACCAAGTTTTACAGCAAGCACTTAATCCTAAAGCACATGATAAGAAAGAGAAGGAATACCACCAGAATATCTACCGTGAAGGAGATAAGGTGATGCAGATAAAAAATAATTATCAAACATCCTGGGAGGTCAAAAATCAATTTGGTATATCAATACAATCAGGAACCGGGGTGTTTAATGGAGATTGTGGAATTATTAAAGAAATCAATCTATTTTCCGAACGTTTACTCGTAGAATTTGATGATAACCGTTTGGTAGATTATCCATTTACACAATTGGACGAACTTGAGCTTGCTTATGCAGTTACCATTCATAAGTCTCAAGGAAGCGAATATCCAGCTGTAGTTTTACCCATACTAGACGGACCTAAGCTTCTTTTCAACCGAAATCTCCTTTATACAGCTGTAACAAGAGCAAAAAATTGCGTTACAATTGTTGGTAGTGATGTGATGCTACAATCTATGATAGACAATAAGAGTGAGCAAAGCAGATTTTCAAGCTTATGCCAACGGATTATGGAGTTGAGAAAAGACTGATTCGATATGGACATTTTACCTATAAGATTAGGGCTAACTGGTGAAAATACCTAGTTATATAAATTATTGGTGCAATATATGGAAAATTGCGTTATAATAATATACATGAAAGAAAAATCTTTCATATATAAGTTTGAGTCTTAGACTCAAGTTTAAATGCAATGAAGAAGTGAAAGTTTTAGTAGGAGGAAGCATACATGTCTACAACATCCTTAGTTATTATGGCTGCCGGTATGGGAAGCCGATTTGGTGGTATCAAACAATTGGAGCCAGTTGGTCCTAGTGGAGAGATTATTATGGATTATTCTATCTATGATGCACTAGAGGCTGGATTTAATAAAGTTGTTTTTATTATTCGTAAGGATCTAGAAAAAGATTTTAAAGAAGTGGTTGGTAATAGAATTGAGAAATTAGTTGAGGTAGAGTATGTATTTCAAGATTTGGATGACCTACCAGCAGGATTTACAAAACCTGAGGGTAGAACGAAGCCTTGGGGGACTGGCCAAGCAATTCTCTGCTGTAAGGACGTAGTCAATGAGCCATTTGTTGTAATTAACGCAGATGATTATTACGGTAAAGAGGCCTTTACTAAGATTTATGAATTTCTTAATAAAACTGATGGTGATGATAAGTATTGTATGGCTGGTTTCATTCTGGGAAATACCTTAAGTGATAATGGCACGGTGACTAGAGGCATATGTAAGGGTGAGAATAATCTCTTAAAGGATATAGTTGAGACCTCAGGTATTATTAGAGAAGGTGACCATGCGACTGCTATAGATAGCGAAGGTAATCCAATAAAGTTAGATATAGAAAGTCTAGTATCTATGAATATGTGGGGATTTAAACCAAGCTTATTCGCCGAATTAGAGAAAGATTTTATAGATTTCCAGACTAAGCTTACAGATAAGGATAATATGAAAAAAGAGTTTTTATTACCTGATGCTGTTGGCAAACTAATTAATAATATGAAGGCTCAAGTATCAATTCTAAAGACTTCGGATAAATGGTTTGGTGTAACCTATAGGGAAGATAAGGAAATGGTAGTGAATTCGTTTTTAGAATTAGTAGATAAGGGTATTTATCCTTCTAAGCTTTTTAAGAATTAGGAGTATTAATTGTTTCAAAATATTATTGATTTGATTTATCCGGTAAGATGCCCTGTATGTGGTGAGATTGTAATTCCCAAGGGTAATAGGATATGCGAACCCTGCAAAAGAAAGCTTCAGTATATAAGAGAACCCCGCTGCAAGAAATGTAGTAAGCCTATAGAATTAGAAGAAAGTGAATTCTGTAGCGATTGCCAGCGTAAAGATTACCATTTTACTAAAGGGTATTCAGTCTGGGTTTATGATGATGTTATGAAACGTTCTATTGCTGATTTTAAGTATCACAAAAAAAAGGAATATGCATTGTTCTACGTAGAAGAGTTGCTTCGAATTTATGGAGAGGCAATTCTACAATATGCTCCTGATGTTATTATGCCTATTCCTATACATAATAGTAAGTTTAGACAAAGAGGATATAACCAAGCTGAGCTAATAGCTAACATGGTAGGAAAAGAATTAAATATTAAAGTTATTAGTGATTTATTGGTTCGAAACAGAAAGACTATACCACAAAAGCAATTAAGTGATAAGGAACGACTTCGTAATCTTAAGAAGGCCTTTGAGTTTAATGGGACTGTTGCAGAAAAACATGGTAAAGTGATTAATAAATTATTGATAGTAGATGATATATTTACTACTGGTAGTACTATAGAAGCTTGTGCTAATGTATTAAAATCCAATGGAATTAATGATATCTGTTTTATCACATTATGTATTGGTAAAAATTTTTAGGAGGTAAGTGCAATAACAAAGTTTGCAGCTTATGTAGAAAGGAATGATTTCTTGTATGGATGTTAGAAATTGCAAAGAGTGTGGAAGGTTATTCAATTATTTGACTGGGCCTCCCTTGTGTCCAGGTTGTACAAAAAAATTGGATGATGTATTTGAGAAAGTAAAAGAGTATGTATATGATCATCCAAGAGTTGATATGCAAGAGGTTTCTGAGGAGTTTGATGTGCCTATATCTCAAATTAGGCAATGGATTAGAGAGGAAAGATTAGCCTTTGCAGATGATTCCATGATAGGGCTTGAATGTGAGCGGTGTGGAATTTTAATTAAAACTGGACGTTTTTGCAAATTATGTAAGGATAAAATAGCAAGAGGACTTACAGAATTGTATCCAGAGGAAAAAGTTGTTGTAAAACAACCAGATCCACATGATAGTGCTAGAATGAGATTCCTAAAATAGTATTTGTTTATAATATAGGTAAGGCAGGAGCCCTACACTATCCGAATTCCATCATCGGTTATTGTAATTGCTCCTGCCTTATATAGTCTTCCTATAGCTCTTTTAAAGCTATTTTTACTGAGGTTAAATTCGGATTTAATTGTATCCGGATTCGATTTGTCGTTATAAGGGAGAAACCCATGGGCTGCCTTGAGTTTTTCCATTATCATTACAGCATCTTCATCCATTTGTATATAGGATTTTTTTCTAAGGCTTAGGGTTAATTTACCATCATCTCTAACCTGAGTAACTCTTCCAGTAATATTGTCTCCGATTTTTATAGGGACAAAGATCTCATTATGTGGTATCATAGCGGAATATTTATTATCCACTGCCACAAATACTCCAAAGCTATCTACAAATTCATAAACTGTTCCTGTTACCACATCATCCTTTTTGTAGGGAGCCTCAGTGGACAGAATATCGTATACTTTCATAGTTGCACAAAGGCGATTGCTTTTATCAAGATAAAGGGAGACCAAAACACTATCCCCTTCTTTTATCTCTGCAGTCTGCTCTTTATAGGGAAGGAGGAGATCTTTCATCAGACCCCAGTCAAGGAAAGCTCCTATGTTATTAACTTCTTTAACCTTTAATACAGCTAACTCACCTAATGTTAGAGGAACTTTTGCTGTGGTAGCTATTTCCCGATCCTCAGAATCCCTGTAAAGAAAAACTCTAATATGGTCCCCAGCCACCGTTCCTTCAGGAACCTCGCTTTTGGGTAATAGTATACTAGTCTTCCCATCAGAATCTATTTCTCCAAGATATATTCCAAAATCAGTTTGTTTAATAACCTCTAAGGTTTGGTATTTTCCAAGTTCAATCATATTGTAATCCTTTCTAATAAAAAACTTTGGCTGATGCTTAACTTTCAGTAAATTCAATAATGGCATATGGCTTTTCTTTGGTATCACAAAGAGCAACTGTATAGAGATTTTTATCTCTACTTGTTCTTGGTAATATTATATCTGCAAGAACTGCTTGTTTCTTGTATTCTACCCTAAAAGCTGAAACCTTAAAATCTTCAGGGAGAAATTCCTCAGCCATCTTTATGTACTGCCCATTATTTACATGGTTATAGGAATCGATATTTGATTTAACTACAGGAAATGTAGGATGATTATTCATATCATCAGGTAGCTTGATCTTGCGATTAGCATATTCCATTGGATATGGTGTTTCTAACTTATAACCACTATCCTCAGGAACCCTAGTTGGGCGTCCGGTTAGAGTGTCTACATATACCCAGATGGAGTTGGCAACATTTAATACTACACCTTCTTGGTCTTTCATAATAAAATTTCTATAACCATAACAGCCATTAAAATTATAAGGCCATGTGCCAATAGTAATATAATCTCCAAGAAGGACAGGCTTTTTAATTTCCACTTGCCAGCTACTAAGTAACCATACTCTGTTTTTGCTCTGCAAATAGTCAAATCCAATATTTAAATCCTCGGATTGGAATGTACTGCAATCCTGATAATAATTAACGATTGAGGTTAAGTCTAGAACCCCTTTGTGGTGGTTGATTTCACTAAATCGAACTCTGCTATCAAATGTATACATATCAGAACCTTTCTAACTTAACATAAGTTTACAGATTAGGAACTCGAATGCTGCACATTCTCGTTCACGTTGCACTTATCAATCCAAGCTATAGCATTTCTTCGTGCAAGCACGATAAATGCTCTATCTTATATTGACTAATCTGCTTATCGTGTATATTATAACACTATTTCCAAGTTTTATATACTCTATATTTATTCGTAGGTAAAATGAGCACAGTCTGAATTACATTCAGAGGTAAGCAGGCATAGCAGAAGTTCCCATAGGATGCTTCTCCGGTTAAGGACATGTTAATTTGTAGGGAAATAACTGTAAGGATAAGGCTAGAAATATATATAATAGTTTGTTATAATAAATTAACCTTGAAGGGGGGAATATAAGTGGGGACCTTAGATTATTATAATAGTCATTCTGAAGAGTTTTATGAATATACTAAAGACATTAGTATGGAGGAGCATTGGAATGTATTCACTGATCTACTGCCGGATAATGGAAGTATACTTGATCTTGGATGTGGGTCCGGAAGAGATAGTGTCTATTTTATGTCCAGGGGCTTTGATGTTACTGCACTAGATGGCTCTGAAAACATGTGTAATTTGGCCAGTATTCATATTGGACAAGAAGTATTACACATGGAATTCCAAGACATTGATTTTGACCAGGTTTTTGATGGTGTCTGGGCTAATGCTTCACTTCATCATGTTCCTAGTAATGAAATAGATGAGATATTAGAAAAAGTAGTAAAAAGCTTGAAAATAAATGGGATAATGTATATGTCTTTCCACTATGGTGAAGAGGAAGGCTTACAGGATGAGAGATATTATACTGATTATAGGACAAGAACTCTAAAAGAATTAATTAGTAGATTTGAGAAGCTTGAACTGATTGATATTAGAAAAAGCCAGGATATAATCCCTGGTAGAGATGTTCAATGGATATATGCTCTAGTAAGGAAAATATGAGATTATATGGCTCTGTAACTTTGATACAGACCCTATGTAACTAATAATATATATTATTTGAAGGTTCAATAACATTGATATTGGTAAAAATCAAGGAGGTATAAATATGATTTATGATGTAATAATCATTGGCTCGGGCCCTGCAGGCTTATCGGCTGCAATTTATGGAAAAAGGGCTGAGTTAAGTTTAGTTGTTATAGAGAAGGCAGCACTTAGTGGTGGACAAATAATTAATACGACTGAAGTTGATAATTATCCCGGTTTTATAGGAATATCTGGCTTCGATCTTAGTATGAAATTAAGAGAACATTCTGATAGCCTTGAGACAGAATTTATTACCGGTGAGGTAAAGGACCTAAGTCTTGACGGGGAAACTAAGGTTATAACACTAGATGATGGAACAAAACTAAGAGCTAAAGCAATTATAATTGCTAGTGGAGGAGTTCCAAGGCATTTAGGAGTAGAAGGAGAAAAGGACCTGGCAGGTATGGGTGTATCCTATTGTGCAACTTGCGACGGAGCTTTTTTCAGAAATAAAGATGTTGTGGTAGTTGGTGGTGGAGATACAGCCGTTGAAGATGCCATATTTTTATCCCGTATAAGTAGAAAGGTTTATGTGGTTCATAGAAGAGATGAGTTTAGAGCTAAGAAGGGATCGGTAACCAAGCTGCTTTCCTTGGAGAATGTCACTGTTCTTTGGGATAGTGTTGTAGAAAAAATTAATGGAGATGATGTTACTGAATCCATTACAATTAAGAATGTAAAGACTAATGAAATTAATGAATATGATGTATCCGGAGTATTTATTGCAGTTGGATATATCCCCAACTCCGGACCATTTAAGGATATTGTAGCTACAGACAAGAGCGGTCACATTATCGCTGGTGAAAACTGCGAAACTAATGTACCAGGAATTATTGCTGCAGGTGATGTACGAACAAAGGAATTAAGACAGATTGTTACGGCAGCATCCGACGGCGCGATGGCTATTACAGCAGTAGAAAAATACTTAAATCAATAAAATAATTTAATATCTCCCAAGAATCCTTGTTTTAGTGGTTATTTCTTATTGACACATGATTGTGATTTTGCTATAATCAAATCAATATATTTAATAATTTTGTAACATTTAATACACAGTAACTGCGTGTTTGTTATAAACGGTTGATTATAGAGACAAGATTTCGTTTATTATAAACTGTTGATAAGAGTAATTTGATTACTTGTGATACTTGGGAGGAAATATTCATGCGGACATTAAGGACTTTAAAAGTCGCATTGTGTTGTGTGGCTGGAACATTACTTCTATCTATACCAACAGCATCTGCATATGCGGATGAAACATCAGCCCTAGAACAAGGTGTGGCTGGAATTACATACACTCTTGATACATATTATTATTCAGTGCCTAAAGATGAGGTGGTAACTGCTCAAAAGGCTTTATCTACTATATTAAAGACTGAGATTTTATCCCCATATAATAACTTGGGTGTATCTACTGCATCAGAATATGTTAATGTTCGTAAAGATCCCACTACTGAAAGCGAGATTGTAGGTAAGCTATATCGTGGTAGTGCTGCTGATATAATTGAATACTTAGATGGTGATTGGGTTAAGATTGTATCTGGTGAGGTTGAAGGTTACATAGCATCCAATTATCTTGCCATTGGTAGGGAAGCAGAAGACATGGTAGAAGAATATGCTAAAATTTATGCTACTGTTAGAACAACAACTTTAAATGTTAGGCAGAAACCAACAACGGAATCAAAGATACTTACTCAGATTCCTGACGGTGAAACCTATATGGTTGTTAAGGACCATGGGGAATGGGTAGAGATTTTGCTAGGACAGGATGATGATACTGGTAATGAGTATACTGGTTTTCTAGCTAAAAGATACAATGGTCAGGAACTTATAGAAATAGATGTGGAATTTAAAGTTGCTATATCTAGGGAAGAAGAAGCAGCTATAAAGGCAGCTCAGGAAGCAGCAGAACGGGCTGAAAGAGAAAGACTTGAAAAATTAGCACAAGAAAAAGCGGAACGTGAAAGAAGAGAGGCTGCTGCTGCGAAAGCAGAAAAGGAGAGAAAAGCTTCTGAAGCTGACAAGAAAGAAACCTCTACTCCTAAGCCTTCAAAACCCTCTGGTAATTCATCCGGACGAGCACAGGAAATTGTTACATATGCCCAAAAGTTTGTTGGGAATCCTTATGTTTGGGGCGGTACAAGCTTAACAAGAGGAGCGGACTGTTCTGGATTTGTATGGAGGATATATTCAGACTTTGGATATGGAGATGTATTTAAAAGAATGTCTTCTGCTGATATAGCAAGCTCTGTGGGTAGAAAGGTAAGTGTTAGTGAGAGGCAACCAGGGGATCTGATTTTTTATGCTAGCAGTTCTGGTCGTGTTAACCATGTGGCATTGTATATTGGTAATGATAAAATTGTTCATGCTGCCAATAAAAATCAGGGTATTATAACCTCAAAATATAATTATAGAAATGTATATAGAGTAAGAAGAATATTAGACTGATTTAATTAGGGGCTTTTGCAAAATAGCTAAATAGGCTATGGTGCAAAGGCTCCTTCTTTCTTATGGCTTATTATTTTTGTTGGAATAGATGGATTTATATGGTAAAATGTATGAGGGTAGCAATAGATTATTTAAATATCGGAGAAGGGATGGTTTTCATATGCAGGGGAAGGATAATATGGATAGGCGTCGATATAAGAGATTACCAATTGATATACGTCTAGAAGTAGATGAGATATTTAAGCAGGATTATGTGGTAATCAAAGATATTAATGCTTCAGCATTCGTTTTTGATATATCAAGAAGTGGTATTGGTTTTATATGCGAGACAGAATTGCCAGTTGGCTATTATTTTAGAGCATACATAAACCTAGGTGAGGGAGATTTTTTCCATGTTGTAATTAGAATAATAAGAGTCACTACATCTGAATTTCATAGATATATATATGGAGCAGAATTTGTTGGACTGGCTCCTTTCTTAGCAGACAAAGTGGATAAGTATGAAAAGAAATTAAAGCTAAGTAATGAAGCTGAATAAATTATCATAATACTTAAATTTTATGCATATAAGGATGAATAATATATAATACAGGCTAATCTTGAAATAAGTGATTTTAATCTATATTTCAAGTCGAGCCTGTTTTTTAGTTGTTATCATAATCAGAAAGCCCAACATATTGTGTCCCTAATAATATGGGTTATTTTGATTGAATATTCTAAAAAGTTCGAAAATTGAATGAATTATGTTAAATGTTTTTCAATATTTATAAGAGAAGTTATATGCAAAAGGCCTATTGACAAACTTGGCATTATACAAAATGCACAAAGAGTAAGAAAGAACTTACAATAAATGTATATATATATAGGGGCACATATAAACAATAAAAAAGTTATCCACATTAAAACACCCCGAATTTCAAAAGAAATAAAGTTATACACGGCTTTATCCACATTATCAACAATTATAAACTACTCTTGTCGCATGGATAAAACCATGTCAATATCGAAAATCCGTTTTGTAACTTATTATAGGATGACACGATTCTACAAAGAATTCTTGTATTTAGGCTCTTTTTTTAATTGTCGGATAATAGGAGTAAGTACGACTATATTTGTATAAAGATATTGCTATTTGACGAAATAAATAAAGATTATATAATATTCATGGCATAAAATGTAAAAAGTGAATATTTTCAAATCTTAATAAGCATTTAATGAAATATAATGTTGCTTGTCACATTTTTGTCACCATGATATAATAAAGTTAGCAATACTAATGCTAACAATAAAGAGAAAAGGAGTGAGCATTATGCGATATATCATCAGTGGCAAGAACATGGATGTAACTGAAGGACTAAAGACAGCCGTTTATGAAAAGATTGGTAAGCTAGAGAGATACTTTACACCTGATACTGAGGTACACGTAACATTAAGCGCTGAAAAGGGAAGGCAAAAGATTGAGGTTACCATACCGGTAAAGGGTAATATTATAAGAGCAGAGCAAACAAGTAGTGATTTATATGTTTCAATTGATTTGGTAGAAGAGATTATTGAACGCCAGTTAAGAAAATATAAGACTAGAATTTTAGACCATAAGCATGCCTCATCTAATTTTAATCAGAAGTATATGGATGATGAATATGAGGAAGATGATAGTATTGAAATTGTAAAAACTAAGAAATTTGCGATAAAACCCATGGATCCAGAAGAGGCTTGCGTGCAGATGGAACTCCTTGGACATAGTTTTTTTGTATTTCGCAATTCTCAAACAGACGAGGTTAATGTTGTATATAAAAGAAAAGGTAATACCTATGGACTTATAGTTCCTGAGTATTAATAAGGATCGAAATAAGAGTTTTGGTTCTCGCCTCTAGATTAAGAATCTAGAGGCGGTTTTTTACAGATAAAAGCCAAATATTTCATAATAATCCAACAATTTGTCTGTTGGTAAAGGCCCATAGGTTAAATTTAAGTTGAATAGTATAAGCTTAAATGCTACAATACTAGGTGATTGATTATAGATATTATATGGAAGAGTACAGGAGTGAATAAGAATGGGATTACTTGAAAAGATTTTTGGGACTCATAGTGAACGAGAAGTCAAAAGAGTCTTACCGATCGTTGATAAAATTGAAGCACTCGAACCAGACATGCAAAAACTTACCGATGACGAATTAAGAGGTAAAACAGACCAGTTTAAGAATAGACTATTAAATGGAGAAACTTTAGATGATATACTTCCAGAGGCATATGCTGTTGTAAGGGAAGCTGCTAAAAGAGTTTTAGGAATGAGGCATTACCGTGTTCAGCTTATTGGTGGTGTAATATTACACCAAGGTAGAATTACTGAGATGCGTACAGGGGAGGGTAAAACCTTAGTTGCAACTTTACCAGCATATTTGAATGCTCTTGAAGGTAAAGGTGTTCACATTGTTACAGTTAATGATTATTTGGCAAAGCGTGACTCGGAATGGATGGGTAAGGTTCATGAATTTCTTGGACTTAGGGTTGGCGTAATACTTAATAGTATGGACAAGGAAGAACGACGTGATGCCTATGAATGTGATATTACTTATGCTACCAATAATGAGTTAGGCTTTGACTACCTAAGAGATAACATGGTTATCTACAAAGAGCAATTAGTACAGAGAGACCTCCATTATGCGATAATTGATGAGGTTGACTCCGTTCTAATTGATGAAGCAAGAACACCACTTATTATTTCTGGCCAAAGCGGTAAATCTACAGAGTTATATAGAGTATGCGATATATTAGCTAGACAGCTAACCAAGGGAAAAGAAAGTGCAGAATTGACTAAGATGGCTGCCCTCATGAAGGAAGAGATCGAGGAAGAGGGAGATTTTATAGTCAATGAAAAGGAGAAAAACGTACATTTAACAGAAGAGGGTGTTAAAAGGGTAGAGCAGTTCTTCCAGATTGAGAATCTTGCTGATCCTGAAAACCTTGAGATACAGCATAATATCATTCTTGCTCTTAGAGCTCATAATCTGATGTTTAGGGATAAGGATTATGTGGTTAAGGATGATGAAGTGTTAATAGTTGATGAGTTTACTGGACGTATTATGCCAGGTAGACGCTATAGTGATGGTTTACATCAGGCAATAGAGGCTAAAGAAAATGTTAAGGTTAAAAGGGAAAGTAAAACTCTGGCTACAGTTACATTCCAGAATTTCTTTAATAAGTATACAAAAAAATGTGGTATGACTGGTACTGCCATTACAGAAGAGGAAGAGTTTAGAGAAATCTATGGAATGGATGTTATTGAAGTTCCTACTAATAAGCCGGTAATTCGTATTGACCATCAGGATACGGTTTATAAAACTAGAGAAGAAAAATTAAAAGCAATAATTGAGGATATAATTGAGTCCAACAAGAAAGGACAGCCAGTTTTGGTTGGTACAATTACAATTGAATCTTCAGAGGAGATCAGCTATATTCTTAAAAAGAAAAATATTCCCCATAAGGTCTTAAATGCTAAATTTCACGAAATGGAAGCAGAGATTGTAGCAGATGCAGGTCAGTTGGGTTCTGTAACCATTGCAACCAATATGGCCGGTCGTGGTACGGATATTAAATTAGGTGAAGGGGTTATTGAAGTTGGGGGGCTTAAGATAATTGGTACAGAGAGACATGAGGCCCGCCGTATAGATAATCAGCTTCGAGGTCGTGCTGGTAGACAGGGAGACCCTGGTGAATCTAGATTCTATATTTCCTTAGAAGATGATCTGATGCGTCTTTTTGGATCTGAGCGATTGATGACTATGTTTAACTCTTTAGGTATTGCTGAAGGTGAGCAGATACAACATAAGATGCTTTCTAATGCTATTGAGAAAGCGCAAAAGAGAATTGAGAGCAATAACTTTGGAATTCGTAAAAATTTATTGGAATATGATCAGGTTAATAATGAACAAAGAGAAGTTATCTACGGAGAACGTCGTAAGGTATTAGATGGGGAAAGTATGCGAGATACCATCTACCGTATGATTACAGATACAGTAGAAGCTTATGTTAATTCCACAATCGGTGATGATCAGTCTCCAGCAGATTGGAATATTGATGAATTAAATAATAACTTATTAACTATATTCCCATTACCTAGGATAGAAATTTCTGAAGATAAGTTAAAAACGATTAAAAGAAACGATCTACTCCAAAAACTAAAGGAAGATGCTGTTAAGTATTATGAAGCTAAGGAAGCTGAGTTCCCAGAAGTTGAGCATATTAGAGAACTTGAACGAGTAATTTTATTAAAGGTAATCGATCGTAAGTGGATGGATCATATAGATGATATGGACCAACTACGTCAGGGTATTGGTCTACAGGCCTATGGACAACGTCAACCGATTATAGAGTACAAGTTCCAAGGTTTTGAAATGTTTGAAGCTATGACAGCTGCGATTCGAGAGGATACAGTTAAGGCTCTTATGCATGTGAAGGTAGAGCAGAAGGTAGAGAGAGAGCAAGTTGCTAAGGTAACTGGTACAAATCGTGATGAAAGTGCCAATACCCCTGTAAAAAGAACTAGTAAGAAGATTCAACCTAATGATCCATGTCCCTGCGAAAGTGGTCGTAAGTATAAGCATTGTCATGGAAGGAATGTATAAACAAGATAAATTGACAAGTCAATTTCCTTGTCATGAATAGTAATAAACCAAGTGAATTCATGATTGTTATCATGTAATTCACTTGATTTATATGGGAAACAAAGGAAAAATGTAAATATCAAATATGAATTTGTATGAATTATTATAAATTACTGTTGCATTATTATTAAAAGAAATGTATAATAACATGAAAGAGGTGGTACAGTGTTAGAATTAGATCAGTATAAATATACATTGAGCACATACGAGCAACCATTAAGAGAAGTGGGGGATTCACTTTGACCTTGCCGGTAAGGATAATCGGATTAAGGAAATTGAATTAACCATGGAAGAACCCGGGTTTTGGGATAACACCGATAAGGCTCAAGGTCTTATGAAAGAGCTTAAAATCCTTAAAGACTCTGTTGAAACCTATAATCAACTAAAAACTAAATTTGAAGATGTTCAAACACTAATATTGATGGGATATGAAGAGAATGATGAAACCCTTATCCCAGAGATTAAGGAAGTACTAGAGGAATTCATAGATGCGTTGGAGGAATTAAAGCTTAGAACTTTATTATCCGATGAATATGATGACTGTAATGCTATACTTACCCTACATGCTGGGGCTGGTGGGACAGAAAGCTGTGATTGGGCGTCGATGCTTAGTCGAATGTATCAAAGATGGGCAGATAAAAAGGGATTTACAGTTGATATTCTTGATTTTCTGGATGGTGAAGAGGCCGGATTAAAGTCAATAACGATGGAGATCAATGGAAACAATGCCTATGGCTATCTTAAGTCAGAAAGTGGAGTTCATCGTCTAGTAAGGATATCCCCTTTTAACGCAGCTGGAAAAAGGCAGACTTCTTTTGTTTCCTGCGATGTTATGCCCGATATTGAAGATGACTCAGGTATTGAGATCGATGATAAGGATTTAAGAATTGATACCTATCATGCCAGTGGAGCTGGTGGACAGCATGTCAACAAGACTTCTTCGGCTGTAAGAATTACTCATATACCAACGAATATCGTGGTACAATGTCAGAATGAAAGATCACAGTTACAGAATAAAGACAAGGCGATGCATATGCTGAAGGCTAAGCTTTATTTGATGAAACAAGAGGCCAATCTTGAGAAAATATCTGATATCCGTGGTGAAGTTAAGGAGATTGGATGGGGCAATCAAATCCGCTCATATGTTATGCAGCCATACACCATGGTTAAAGACCATAGAACCAATGAAGAAGTAGGTAATGTGACTAGTGTTTTAGATGGTAATATTGACCCATTTATTAATGGATATCTTAAGTGGAAAGCACAAAGGAAAAGTGAAGATATATCTTAGGATTCATAGGAGGGTAGTGTGAGGAAAAAGGCATCTTCACACAGAAGAACTACGAAGTTCGCACATAGGTGCTAACTCCTTGTTCTTCCGCGTCTTTATTCAATCACAAATTTGTGCCTGCGGCCAAACTTTGCAGGCTATGAAGAAGGGATGGTTATTATGGAAAGCACAAAACAGGCAATATTTAAGCTTGGGGACGATGTATATGGAATGGACATTATGAATATCAAATCAATTGAAAACCCAATACCTGTAGAGAAGGTTAAAAAAGCACCTGACAATATTATTGGAATGATTGATTTAAGAGGAGATAGACTTCCTGTCTATAGTCTTCGAAGAAAATTCGGTCTAGAAGATAAAGAAACTGACGCTGATACAAGACTTCTGATTACTAACTCTAATAATATACCTATAGCTTATGAAGTAGATAAGATGGAAGAAATAACTGTACTTATGGAGGATCAGGTCCTTGACCAACCATCAATTTTTAAAAGCAACAATACTTCATATATGAAAGCAATAACAAAGAAAGATGATCGTTTGATAATTCTCATGGATGAAGATGGAATTCTGGCTGAGGATGAGAAAGAAAAAATCGGAGCACTTCTTAAAAAGAGCTAATGCTCCTAATTAATTGGAGGTAATAATGAAGAAATTATCGGTACTTTTTGTAATTTTAGTTATGATGACTGGAATCCTAGCAGCTTGTGGAACCAAGGAAGAGGGTAAAAAAGAAGGTCAAGATACTGTAGAAGAGAATGTAAAAGATGATGAGACTGAAGATAAAACTGATGCAGAAGAAAGCAATACAATTATTGTTGGTACGGAAGCAGGATTTGCTCCTTACGAATACATGGTAGGTAATGATGTTGTTGGTATTGACATGGATATTTCTCAGGCTATAGCAGATGCTTTAGGGAAAGAACTTGTTATAAAGAACATGGAATTTGATGGAGCATTATTACAAGTACAACAGGGTACCATAGATTTTGTTGCAGCAGGAGTATCTGTTAGTGAAGAACGTAAAGAGGTAATGGATTTCTCTATAGACTACGTTGACTCTACTGAAGTGGTTTTAGTTAACAAAGAAAATCCAGCTGTAGCAAGTGTTGATGATTTAGATGGTAAAGTTATTGGTGTTCAACAGGGTAATATTGCAGACTTTTATGTTGAAGCTAATATTGATGCCAAAGAAATCAAACGTTATTCAAAGTTTGCTCAAGCAGCTCAGGACTTAATCAATAATAAAATTGATTGTGTAGTAATGGATTTATACCCAGCCCAGGACTTGGTTGCAGCCAATGAAGAATTGATTATTCTTGATGGTATATTATTTGAAGATAAGTATGCTATTGCTGTTCAAAAAGGTAATCAGGAATTATTAGATCAAATTAATGCTGTTATTCAAGAACTTAAAGATACTGGTAAAATTGAAGAGTTTACAGCAAATCATACAAATAATTAAAATTGTAATTAAGGGGTTGCTTCAAAATAATGCAATTTTGAGACAACTCCTTTTTATTGACAATTGAATTGGATATCCGGTTCATGAGAAAAATAAATCCAGGAGGTAAGAACTTGACTTGGTTTGAGAAACTATATCAATCCTTTTATAACGCTATTGTTCCAGAGCAAAGATATCTGGCCTATATTGAGGGTTTAAAGGTAACTCTCATTATATCCTTTTTAGCCATAATGCTTGGTATTGCAATTGGAATAATCATTGCTGTACTTAATGTAACAGCCACTAATTATAGAATGAAATGGCTTAGGACAATATGTAATGTATATATTAATGTTATTCGCGGAACTCCCCTTATTGTACAGCTTTTAATAATCTACAATCTTATTTTCACCTCAAGGAATACTAATGAAATGGTTGTAGGTGCAGTGTGCTTTGGAATAAACTCAGGTGCTTATGTGTCTGAGATTATTAGAGCGGGCATAGAATCTATTGATCGGGGTCAGATGGAAGCAGGCCGATCCCTAGGATTAGATTATATACAGACTATGAGGCTTATAATACTACCTCAGGCAGTTAAGAATATATTACCTGCTTTGGGTAATGAATTTATCACATTGATAAAGGAAACCTCCGTTGCTGGTTATATCGCTGTAACTGATTTGACAAAGGCAGCACAATATATTGGAACTAGGACATGGGATATACTACCCCCTTTGATAATAGCTGCAGCATGCTATTTAATAATGGTATTGGGACTTTCCAAGGTTCTATCAGGATTTGAAAGGAGGTTGTCTAAGGGTGATAGTCACTAAGAATTTGAAAAAAGCCTTCGGGGATCATGTGGTCTTGAATGGTATTAATGAGACTATTGAACAAGGAGAGAAGGTAGTAATAATAGGACCCTCTGGCTCTGGTAAATCAACCTTCCTTAGGTGCCTAAACTTACTAGAGGTTCCTACAGATGGTGAGATATGGTTTGAGGATAAGTTAATTACCGATAAAAAGGCTAATATTAATTTGCTTCGTAAAGATATGGGAATGGTTTTTCAGCAATTCAACCTCTTCCCTCATATGACAGTATTGGATAACATAGCTATGGCACCCATCAAGCTGGGATTAATGACTAAAGATGAAGCTAAGGCAAAGGCTATGGAGCTTCTTGGGAGAATAGGTCTAACTGAAAAAGCAAATGCCTACCCTAATCAATTATCAGGTGGCCAGAAACAAAGGATCGCAATAATTAGGGCCTTGGCCATGAACCCAAAGGTAATGCTTTTTGATGAACCTACTTCTGCCCTTGATCCAGAGATGGTAGGGGAAGTGCTAGATCTTATGACTCAATTAGCAGATGAGGGAATGACTATGGTTGTTGTTACCCACGAAATGAGATTTGCCAAAAAGGTTGCTACAAGGGTATTGTTTATAGATGAAGGTGTAATAGTAGAACAGAATACGCCGGATGAATTTTTTGATAATCCACAAAACCCAAGACTCAAAGAATTTTTATCAAAGATATTATAATATCCACGAATAAGAAAATTCGTAGCATTTGAGTTCCTAATCTGTAGATATATGAGATAATAAAACGGAATGAGAGATTAATAAGGGCTGTTGCATAATACTAAAACTAAGCAGCAGCTTTTTTTATAATTGGAGGGTTTCCCAAAGGAAGCTCTATCTTATATTATTGGATATATTGATAAGAAAGGAGCTAATAATAGTTATTATTTATTCAAATTAGCAATTGCTTTATGGATAAAACTGTGATAATATATCTTTCTATGAAAGACAATTGTATCTGGCGGGCATACAAACGATGAGTAAATTTCGGAGGTAGTATGGAATGGATGGAGAAAAGTATTTTATAGTTAAGAAGAAGGCGCTTCCTGAAGTATTGTTAAAGGTTGTGGAAGCAAAGAGACTTCTTGACTCAGAAAGGGCAATGACAGTTCAAGAGGCCACGGATGCTGTTGATATTAGTAGAAGCTCCTTTTATAAATATAGGGATGATATATTTCCTTTTTATGAAAACACCAGAGGCAAGACTATTACCATAATGCTTCAGATGGATGATAAACCAGGTCTTTTATCTAAAGTACTTAATCAAGTGGCTAAAAACGAGGCCAATATACTTACTATACATCAAAGTATACCTGTTAATGGAATAGCATTAGTTACTCTAAGTATGGAGATTGATCCGAATACGGCCAGCACCTCTCTTATTATAGATAGTTTAGAAGGAATGGACGGTATTCATTTTGTAAAGATTGTTTCTAGAGAATAGATTGAAAAATCTTTTTCATAGGGGAAGAACTGCGAAGCTCCCACAGTGGTGCTTGCTACTTGTTTTACCGGGTTTTTCAGATGCCACATAGTGGGATCATGTAGGTTTAGTGTGAATTGTTAGTATAGGTGACGAATGGAGGAACATCATGATAAATATTGCAGTCTTAGGATACGGAACTATAGGAAGTGGAGTTGTTGAAGTACTTAATACCAATAGGGAAAGCATTACCAAAAGAGCTGGTAATGAGCTTAATGTAAAATATGTTTTGGATCGAAGAGAATTTCCTGGTGACCCTATAATGGAGAAGCTGGTACAGGATATAAATATTATCCTTGATGACCCTGAGATTAAAATTGTTGTTGAAGTAATGGGTGGAGTTGAGCCTGCATTTACATTTGTGAAATCAGCCTTATTAAAAGGGAAAAGTGTAATCACTTCTAATAAGGAACTTGTGGCAAAGCACGGGGCAGAACTACTTAAAATAGCCAAAGAAGGAGAAATTAACTTCCTATTTGAGGCCAGCGTAGGTGGTGGAATACCAATTATCAGACCACTTAATCAATCTCTGACTGCCGACGAGATAGTTGAAATCACTGGTATACTTAATGGTACTACAAACTATGTCCTTTCTAAGATGAGTGAAGAGGGTCTTGATTTTGAAACTGCCCTTAAAAATGCTCAAGAGATGGGATATGCAGAGAGGGATCCTAGTGCTGATGTTGAGGGTCATGATTCTTGTAGAAAGATTGCGATTTTATCATCCTTAGCATATGGTATGCAAGTTGATTTTGAAGATATATATACTGAAGGAATTGAAAATATTACTGATACAGATATAAAATATGCAAAGGCTATGGATGCAAGAATAAAGCTGTTTGCTACTAGCGTTCGTGGGGATGATGACCAGGTTTATGCTATGGTTGCTCCTATGATGATTAAGGCTAACCATCCCTTATACAGTGTTAATGATGTGTTCAACGGTATTTTTGTAGAAGGTAATGTAATTGGAGATGTTATGTTTTACGGAAGCGGAGCTGGTAAGCTTCCTACAGCCAGTGCCGTTGTTGCCGATGTAGTTGATGCAGCAAAACATATGACAAAAAATATCTGGACCATATGGAGTAGCAAAAAGCTTGTCCTAACTGATATTAATGAGGTTAAACATCGATTCTTTATAAGAGTTCCTAATAATCTTAATGGAGTTCTTGAAGAGGCAAAGGCTTTGCTTGGTGAAGTAGAAGAAGTTAAAGCTCAGGGAGTTGAGGGAGAAATTGGACTTCTTACATGTGAGATAAGGGAAGAGAGCATTAATGAAATTAAAAAACGTATCCCAGAGATTTTAAGTGTTATCCGGGTAAGGTTTTAGGAAAGGCATGGAAATTAAGATGAAATACATTATTGTTTTGGGAGATGGTATGTCTGATGAGCCTCTAGAGGTTTTGGACAATCGTACACCTTTGATGGTTGCAAAAACGCCCTGCTTGGATGAATTGGCTTCCAAGTCTGAACTAGGACTTGCCTATACAATTCCTGAAGGGATGAAACCTGGTAGTGATACTGCCAATTTATCAGTGTTAGGATATGACCCGAAAGTATATTACTCTGGAAGATCACCTCTTGAAGCTTTAAGCATCGGGGTGGATATGAAGAAAGAGGATATTGCTCTTAGATGTAACCTTGTTACCTTGTCAGAGGAGCAAGTAGACTATGAGAAGAGAACTATAATAGATCATAGCTCTGGAGAGATTTCAACAGAGGAGGCATCCCAGCTTATTGACGCAATAAAAGAAGTATTTGATAATGATATTTATACATTTTATCATGGAACTAGCTATAGACATCTAACAATATGGGATAAGGGGGATGTTATTGATTTATCCCAGCCCCACGATATTCTTGGTAAGGTCATTGAAGAATATCTGCCAGGGGACCCTGCCCTATATGACATGATGAAGAAAAGCTATGATATTTTAAATAACCATCCTATTAATAAAAAGAGAGAGGAAATGGGCCTTAATAAAGCCAATTCTTTATGGTTTTGGGGAGCAGGAACACGACCCAATCTTACATCCTTTGAGGAAAAGAACCACATAAAAGGTGCTATGATTTCAGCTGTTGACCTACTAAAAGGAATTGCTATTGGTGCCGGAATGAAGGTGATTGAAGTTCCTGGAGCCAACGGAACCTTACATACCAATTATGAGGGAAAAGCTAAAGCAGCTATAAAGGTTTTGTTGGAGGAGAAATATGATTTTGTCTATGTACATGTTGAAGCTCCTGATGAGATGGGGCATCAAGGAAATGTGGACAATAAGATAAAATCTATTGAGTATCTTGATCAAAGAGTGATAAAGGTGATTGTAGATGAGATGGAAAAGCAGGAAGTGGATTATCGCTTACTAATTATGCCAGATCATCCAACGCCCATAAAGCTAAGAACTCACACAAGCGATCCGGTTCCATACCTTATCTACGACAGTACAGAGTTCATTAAAAATAATTGTAAATATAACGAGAATGATGTAAAAGCAAGTGGCAATACTGTTTTGAACGGATATACTATTATTGATAAGTTATTAAATAGGCGATAAACAACTTATCCAATGACAAGCTAAGTTGATATGCACATATTTTAGTATTAGGAGGCAGCTATGTTAATAGTAAAAAAATTTGGGGGCACATCTGTTGCTGACAAAGAGAGAATTTTTAATGTTGCAAAAAGAATTGCAGATGATTATAAAAAAGGTCATGAGATTGTAGTGGTTTTATCTGCCATGGGCAAACAAACTGATATATTGTTAAGTATGGCAAAGGATATTAATCCTAAAGCGTCTAAACGAGAAATAGATATGTTGCTTACTACTGGAGAACAGACATCAGTGGCCTTAATGGCTATGGCACTTGATGCTTTGGGAATACCAGCAGTATCATTAAATGCTT
The DNA here is from genome assembly GCA_012839235.1 of Clostridiales bacterium. GTDB lineage: Bacteria > Bacillota > Clostridia > Lachnospirales > Lachnospiraceae > Mobilitalea. The sequence continues at coordinate 28,977 of DUNS01000077.1, forward strand.
ATCAGGTAGCTATGCATACTACTTCCACATATGGAAATTCTCGTATCAAAAGAATTGATACAGAAAGAATAAATATGGAATTAGAGAATAAAAGAGTTGTTGTAGTTACCGGTTTTCAAGGTGTTAATAAATTGGATGATTACACAACCCTAGGGCGAGGGGGGTCAGACTCAACAGCGGTAGCTATAGCTGCATCACTTCATGCAGATGCCTGTGAAATATATACTGATGTTGATGGTGTATATACAACTGATCCTAGAATAGTTAAGGATGCCAAGAAACTCAAGGAAATTACCTATGATGAAATGTTGGAGATGGCTTCCCTAGGTGCAGGAGTATTGCATAACCGTTCGGTGGAAATGGCAAAAAAATATGGTGTACAATTAGTCGTTCGCTCTAGTTTAAATAATTCTGAAGGTACGTTGATTAAGGAGGAAGTAAAAATGGAGAAAATGCTCGTAAGCGGAGTGGCAGCAGATAAAAATACAGCTCGTATTGCAGTAATTGGTTTAGAGGACCAACCTGGTGTAGCATTTAAGTTGTTTAATCATCTTTCAAGGCATGATGTGAATGTTGATATAATTCTACAGTCAGTTGGTAGGGACGGAACAAAGGATATAAGCTTTACTGTTAATGACGAAGATCTAGAAACAGCTGTTGAAACTATAGAAAGACATAGACAGGGCAGCTTAAAGTGTGAAAAGGTTGATGTTGAGAAGGATGTTGCTAAGGTATCTATAGTTGGTGCTGGAATGATGTCCCATGTAGGTGTTGCTGCAAAGATGTTCGAAGCTCTCTACGATGTAGGTGTTAATATTAAGATGATATCCACCTCTGAAATCAGGGTGACAGTTTTAATAGATGATAAGGATTTAGATAGAGCAATGAATGCTGTTCATGATAAGTTTTTTCCAACGCAAAAATAATTTATAAGAATCTATAGATAATAGACACTGCTTCAAAAATCTGTGTAGAAGTCCATTGATATGAAGCAGTGTTTATATTTGTGGGAAAGTAAAGAGAGTATTAGTATTTGCTTGCATTTGTGGGAACATCTATGGGAGCTTCTTGTAGTTGTTAAATGCAGTACAAATAGCCTAAAATATTGATTTATAATGCCTGAAATGTTATCATAAATGAAAGCGTTGTGAGAAAAGTCTGAATTTCATTCAGACGCAAGCTTGCTTGCAAATTCCGAGAGGAGTGCCCATATCATGAGGTGTTTTTCTTCAGGATATAGAATATTACGATTGTATTATAAAATCTAAGGAAGGCATGGTTATAAAGAATGGATATAAATAAGCAAATTAAAGATGAATTAGGAATAAAGCTCGAACAGGTTGAGGCAGCTGTAAAGCTTATTGATGAGGGTAATACTATACCTTTTATAGCTAGGTATCGAAAGGAAGTTACAGGCTCCCTAGATGATGAGCAGCTAAGAACCCTTCATGAAAGACTGCAATATCTTAGAAATTTGGAAGAGAAGAAGATGCAGGTTATAAATTCTATAGAAGAACAGGGAAAGTTAACAGAGGAATTAAAAGCCCAGATACTTGCAGCTGAAACCATGGTTGTAGTAGATGACTTATATAGGCCATACCGTCCAAAGAGAAGAACAAGAGCAACTATAGCTATGGAAAAAGGTCTGGAAGGACTGGCTAACATCATAGTAGCTCAAGAAGCAGACAAGCCTATTAAGGAGTATGCTGTTGAATATATCTCAGAAGAAAAAGAAGTTAAAAGTGCAGAAGAGGCTATAGCTGGAGCAATGGATATTATTGCCGAGCAAATTTCTGATGATGCAAGCTATCGTAGCTATATTCGTGATATAACCATGAGAGAAGGGCTTGTTAGCTCTGTAGCTAAGGATGAAAAAGCGGAATCAGTTTATGAGATGTACTATAACTTTGAGGAAGCTGTTGAAAAAATTGCTGGACATAGAATCCTTGCGATAAACCGTGGAGAAAAGGAGAAGTTCTTAACGGTTAAGGTTCTGGCACCAGAAGAAAGAATTCTAAGATTTCTAGAGAAGAAAGTAATTGTTAATGATAATACTCATACCAATGATATTCTTGCTGCAACAATCGCAGATAGCTATAAGCGACTTATTGCTCCTGCAATTGAACGTGAAGTTCGAGCAAGCCTGACTGAGCGGGCAGAGGATGGAGCGATTAAGGTGTTTTCCAAAAACTTGGAGCAATTACTTATGCAGCCTCCAATTACTGGACAAGTAGTACTTGGCTGGGACCCTGCGTTTAGAACAGGATGTAAGCTGGCAGTAGTAGATGCAACAGGTAAAGTTCTTGACACGGTGGTTATATATCCAACCGCCCCTCAAAACAAAATAGAGGAATCAAAGCAAATACTTAAAAAATTAATTGATAAATATAATATAACCCTGATATCCGTAGGAAATGGTACTGCTTCTAGGGAATCAGAGGTTGTTATAGTAGAGCTTATTAAGGAGCTGAATAAGCCAGTTAAATATATTATTGTTAATGAAGCAGGAGCTTCTGTATATTCAGCAAGTAAATTAGCAACAGAGGAATTCCCTAATTTTGATGTTGGGCAAAGAAGTGCAGCTTCAATAGCAAGAAGATTGCAGGATCCTCTGGCAGAGTTAGTTAAGATCGATCCTCAGTCAATTGGTGTAGGGCAATATCAGCATGATATGAATCAGAAGAAGCTTAGCGATGTCTTGTCTGGTGTAGTAGAGGATTGTGTTAATAAAGTAGGAGTTGATCTTAACACAGCATCAGCTTCCTTATTAGAGCATGTCTCGGGAATCACCAAAACCACAGCTAAGAACATAGTGGCTTATAGAGAGGCTAATGGGCGTTTTCATAGCCGCAAGGAGCTTCTTGATGTTCCTAAGCTTGGACCTAAGGCATTTGAGCAATGTGCAGGATTTATGAGAATACAAGGAGGAGACAATCCTTTAGATGCATCTGGAGTCCATCCAGAATCCTATAAAGCTGCTGAAGGACTGCTTACCAAGCTTGGAATTACCCTAGAGGATTTAAAGGAGCTACAGGCTAAGGCTTCATCTAATCAGGCTAATAGAATGAACAATCAAGATAAGAAGGAAAAGCCAAGAAGGGGTAGGGAGTTAGATAAGAGAAATAAAAAAATAACTGTAAGAAATCAGGATACAGCTATTGCAAAGGCCCTGGCAGCAGCTATGAATGGTGTGGAAGCTGTAAGTGAGCCTGCTACTCAGCCTGAGAAGCATAATGATAATCTTATTCAAGATAGCTCATTTATAGGAAAGAAGATTAAGGATAAGAAAAAGATGGCAGAGGAACTTGGAATCGGTGAAATAACTCTAATTGACATTGTAAAAGAATTAGAGAAGCCAGGAAGAGACCCTAGGGATGAGATGCCAAAGCCTATACTTCGTACAGATGTGCTTGATATGAAGGATCTAACAGAGGGGATGGTTCTTAAAGGAACAGTTCGTAATGTAATTGACTTTGGCGCATTTGTTGATATAGGAGTTCATCAGGATGGTCTGGTTCATATATCTGAACTATCCAATAAAAAGTTTGTTAAGCATCCACTTGAAGTAGTTAGCGTCGGGGACATTGTTGACGTTAAAGTGTTAAGTGTTGACTTAGCTAAGAAGAGGATACAGCTAACAATGAAGCTATAGATGAATTTGATATATCCATTGGATAAATCTATTGACAATATAATTGTATGGTATTATACTATTAATGTAATTAAAATTAATATAAAGGTAATTCTTCGGGGCAGGGTGTAATTCCCTACCGGCGGTATAGTCCGCGACTCTTTAATATGGACCGGGTCCATATTAAGGATTGATTTGGTGAAATTCCAAAACCGACAGTAAAGTCTGGATGATAGAAGAGTACAGTAATGTATATGTATGTGGTATCCCCCGATTAGTAATAATCGGGGGTTTTTTATACTTACTGAATACCCAAAGAGTTTTTCCTTTAGAAAAGAGAGGGTAGATTGAAAAATAAAGATTTTTCAATCGCAACTTTGCGCCTCTGGCCCAAAGTTTGCAGTCTTTGAAGAAAGGATATGGTATTTATATGAACAAAACAAACAAGACACAAGTTAGAACAGGAATGGTTGGATTACTTTCAGTTAGAGGAATAACAGCCATCGCAATGCTATCAGCTATATCAATATTGCTTATGCTGTTTGATATTCCTCTATGGTTTGCTCCAAGCTTCTACAAAATTGATTTAAGTGAAGTTCCTGTGTTAATTGGAGCATTTGCCTTAGGTCCTGTGGCAGGAATCGTAATTGAATTTGTTAAAATTCTTCTAAACCTAATGATTAATGGGACGGCGACAGCTTTCGTTGGTGAGTTTGCCAACTTTTTAATAGGTTGTTCCTTGGTTGTACCCGCTGCAATAATATATCACCAGTGGAAATCAAAGAACGCAGCATTAACAGGTCTGATTATTGGAACTGTTTCTATGGTAGCGGTAGGAAGCTTGCTTAATGCATTTCTACTTCTCCCGGTATATTCAAAAGCTTTCAATATGCCTATGGAAGCCTTGATTGGAATGGGAGCCGCTGTTAATCCTAGTATTAATAGTCTATCTACATTTGTACTATTTGCAGTGGTACCATTTAATTTATTAAAGGGAGTTGTTGTATCAGTAATAACGATGCTATTATACAAGAGAGTAAGTAGTGTAATAAAGGGATTTCATAATTAATAAATGATCAGACGCAAGCTTATAAATTAAAGCTTATAGTTATCATTAAGGATAGAGTTTCTTCTAACATTATTGATTTTAAGAAACTCTATCTTTTTATTATTGTTTCTGCTATAATATCCACGATAAAGCAGATTAGTCCATGGTATACAGAGTTCCTAATCTGAACGTTGAATGTTTATAGATGAAGTGAGGAGCCTATGATTATAGATAGTTTTAATCCAGAAGATACATTTAACCTAGGGGTTTCCCTTGGGAAGAAGGCAAGGCCAGGAGAGGTCTTCTGTATAAATGGAGATTTGGGAGTAGGTAAAACTGTGTTTACACAAGGGTTTGCCAATGGGATGGGGATTAACGAACCTGTTAATAGTCCCACATTTACAATATTACAGGAATACCAAAGTGGGAGATTACCTCTATATCATTTTGATGTATATAGAATTGCTGATGCCACAGAGATGGAGGAAATCGGTTATGAAGACTACTTCTATGGAGATGGAGTGTGCCTTATAGAGTGGTCAGAATTAATTAAAGAGATACTTCCATCCGATATTACTATTATTACAATAACTAAGGATTTGGATAAAGGCTTTAATTATAGAAGAATTACTATCCAGACCCAGAGAGGGTGATATTAATGAAATTACTAGCTTTGGATAGTTCGGGACTGGTTGCTTCCGTTGCTATTGTAACTGAAGAAGCTGTCTTAGCAGAATATACTGTTAATTATAAAAAGACTCATTCTCAGACATTGCTCCCAATGCTGGATGAGATTGTTAAAATGTTAGGTATGGATTTGCCAGAAGTGGATGGGATTGCTGTATCAGCGGGTCCAGGATCATTTACTGGACTTAGAATTGGATCTGCAACCGCCAAGGGCCTAGGCCTTGCTCTGGAGAAACCTATTATCCCAATTCCTACTCTGGAAGGATTGGCTTATAACTTGCAAGGATATGAGGGTTTGATTTGTCCTATGATGGATGCACGAAGAAATCAAGTGTATACTGGCCTATATGAATTTGAGCAGGACAAGCTTATTAATATTCATAATCAAAAAGCCATAGCAGTAGAGGAAATCATAGATGAAATTAATCAAATGGGTAGAAATGTTATCTATCTAGGTGATGGAGCTACTATCTACCATAGTATCATAAGGGAAAAGACGAAGGTTAATTATAGTTTGGCCCCAATTCATATGAACAGACAAAGGGCTGCTTCCATAGGGGCCTTAGGCCTTGTATATATGAAAGAGGGGAAGGTAGAGGCATCCGAAGACCATGCCCCTATTTATTTAAGAGTATCTCAAGCTGAAAGAGAACGGGCAGAGAAGCTTAAAGCTGAATAATAGGATAGGAAGAAAGACGTGGATGCTATTATGAGAATACGTAAAATGACTGAGGCGGATCTGTCATATGTATCTGCAATTGAATATGATATTTTCTCGGTGCCTTGGAAGGAAGAGGATTTTCGTAAGGCCATAGAAAACCCTAACAATGATTATCTAATTGCGGAAATAGATAGCCGAATAGTTGGATATTGTGGTTATTGGGGAATACCCCCTGAAGGTTATATTTATAATGTGGCAGTTCATAAGGAGTATCGTAGACAGCAGATAGCCTATAACATGCTAACTTTTCTTATGGATAGAGCTACAGAAAGAGGAATTACTGAATTAACTTTAGAAGTACGTATGTCCAATGCACCGGCCAAAAGCTTGTATGAAGGTCTGGGTTTTAAAGAGGTTGGCATCAGAAAGGATTTCTATTCTAAGCCAACTGAGGATGGAGTTATTATGTTGTACGAAGCTATACAGTAATTACCACTGTAAATATTTGTGGACTAGCATTATAATGATAACATAATAATAAAAACGTAGTGAGAAATGCAAACTTGTTTGCGATTTCGATCGGAGTGCTAAGACCATGAATATGTTTTGTTCATGGTATAGTAGAAGCATGCATTTATTTAGGAGGGGATTGACAAGTGGAAAGAGTGGATGAGGATATTCATAAAGTTTCTGAGCTTTTATGTAATTGTTGTGGACGAAGTATTAAAAGAGACAATGATATTATGAAAGAGGATGTGTTTACAGGAGTTAAAGAATGGGGATACTTTTCTAATAGGGATATGGAAGTACACAAATTTAATATCTGTGAGAAATGTTATGAAGAGATAATAGGGAGTTTCAAAGTTCCAGTCCATGTATTTAATAAAACAGAGGTTTTGTAAAACAAAGAGTTGAGGTTACCTCAACTCTTTGTTTTAAGTGCGCCCAGCATGGGCGCAATCTAAGGGGTTAAAGTCCCTAGTATGCCCTAGTAGTGGGAAAGACATAGCTGAACACCAAGGGTGTCCATCGTGAGATGGAATCTGAAGGAAGGTGTAGGCAAATCTCTGGTCTGACGAACAGAAATCACATCAGGCTACAGTTAAGGATA
>DUNS01000007.1 GCA_012839235.1 Clostridiales bacterium
GATAATCCGAGCATGGACTTCACAAAAAAAGGAACTAATGAAACCAACAAGAAAGGCGGTATTATATGAGTGAAGAAGTAAAAGAGCCGAGGAAACGAGGCGGAAACAATGGGAAGTCGCCTGTTATCGGTAACAATGCCTTAAAGGTAGCTACAGGAGATTTAACTACATTTATTCAAAACATGGTAGACCTTAAAAGGTTGCCTGCAATTAAAACCGATGAGGAACTGGAGCAAAGGCTTAATCTATATTTTGATTGGTGCATTCAAAATGATATGAAGCCCGGAGTAGAGGGCATGGCCTTAGCTTGTGGAGTGGACAGGCGTACTCTATGGGATTGGGAGACTGCAAACTCATGGAAATATAGCCGAAGGGCTGAAATCGTAAAGAGGGCTAAACAGATTATATCGTGCTCACTTGAGCAATTAATTATGCAGAATAAAATTAATGTGATTGGTGGAATTTTCATGATGAAAAACCACTTTGGATATACCGATAAAAGCGAAGTTGAACTTAGTTCATCTAATAACGCTCTGTCACCAGGCCTAACCAGGGAGCAGATAATCGAAAAGATTAGAACTGATGTTGTAATTGACGAAGAGGAATAACTATAAACCATTAAGAAAAGAGGTAGAAATTATGATTAAAAAACTAGAAAAGGTATTACAGGAATATGGCAAAAAGATTGACGAGATACAGCAGAGCTATCAAACAAAGAAAGCGTACATAGGCCAGAACTTTAAAGGCGAATACTACCAAAGCTCATTAAGTATAGCCAAGGCAGAACGAGAGCAGGAAATCAATGCAATAAAGGAAGCTACCAAAGGGAATGTCAATCGCATAATAGACGAGTTAAAAGAAAAGGTTGATAACATGGTTATTTCTGACGCTGAAAAGCTAGCCACATTACAGGGCTACAGAGGTATTAAGCTATCAGCTACAGAGATTGAAGCCCTTGCAAAGGCGAATCAAGGCGATTACATGGCTATGAAGCTGTTATCCCAATTAGCCTCTGATAATGGATATAATTTGCGTTATACAAGCGTTGAGGACTTGCAGGAAGCCATCACAGAGCTAGAGAGTAAAGCGAATACTTTCTTGAAAAGCTATGACGGTACAAAGGAAAGTCAATCCTATACTAACGGACTGATTACAGTATTGGAACACCCTTTTGAAGATTACGAGGAATTATTCAATTCGAGTAGTCTGTCAGTAACTACCAAGCCAAGACCTTCACTAACACAGGAGCAAGCGGAAACTGTTAAAAAGTTATTTGAGGGATATTCGGATAACCTTGAAGCTAGAGCAGATTCCTTATCCTTTGCAGGGATGGATGGCAAGGAACTGTTGTCGAGTTATTATGAGATAATATCAGCAGAAGCCTAACATAATTATTCGTCATTTACAGGGTACAAAGCGTATCCTGTATTTGATTGAATAAGTATTCATAAACAATGAATAATCAATGTATAATATGTATAAAAGCAATGCATAAATTGATATTACTTAATTTGAATAGTTTAAATAAGTACCATGATGTGATGAAAGCCTTATAAATAGGGCATTGTAGCGATTGCATCGAACATATGTTCAATTCGTGAAACGGAGGTTTAGCGAATAGTTGAATTAATACAGAAGATGAGGTCGTTAATAACTAGGGCATGAATATAAGTTATAATGCATAAGTCAATCATAACATAAGGTTATACAATGCCCCTACAAGCCAATACAAGCCATAAATAAGACCATGATAGCCTTAACAGGATA
>DUNS01000078.1 GCA_012839235.1 Clostridiales bacterium
ATAATCCTTAATTTTATTAATAAATTGTAGTATACATGTCTTTACATAAATGGAGCCTAGTGTGAATTAAAAAGACAATTCACACAGAAGAACCGCGAAGTCCGCACAATGGTGCTAACTCCTTGTTCTTCCAGGTTTTTGAGATGCCGCTTAAGCGGCGAATGGAGGGTGAAATGATATCTTTAACAAGAAGAAAACCAATAACACTTAACAAGCTTTTGAAGGGTTTTATCCTGATTTTTCTAATAATAATGGTATTATATCCTTCAGCTTCATTTAAAGGTGCAACTACAGGACTTTTACTGTGGTTTCATAATGTGCTTCCAAATCTGTTACCATTTATAATAGTCTCTAATCTTATAATCTCCTTAGATATCGCTGATAAGATTAGTTCTTTCTTCTTTCCTCTACTGGGAAGAATATTTAATGTATCTAAAAACGGCTGTTATCCAATAATCATTGGATTTTTATCCGGTATCCCTATGGGTGCTAAGGCCACCTCTGACCTAGTCGAAAAGGGTAAAATCAGTCATCATGAAGGTAACTTTCTTATAACTATGTGTAACAATGCAAGTCCTATGTTCATAATCGGGTACATAGCTATTTCAGCATTAAAGCTTCCCCATATCAAATATACATTATTCTTTATTATCTACATCTCTGCAATAATCAGTGCCCTTGTTAGTAGATTGATCTATAATATAGGAGTTAAAAGATCCAATAGATTTTCTTTTGTAAAGACTCAGGAGATTTACCTTCAAGACAATAGAAGGCAAAACCCTTTTTCTTTTGAAATCCTTGATAATTCTATCATGAATGGATTTGAGGTTATCACAAAAATCGGAGGATACATTATCTTATTCTCTATTATAGCCCAAATCATAAGTGAAATTGGCCCTAACACAGGTTATTTTAAGCCCATATTTATGGGGATCGTTGAGATTACAACTGGAATTAATCAAATCTGTGGTACTGGGCTAGATATTAAGACAAAAATAGTCTTGGTTGCAACACTTACCTCATTTGGTGGTTTATCCGGAATGGCACAAACAAGAAGTGTACTGGGCAACACAAGACTATCTATAGGCTATTATCTTTTTGCCAAAATAGTAAACGCTTCTATTACGTTCCTACTTACTAGCATATATGTATACTTATTAATTAACTAATCACTCTATCCCATCATAAAAAGTATCTTCATTAAAATCATAATCCGTATCATCCTCAGCTTCTTCTATATCATCATATTTGGAAGAAGCTTCTTTTTGTGCCGGATAAAGTTGATCTTGTAATTCTCTTCTATTATTACTTAAAACCTCTAAGTTCTCTCGGAGAGTTCCGATAAAACCGTCATATCTTGAACTAGCAGTTTCATAAGCTATTCCAACTACTCTTTCCACCTCAGTCAAAATGTCGTTAGAGTATGCTAAAGCACCGGTTCTAATCTGCTCAGATTCCGATATAGCATTATTACGTAAACTCTCAGCTTCCTTGGAAGCTTGCATAATCAGCTCGTTGGCCTCATAGTATGCCTGTTGCATAATCTCATGTTCATTAACAAGCTCTTTAGCTTTCTCTCTCGCCTCAACTAGAATAGCATCTGCTTTCTCTTCAGCATCTGCCATAATTGCATCCCTGTTACTAATGATTTTTTGATATCTCTTTATCTCATCAGGAGTTCTAAGTCTAAGCTCGTCCAATAAATCATAGAGCTCATCCTTTGGAACTACAACCTTTGTACTTGATAATGGCTGCATTCTACAACTCTCGACAAATTCATAAATATCCTCAATCAATTGCTCAATTCTGCTTGCTCCCATTATTAACACTCCTTATTGAACTATATTTATCGTATACAGACTGTAAAATACATTCCGGTACAAATTGTTTAATATTTCCTCCAAAACTAGCTATTTCTCTTACTGTACTTGAGCTTAGATAAGAATACTCTAGTCTAGTGTTGAAAAACACTGTATCAATATGTGGACTTAACTTATGATTGGTCTGAGCTATCTGCAATTCATATTCAAAATCAGTAATAGCTCTAAGTCCTCTTACTATAATACTTGCATTCTTTTCTTTAGCAAAATCAACTAATAACCCATCAAAAGCTTCTACCTTCATAGGGGGCAGCTCAGGGTGATCCTTTATAACTCGCTCTATAAGCTCTACCCTTTCCTCCGCATTAAACACAGGCTTCTTGCTATGATTTATCAGAACCCCTATTATTAGCATATCAACAAGACTTGACGCTCTTGTTATTATATCAAGGTGTCCCAAGGTAATTGGATCAAATGTACCTGGATATATACCTATTTTCATATAACAAACTACCCTTTCTTCATAAACTGCAGGCCTTCCACATGATCTATTTCATCTCAATAAAAACATGCTGACTTGACTTATATTCTTTTTTTCTAAACACTTGTAATCTTGTATTCTCTAAATAGGAAAAATTCGTTTTTAAAGATGTTTCTACAATAATAATAGTATTACAGTAAATTATATTAGAATTCTGTAGCTGAAGCAAAATCTCTTTCTCTAATAATTGATCGTAAGGTGGATCCATGAAAATCAAATCAAAAACCTTACCCTTAAGCTCCAAAGCCCGAATCCCCTTCTGAGCATCTAAAGCAAATATCTCCCCTTGCTCAGATAGCCTTGTTGTCCTAAGGTTGGCTTTAATACAATCAATTGCCATCTTATCATTCTCAACGAATGCACTATACTTGGCTCCCCTAGACAGGGCTTCAATACCAATCGCCCCACTTCCAGCAAACAAATCAAGAAAATCAGCATCAAGGATATAGGGATTCAATATATTAAATAAGGTCTCTTTTATTTTATCAGTAGTAGGTCTAGTGTCTAATCCATCCGGAGTCATTAGCTGTAATCTTCTTGCTTTACCTGCTATCACTCTCATATTGTAATCATGCCTTTCTTCACATTAATGTGAAAGATACTTGTTTTACATAAGTTTATCCTATCTATGAAATTATTTCAATAGATAATTTGGTACATACCAAAAAAACCTGAGAAGTACCCTATGCAAGCTTCTCAGGTTCCCGTACCCCTTCCCATATTTGCAAGCAAGCTTGCGTCTGAATATAATTCAGACTATGCTCACTTTGCTTTACGTAAATAATACCGAAATGCCTAAAGCACTCCGGTATTATGTAATAAAATTAATATTCTTCTATCTGTCTTCAAGTCCAACATAAGGTCTATGCTTAGATACGGACTTATATGCAGGTCTGATAATCTTTCCTGCGTTAACCAGCTCTTCAAGTCTGTGTGCTGACCAGCCAGATATTCTAGCTATAGCAAATATAGGTGTGTAAATTTCAAGTGGAAGACCAAGCATATGATAAACAAATCCACTATAGAAGTCCACATTGGCACTAACACCTTTGTAAATTTTTCTTTCTTTAGAAATAACTTCAGGAGCTATTCTCTCAACTCTTTCATAAAGTCCAAATTCTTTATTCATTCCTTTTTCTTTAGAAAGGGTCTCAACATATTTCTTTAATACATTAGCTCTAGGATCTGAGATTGAGTAAACAGCATGACCCATACCATATACCAAGCCTGACTTATCAAAAGCCTTCTTGTTAAGTATATCTGAGATATATGCAGCTATCTCCTCTTCATCCTCCCAGTCTTTTATGTTCTCTTTCATATCCTCAAACATTTTAATAACCTTAATGTTAGCTCCACCATGTTTAGGACCCTTTAATGATCCAAGGGATGCAGCCACAGTGGAATATGTGTCTGTTCCTGATGAAGTAACAACATGGGTTGTAAATGTTGAGTTATTACCACCGCCGTGTTCAGCATGAAGAACTAAAGCGATATCTAATATTTTCGCTTCCAGCTCAGTAAACTTCTTATTAGGTCTTAGCATATGAAGAATATTCTCTGCCGTTGAAAGACCTGGTTTTGGCGGATGAATAACAAGACTCTTTTGCTCATAATAATGTCTATAAGCTTGATAGCCATATACTGTTAACAATGGGAATCTAGCGATTAACTGTAATGACTGACGAAGTACATTCTCAATGGAGATATCATCTGCCTTATCATCATATGAATATAGCATCAGTACACTTCTAGCTAAGGTATTCATCATATCATGACTTGGCGCTTTCATAATAACATCTCTTACAAAGCTTTTTGGTAGCTCACGATTATTTTCCAGTAATTTAATGAAGGAGTCAAGCTCTTCCCTCTCAGGTAAATCACCGAATAAAAGGAGGTAGGTTATTTCTTCAAATCCAAAGCGATCATCTTTAATAAATCCATCAATAATACTTTCTACATTAACACCTCTGTAGAAAAGTTGACCTTCACAGGGTACATAATCATTATCTACTAAAGTATAGGATAGTATTTCAGAGATTTCTGTTAGACCTGTTAAAACACCCTTACCGCTGATATCCCTCAGGCCACGTTTTACATCATATTTGGCATATAATTCAGAGTCGATTGTATTTTTCTTACACAGATTGGCGAGTTCCATTAATTCTGGGGTGATTTCAGTATATTTGTTCATAAATAGTTCTCCTTTCATGGGCGTTGTCTCATTATACCATAAATATGACACCCTGAAAACAGCAAATTTATTAATATTAAATAAAGTGAATAAACATGCCCTATATTTTATTGATATATTTCATAACAATCAATACAACTGGCAATTTAGTGACTGTTAAAAATAATCTTCATTTGTAATTTATTTACACTTTCGTATAATTATCCTTACCCTCATATAAATATTATCTCAACTCTACAATATATGTCCCATATCCTCCATCCTCATTAACCTCTGTGGTAAAAACCACCTTCCCCATATCTCTGATCAATTGATGATTAATATAATCATACTTAACCCTTTCCAGATGACCAACATATATATACTTTATTTCATATTTCTCAATCAAATGACTTACTAACCCCTTGTCATATGAGGTGTATATCGACTCAATATCTGCTGCTCTAATATCCAACAAATCTGGGTTAGACTTCCACAGCCATTCATGGGTATGCCATCCAAGAACAGTTGGTAATCCTGTAATTACTGAAACCCTCTGATAATCTGAATAGCTGTCACCATTAGCTTCAAGAACTACTGGGCTTCCTGTCACATTCTCATTTAACCAATTGGTAGCATGATAGTCCTGAGGCATCTCCTCCTTCATAAATGCAGAGGCATCAAGTCCCTTATATCCGTCTTTGTTGAATATATTACCATACCAAGAATTCGTGGCATTGCCAACATAAAATAAGCTACTTGTGAATAATATTAGTCCTACAAGCCCTAGCTTCTTTTGTCTTCTAGTCCCACCATAGACGATTAGTCGAATAAAAAGATATCCATAGGATATGCCAAAAAGTATAAATGCTTGGTAGGTCAGTTTAAACATAGTATTAGCTCTTTTATAATCTCCTGAATATATGTCTTCAACGTATACAACTTCAGGAATCAGCACCAAACCTATGGCGCATAAACCTAATATAAGTACAAATAGATCTGGAGTATTCAGAGTTTTCATAAAATGAAAGAGCTTAAATATCCCCTGAATCTTTTCATCATCTTTGCTTTTATCAGCTTTACTATTTTCAAAGCCCTTACTCTTACAATAATTTCTCTTATAATCACCTACTAAGAAACACAGAAAGGCTATCACCATAAATATAGGTAGACCCCATAATATTATCATTTGATTTAAAGGGGTATGGGCTACAGCAAGCCTTACCTGGGTAGCTATCGTATCAAAGCTTATGGTGAAGGGAAGGCTGACCACCAATGAGCAACCCATAATAAATATTCCCTGCAATGCAGTCATCCATATAGCTTTATTCCTAAAATCATAGACAATCATATTGGTGAATAAGATTACTGCACCAGCAACAACGTAATAGATTGGGACATCCCAAAAGTTAGTGGTATGAAATAAACCTATAAAAAATCCAACAATTATTAGAGAAGGATGAAAAACCTCCCTGATAACTGTTATTTTACTGTCTTTTGCTTTGGTACGAGCTACCATCCAGCCAAACAATAATCCAATCACCGTAAGGACAAACATTATATTAATTACATGGGCATGAAGATCCCCTAATACAAAGGAATAGGAAGGAAATTCATGTATTGTTTTATCATTAGTCTCTGGATGGTAGCCTATAAACCTGGTGGCATCAGGAAACCAATATTTAGCCCCCACTTCCTCCATTCCAAAGAACTTGCGGACAGCTGGTTCTAACCATCTATATACTGGATAGTGCATATTCCCAGCCACAGCTACCCCTGCAGCTCCAAGTAGTCCACCGATTGTAGGAAGGAACTTACCACCCAACTTACCATCCTTATGATGCTTACCCTTACTTAATTGTAGCAAGACATTATAAACTAGGGAGAAAGGAAGAACAAAGGTAAAGGCTCCAACCATCATAAGCATAAGATTATATCCCTCTGATACCTTTACAAAAGAAAGCTTTGTCAAAAAGACTGCCATGTACTGTCCTACATAATAGTAATTTAGATTAGTACCAGAAAACCAAAAGTCCTGGGGAGGCATATATTCGCTTCGCATCATACTGGTCATAAATCCATAGTCCATGAATTTCTCAGTTCCATAGGCTTCTGGTTTAAAACCTCTTATGTAAACTAATAATAAGAATAGCCCTAAGAACAATAGCTCCTCAGTTAAAACGGTATATATATATTTCTTTTTGTATCTCTTAGGATTAATTACTTGTAGAACTCCTCTATTATCCTTCAAGTTCCTTTTATGGTATATAAGTATCGATCCATTGATAAGAAAACCAACAATTACTGCAATAATACAAGATGTTGATGTGAACTTCATAGTGCGAATGGTCGCAGAAAACCACATGATATATCCCGTTATAGCTATTCCTATGGTTTTAGAGAATAGATATCCTCTATCATGAAACTTGGAGAAAAGTATATTAGCCAAAGGTAGAAAAATTATTCCTAGTATCAAGATGGTCATCCACCACTTAATAAAAGGAATAAAGTCTCCCTGTAATAAAATTCTTCCCATAATCAGCAAAGCCCCTGAAATAACAATATAAGCTATTCTTTTTAACATCTTGACAACCATACCTCTCTACATTACAGATTGATTCATTCTTCTAAAGTCCTTAATCGCCTGAATTCCTATCCCAAATATTTTCTTCATATTAATTGAATTAACTCCACCCTGCCTCTGACGAAAGGTTATAGGAATGTACTTGACAGCCAGCTTCTTCTTGGCGTATATGACTGAGACCATCACGTTGGACAGATTATAATCTTTAGGTATTAGATCAATGTACTTGCGCAAAGTAGAGGCTTTCATAAGCCTAAATGGAGTATTGGCATCTGTGACTTTAACATGAAAGCATAGATAAAGAACTAGCTTTAAAACCTTTGTAACCAATACTCGGGATGCTCCATCCTTACGACCGTCTCGGTTACCTATAACCATATCATAGGAATTTCTTATCTCCCAGAAATCCCAAAACTCTTCTGGCAGTGTTTGGCCGTCAGAATCTGTCTGGAAGATGTAGTCTGCACCAGCTTCTATTGCATAATTATAGCCATAAAGAATAGTTGCCCCATGGCCGCCATTGGGTTTAGTAATCCCTACTAGCTGTTCCATCTGTCCAGAAAATTTCTGTAATATTGGATAGGTATTATCCTTGCTTCCATCATCAATAATAACTAATCTACTATCATTACCTATTCTTTCTACAATCGGGTACCATTCTTTGATTACAGCTTCAATATTAGCCTCCTCATTGTAAGCTGGAATAACAATATATAATCGGTCCATAGACCCCCTACCTTTCATACTAGCTTTAACTATTTATTATCCATCTGCTCAAAGATATCCAATGCTCGTTCAACAACAGCATCCATATTGTAATATCTGTATTCAGCTAAACGTCCAATAAATATAACCTTGCTTTCTTTATCCATTTCCTCCTGATACAGAGAAAACTGTGCCTTACAATCCTTAGTAGGGAATGGATAGTATGGCTCACCTTCAGCACATGGAAATTCCTTGCATATTGTTGTCTTTTTGTGCTCCTGCCAGGTTAGCTTCTTAAATTCGGTGATTCTAGTATAATCATAGTCATTAGGATAATTAACTACCGGCGCTTCTTGGAATTCATCCATATCATAGGTTTCAAATTCAAAATTAATACTTCTATATGAAAGCTTGCCATGTTTATAATCATAAAAATAATCAGTGGGACCAGTATATATTAATGTATCATATTTTATATCATCAATAACTTCTTTATAATCAGTATTCAGCATTATTTTAATATTTTTGCTTTTAGCCATATTCTCACACATCTTAGTGTAGCCATGCTTTGGCATTCCTTGATATGGATCGGCAAAGTATCTTGTATCCCTATTAAGTCTAATAGGGATTCTTGAAATAACTGATGTGTCCAGTTCAGCAGGGTCTATACCCCACTGCTTTTTAGTATAGCTTTCAAATATTTTTTCATAAATATCTTGCCCTACTTTACTTAAGGCAACATCCTTACTGGTCTTTATTTCTTCGATATCCTCTGCCTGCTTATGAAGAAATTCTTCCACCTCGAATACATTAAGATTTAAATTATACAGCTTATTGATAGTCTCAACCGTAATAGGCATGGGTACAAGATTACCATCTACATAGGTCAAAACTCTGTGCCAGAAATCATTCCACTGAGTAAATTCACTAAGGTATTGGTATACCTTTTCACTTTTCGTATGAAAAATATGAGGTCCATAATTATGAATTAATATTCCATCCTCATTATATGAATCATATATATTGCCTCCTATATGATTTCTTTTCTCGATAACTAGGACCTTCTCATTCCATACATTGGCAATTCTTTCAGCCATAGTAAGCCCCGCAAGACCAGCCCCAACAATTACGTATTTAAATTCCATCTTACTACCTCTTTTCTTATTCTTATACATTCCAAGGATGAAATGCTTTATTATTAATTTACTATAAGCACATTATTACTTGTATAATCATTAATGAGTAGCCGGGTGTCATATATTGAAATCTTCCAGTCACCCTCTCCTTGCGTATAGACACTTATATAAGTATTTCTAATATTTTCTTCATTTAAGCTATAATCCAAACTATATCTATTATCATGATCAACAATTATAAATCTAATATTGTTCTTCTTAACCAATCTGTCCAATTCACTAGGACTAGAGGCTTCATACATTTGCTTAACCATACTATCTCTATACATAGTATCGTATCCAGCTGACCAGCCAAAATATTGCCAGCCTTGATAAAGCATGGCTCCTCCTAGAACAACTTGGTTAATTGAATAATTGGAAGTTAAAAATATATCTTTAGAAACACTATTCTCATCAATCCATTTAGTAAGGGGATCTTCTAAGTCTAGTACAATTGAATTTTCAGGTGTATTCTTCTTAACTACTGTCATAAAATCATATATTCCTGTTGCAGTCAGGGCAATTATCAAGGCAAATCCAGCAAGTCTAACTACCCATTCCCCTCTTTCAAGAATCTTTATCACTAAATCTGCTGCATATATCCCTAAGAGAATACAGCTTAACATAATGTACTTATGATTAACCGTAACATCAACTGTTAAGGATACTGTAAAGGCGAATATCAAAGGTAATGTAAAGGCAAGCATTATATGTCTATCAACAAACCCTTGTAAGCAAAATCCTACTAATAGGACTAATGGTAGGATCCCTAACAGCCTTTCTAAATATGAGGCCACTCCAAAGATTGTCTTATTCTCTGCTATAAAACCGAATAAATATTCAAAACCAACTGCAGAACCATCAATAAAGAAGCTGGTTTGAAGCAAGGCAATTACAATAGTTATAATAGCCAGTATTGCAAACTCTAATCGATGTTTTGCAATGATTGCAACGATAAATAATACTAAAAGGCATCCTATAACTGCTGAACCATGAAAAAAGGATAAGCTTCCAAGAAGAATTCCTGATACTACAGAATATCGTAGGTTGTCTACCTCCCATCCTTCTTTTGAAAAAAATATATATTCTATAAGGGTTCCAAAATTAATCTTAGTTTTTTCTTTCCCATCTTTTAGCCATGCAGCTAAATTCTTTATGGTTTCATTCATTCCATAGGCTCTTCCTAGAAATAGAATGATGATAAAAAATATCAGCCCCAAGCCAAAAGCCAGATGTCTCTGATTAGCATATACATTAAGGTTCCATAATCCCCAGTCCTCATGGGGTGTTTCACCGATAAATGCAGTATTCTCATTAAGAGCTTGAATAACTCCAGTTCCTTTAGGAACCTGTGATAAAAAAGTAAAAAGGGCTTTAGAACTACGAAAGGCAAAAAACAGACAAGCAAGTATTCCTACACCTATCTTTCCTGTTATCTTAAGGGCTAATAGATATAGAAGAAGAAATGCAGAGATAAAGCTTAATATACTAGGTATATTAAAGGCATAATCTATTCTAAGTCCAAGATACTCTAAGTTTCCCACTAGAAATTGAAACATAAAATGATACTTAATATCGCTTCCAGCATAGTGGGAATATGATGTAGGAAAGTTGTTACCATAGGAAAACGAGCGTATCATTCCTATATGAGGTGAGAAATCGCTAAATACTGATACTCCCACATAAAGATCTCCATCCTTAATAAAAAAGGTTCTCCACATCAATATAAAGGCTAATGCTGTAATTCCTAGAAGTAAGACCAACTCAATATTTCGCACCTTTTCATCATCACATATTAAAGACATATCATTACTTAATTTCTTAATTTTATTAGTTGATGTACTTTCTCTAGATACTTCTCCTTTTTTATTCCCAGCAATTAGAGAAACAATGATAATAATTGTCGTAAGTGGGATAATAACCCCATTGGCATATAGCAAGGGTTCTTCCATACGATTGAATATATATGCTGTAATATAGGTAGCCCAAGTCATAGCAAGGGTTCCTATGATAAACCAAACTGGAAATAACATAAGATATGGACTAAAACATATCTTCTGCTTATTATAAGAGCTTTTGGTAATCTGAACCAGATCTGGATACCCATAACTGCATATCACCCAACCAAGTGAAAAACATAGGATAAGATACAATATCCCTATCATTTATTTTCACCACCCTTAATGGATTTAGCTATAAAATATCTAGGTCTTCCCTTCACTTCCTGATAAATCTTTGTTAAATATATTCCTATAATACCAAGGCTTACCATCACTGAACTTCCGATTATCAATAACAAGAGTATTACTGTAGTAAACCCATCAGTAGCTCTTCCACTAAACTTCATATAAAGAGTTTGAACCCCCAAAAAGAATGTGGCTACTAGCATTAACAACCCTAGAATTGTAATACAGTGTAATGGAACAGAGGTAAAAGAAGTAATTGCATTAACTGCCAACCTAAGTAGTTTATATGGAGACCATTTGGTCTTACCCTTCACCCTTTTAGCCACATCAAAGCTTATCTTTTTACAGTCAAAACCTACCCAAGAGGTCATCCCTCTAAAAAACGTGGTTTTTTCAGGCATCTCCTTCCAAGCTTCCACTACCTTTCTATCCATTAGCTTGTAGTCAGAGGCTCTTTCTAGATCAATATCAGCGGTCTTCAAAAGAATATAGTAGAAAAGTTTAGCCATCCCATGGTATATAGGATTTTCCTTACCTCTAGAGTTTTTTATCCCCTCCACAACATCATATCCTTCTTCTCTCCAGATTCTAACCATCTCTGGTATCAGTTCTGGTGGGTGCTGCAAGTCAGCATCCATAGTAAGAAGCATATCACCATTTCCATGATCCATCCCAGCACAAAGAGCTGCTTCCTTACCAAAATTTCTACTTAATCTTAAAACAGTAACCTTATCATTGGAGGATGCCAGGCTTTTAAGCTCCTCCCAGGTATTATCCCTTGAGCCGTCATCAACTATTATAAATTCATAGGGTATCTTATTATCAATAAGTATTTTTTCTATTACACCTATGGAGCTTTTTATATGGCTCCCCTCTTGGAATGCGGGAATAACTATAGATAGTAGGGATTCACTTGATCTATTTGTATTAACCCTTTGACTTGTTGTTTCCATATATCACCTCTTAAATGTCCACGAATAAGCAGATTAGAACTATCCTTTAATCTATAAAGTATTGGTCTGATTGAGTATCTTATCCTCAAGCAGAGGATTATCCATGAATATCTTTTCTATCTCTTCATCCTCTAGACTTTTTACCGCTTCTGCTGCCGCCTTAAGGTGTTCCACATCAGTAAATATATCTGCCATCTTAAATTCTAGAGTACCACTCTGTCTAATTCCAAATATATCTCCAGGACCTCTAAGCCTCAAATCCTCACCAGCAATAAAAAAACCATCATTAGATTTATTAAGTATCTGTAAGCGTTCCCATGCTTCCTTAGAATTACTGTCACAGACAAATATGCAGTAGGATTGAAATTCTCCTCGACCAACACGACCCCTAAGCTGGTGAAGCTGTGCCAGTCCAAATCTTTGGGCATTCTCAACCATCATAACTGTTGCATTAGGTACATTAACACCCACTTCAACTACAGTTGTTGAAACTAGTACATCAATATTACCTTCAGCAAATTCCTCCATAACACTGTTTTTTTCCTTGGGCTTCATCTTTCCATGGAGGTACTCTACTTTAACACTAGGGGATAGGGCATCCCTTAAGGTTTCTGTATAGTCAATAACATTCTCAGCCTCCATCATTTCACTTTCCTCTACCATAGGACATATAACATAGGCTTGTCTTCCCATAGCCACCTGCTTATCTATAAAGCGATAGGAATTGGGTCTATAATTAGTACCCACAACTGTATTTTTAATTGGCATCCTTTCAGCAGGAAGCTCATCAACTATGGAAATATCTAAATCTCCGTATATTATTATTGCTAAGGTTCGTGGAATTGGTGTCGCACTCATAACTAGTACATGGGGCTGACCACCTTTATCCATCAAGGCTTCCCTTTGCTTAACACCAAATCTATGCTGTTCATCAGTAACCACAAGTCCAAGATTATCATATTCAACCTTTTCTTGTATTAAGGCATGAGTTCCAATAATTATATCCACTTCATGGTTCTTAATCCTTTCATAGGCCTCCCGCTTTTCTTTGGCGGTCATAGAGCCCACAAGAAGACATATGGAAACATCAAACTTACTTAAGGTATCCTTAAGAGACTTATAATGCTGTTTAGCTAAAACCTCAGTAGGAACCATCATACTTCCCTGATAACCACTCTTCACAGTCATCATAAGGGCAAGAATAGCGAGGACTGTCTTACCAGATCCTACATCACCTTGAACCAAGCGATTCATACTATAATCACTGCTCAAATCCTTCTTTATCTCATCCCATACCCTTAGCTGCGCTTTTGTTAAAGAATATGGAAAGCTAGCAATCAGTTGTTCACATTCTGATACTTCCTTCATTACATACTCTGTTTTTTCCTTAGATTTCTTCTCCTTAAGGTGCCTAAGTGCCAGGGAATAGAGGAAAAATTCGTCAAACACTACTCTCTGTCTGGCCTTTAGCATGGAGTCTCTATCTTTTGGAAAATGTATTTCTTTAATTGCCTTTGTTCTATCAAGGAGATTATATTCCTTTGATATTTTCTTAGGAATATAGTCTTTGGCAAATTCCAAATCCTTAAGAGCTAGTCCTATGGACTTTGTTATAGAATTATTAGTAAGCCCTTCAGTGAGAGGATATATAGGTTGTAAAACATTGAGAAGCTTATAGTATTCTTGTTTTTCATAAATCTTAGGTTGCTCAATAACAAGGACACCATTTTTACGGGATACCTTTCCACGAAAAATATAACGAAATCCCATCCTTAAGGTTTTCTGTAAAAAGGGCATGTTAAACCAGGTTAGATTAATGATACCATACGAATCCTTAACCTTTGCATTAGTAATCTGAAGATGGCGAACTCTTCTCCCAGTCGGGCTGTTAACCAAGGTTGCCTCAATTGTATTAACTTCACCCTCCCGAAGGTCACTTATGGGGATTGGCTTTTGAAACTGTTCATAGCTTCTTGGATAATGCTCTATTAAGTCTTGAACAGTTACAATACCAATCTTGTTAAGTATCTTCTCAGTTTTATCCCCTATTCCCTTTATTACACTTACTCTATCATCATACTTCAACTACATACCATGCCTTTCATCGGTGTGAACTTAGTTCACACTAACCTGTAAACTTTATAGATAATAATCTCTGATTTTATGTTTCGTAGAGCACAATATTTTTCAAACCATTCACCTCAGAAAGCTTGTATATATATGCTCCCATTAAACCCATTATACTCCATAATTAGAAATAGGAAAAGATTAAAAGCTTAGTCCAATCTCCCATTCTATCTTCTTATCATTAAGTCGATACTTCTCTTTAAGCTCCGGTCCACAGCTGTTAGAGCCTATTCCACTGTTTTTATAATCTAAGCATAAGGTAATATAATCTGCTTCCTCCAGCTCATAATTATGCTTCTTCTTATCTAGCTCCTCAATAGTGTAGTAAGAAGCGTTAAAGCTTATAGGTTTCTTACCATAGGCTGACATGGTGTTAGTTCCGTCTGAGAGCTTAACATAGGCACAATAATTATGGCTTCCATTTTCCTGTGGGAAGATATAATCCTCATGAAGTTCTTCTACAGTTGTAGAGAAGAGATCAATGTAATTACTCTGATGCTTATCAATATAGCTTTCATTAGGACCATAGCCGTAATACTCTACATTCTTAAATTCTTTTGGCACTCCCATTCTAAGGCCGAACCTCGGTAAAAATGGAAATAGCTCATTGTCAAAACTACCACTAAATGAAAGCCTAATGGCTCCATTATTAAGGACATGCCATATAACCTTTCCTTCAATGAAGTTTTTAAGGTAGGTTGCCCCAAAGGATAAGTCGCTTGATATAATTACTTCATGATCTTTATTGGTTACCTTAGATTTATATACTCTAGTTAACATTCTGTCATATCCGACATCCCGCCAGCTATGGATAATATTTCTATCATTATCAGTAGGAGCCCTAAACACATTAAACTCCATAGGCCTTTTCAGGTAATCAATATCATTTTTACTTATTCTAATAAAGCATCCTTTGATTTTTGAGAATTCATAACTAAATCCACAGCCTTTAATAAATATCCGGTCTTTATCCTCATGGACAGCCAATTTATTAACAGCTGTATCCTTACCTATACTAGGAGCTATGATTTCTTCAGGTATAGAACATTCCTCATGTATTTTAATTTGATCAAACCCAAGAATATTGCCCCCCTTGGTGAGCAGGTCATCCTCCTTCTGTATATACTCAAGCTTTAGATACACATTACCTTCTTTTAATTCAGGTATATCAACATGTATTTCTTTAGATTTATGGGGTTTAATATCTATATCTTTAATAATACCTTCAGTGATAAGTACTCCGTTTTGTTTAAGCTCATAGCGAATAATGGCTAAATCTTTAATATTAACAAAGTCTAGTTTATTTTCTAAAACTATTTTATTATCCTTATGACTGAATTTTTTCGCTCTTATAGGTCGAAGAACATTCTTATATTCCAGTAAGCCTGTGTGGATCCTTCTATCTGGATATACCAATCCATCCATGCAGAAATTACCGTCATGAGGGAACTCACCAGAGTCACCACCATAATAGAACATTTCCTTACCATTATCAGCTTTACCCATATATATTCCGTGGTCGCACCATTCCCATATATAGCCTCCACAATAGTTGGAATACTTATATATCTGCTCCATATTATCTTCTATATCACCAGGTCCATTACCCATTGCATGGCAAAATTCACAGTGGATAAATGGCTTTTCATTATCTTTATTCTCGCAATACTCCTTCACCCATTCTGTTGTGGCATACATCCTACTTACCACATCAAGAGGTGATGTATCATGTTCCTGCCAATCCTGCCAAGTATTACTTTCATAATGAAGTAGTCTAGTAGGATCATAGCTTTTAACCCATTTACCAGCCTCTACAAAATTATCTCCATAACCACTTTCATTGCCCAGAGACCAAAATATTATACTAGTTCTGTTCTTATCCCTTATAACATTCCTCTGAACTCGATCAAGAATAGCTTCCTTAAACCTTTTATCCTTAGCAAGTAATGAAATGGAATCTTTAGTTGAATTTCTATCTGCTTCACTACAACCATGGGATTCTATATCTGACTCCCCTACTACATAAAAGCCATACTTATCACATAACTCTAAGAACCATGGTGAATTAGGATAATGGGCTGTTCTGATAGCATTAATATTGTGCTCCTTCATAAGCCTTAGGTCTACCATGGCATGTTCCTTACTGATAGCAGCTCCAGTATAGGGGCTACTATCATGGCGATTGACCCCTTTTATTTTGATAGGTGTATTATTAAGTAATACTACCCCCTTTTCTACAGAAATCTTTCTTACTCCGAAGTCTTGCTTTATACTCTCTTCCTTAGTCTTAAACTCTACCTGGTATTGATAAGGTAGTTCAGCATTCCAAAGAATTGGTTTTATAAGCTCATACTTGAATTTATTATCCATAGCAATTCCTGAATAAATCAGCTTCCCATTACCATCTCTGATTATACAATCAATCATAGGATCCCCAATCACTTCAAAATCCACAGTAATCATAGCACTAGTTAATGATTTATTAAGCTGAGTTCTAAGGGTATAATCTCGAATAAAGCTCTTGGGTCTTTTTAAGATATATACATCTCTAAAGATACCTGACAGTCTAAACTTGTCCTGATCTTCAAGATAACTTCCATCACACCACTTTAATACCAATACATATATTGTGTTATCACCTTCACATATCACATTGGTTATGTCAAACTCACTAGTGGAATGTGATACCTGACTATAGCCGACAAACTTATTATTAATCCATAGATAAAAACAAGAATCAACCCCTTCAAAATTAAGATAGAGTTTATGCTCAGTTTCTTCTTTAGAAAAAGTTACATTCTTAATATATAAACCACAAGGATTATCAACTGGTACATATGGTGGATCAAATGGAAATGGATATTTGACATTGGTGTATTGATGATTATCATAGCCGAAGAACTGCCAGCTTGATGGAACCACAATATTATCAAGATTATCTAAGTCAAGTTTATCAGTAAGAAAATCTTCAGCCTCATTAATACTTTGATAGTATTTAAACTTCCAATCTCCATTTAACATCTCTCTCATTTCATTTCCATGAAGATCATGGGGGATGTAATAGGCACGATTATCCATAGTACCTACATGTAAGACATCCGGGTTCTCATGATAAAATTCAAAATTCATAGCTCTTCACTCCATTTTCTATTAATTATGTAGGTCTATATTATTTTGATTATAAGATTGTCTTATAATTGCATCTCATATATTGTTTCTATTCTATTATGTAAATTATTACATCTGCAAATATAACTATATACTGTATCTAGCTATTTCGCAAGATTAAACCTATGAATAAAATTCTTAAAAAAAGTCCTTGACAGAATAAACCAAATTGTGTATCATTGTATTAGTCACTTAATACAGTAGTACAGAATATGTTCTGAAAGGAGTTGTTATAATGGAATGGGAATTAAGTTCCGATAGACCGATCTATATACAGCTTATCGAGCAATTGCAGGCAGCAATTATCGCCGGCAACCTAAGCCCAGGTGATAAGATACCATCTGTCAGAGATTTAGCTTCAGAGGCACAGGTAAATCCTAATACCATGCAGAAGGCTTTGGCTGAGCTTGAACGAAATGGGCTCTTATACACCGAACGTACCAGTGGACGATATATAACATCTGATAAGGAGTTAATCATGAAGCTAAAAAAGCAATCAGCTAAATCTCAAATCCAAGAATTTATTGAGAAAATGAAGCTTATGGGATTTCAACCAGAAGAAACATTGGCTTTAATCGAAGAAACAATAAAAGATAAGTAATTTATAATAAGAAAGAAAATTCTAGATAGCGTATACAGTCTATAAGGAAAGGAATGATTATTAATATGAATACAATACTTGAATGTAATCAGATCACTAAGAGATATTCTAGTCTTACTGCTCTTACTAGTGTAAATCTCTCCTTGGGTAGGGGGAAAGTAATTGGATTACTAGGACCAAATGGTAGTGGTAAAACTACTTTAATTAAGATAATTAATGGACTATTAGTTCCAAACGAGGGAACTCTTTTGGTCAATGGTCAAAAACCTGGACCGGAAACCAAGAAAATAGTTTCATATCTTCCAGATAAATCCTATCTTCCAGATTGGATGAAGGTAAAGGATGCTATAAACATGTATCAGGATTTCTATGAGAACTTTAATAAGAACAAAGCTTATGAAATGCTAAAGCGACTTGATCTTGACCCAAACCGTAAGCTTAAATCCCTTTCTAAAGGTACCAAAGAGAAGGTTCAATTAATTCTGGTTATGAGTCGTGATGCAGACCTTTATTGTCTTGACGAGCCAATAGGTGGAGTAGATCCCGCTGCCAGAGATTATATATTAAATACAATAATAACTAATTATAATGAGAACTCTACTGTACTTATCTCTACTCATTTAATAGCTGATATTGAAAATGTGCTTGATGAAGTGATTTTCATAAAAGAGGGTCATATCACATTGCATAATAGTGTAGATGAAATTCGAAGCCAGGAAGGTAAGTCCATAGATACATTATTTAGGGAGGTATTCAAATGCTAGGAAAATTATTAAAACATGAGCTTAGAGCAACTTCCAGATATCTTCTTCCTATATTTGCAATTCTTGCATTATTTACAGTATTAGCAAGAATAGTTCTTGGATTAGAGATATTGGATGGGGATTTTTCACTTATACCAGGGATGATTATGGTTGGATATGTAATATCTATGATTGCTATTGTAGTAGTTACTGTAGTTGTACTTATCATGCGGTTTTATAAAAATCTTACCTCTGATGAAGGATACTTAATGTTCACCCTACCAGTCAAGCCTAGCCAGTTAATTAATTCCAAGCTTATTATTGCTTTGTTCTGGAGTATCCTTAGCTTAGTCGCAGTTGTTCTTGCAATCTTAGTAGTGGTCTTAACTGAGTCTGATATGGAGACTATAATACTAGGCTTTAGACTAATCCGGGATCAAATAAGCTCAGAATTCAAGGGCTATAGTACACTATTTGTTGTTGAGCTGATCATATTAACCATCCTATCAGGAATTAATAAGATACTTCATATTTATGCTTCTATTGCCCTGGGCCAGTTATTAAATGGTCGTAGACTCCTTGGATCATTTGGTGCATATATCGGAATTACTGTTGCAATCCAAATAATTGCTACAGTTGCCCTATTAATATCAGGTAATGCAATTGATACCGTTGGTGATTTCACCACGATTCTTACCGTGCTCTTCCCAATTGTTATTATTTCTCTCTTAATATTAAACGGAATCTTCTATTTTATAACTGACTATCTGTTTAGTAAGAAGCTTAATCTAGAATAGAACCATCAATTAAGTTTTTATAGAACCATATGGATTACAACAAGCCCCTAAGATTTGTATTTTAACTAATCTTAGGGGCTCTCTATAACAATATTAATTTTATTCAGCAGATACAAGGAAGTAGTAAATTGGCTGGCCACCATATTGAACATCTACATCAATATTAGGATAATCAGAACTAACAACATCTGCTAATTCCTGTGCCACTTCCTCAGTAACCTCTTCACCATAATATAAGCTTATTAATTGTGTATCTTCATCTATTAAAGCTTTAATTAATTCAATGGTCGTATCTTTGATATTAGTACCAACAGAAAGAATGGTCTTGCCACCTAGTCCCATAATGTTGCCCTGCTTAATTTCCTTGCCATCTATATTGGTGTCTCTAACGGCATAGGTTACCTGACCTGATTTTACAAACTCCATCTCTTCAATCATCTTAGCTGTATTCTCTTCAGGTGACTTTTCATAGATAAAGTTTATAAGGGCAGTTATTCCTTGAGGTATATTCTTTGACGGAATTACAATTATATTTTTATCTTCTGTTAATGCTTTTGCCTGCTCCGCTGCAAGTATTATATTGCTATTATTAGGCAGGATAAATATATTGTCTGCATTAACTTCACTAATTGCATTAAGCATATCCTCAGTACTTGGATTCATTGTCTGACCACCCTCAATCAGGTAATCAACATTAAGTCCTTTAAAAATCTCATCGATTCCTTCACCAATAGAAACAGCAATAAACCCATTTTTCTTCCTAGGTGCGTCAGGTTTTTTGCTTTCCATCTCTTGCTGCTTAGCTTGCTTCATAGCATCTTTGATTACTTTCTCATTGTGTTCTTCCCGCATATTATCGATCTTAATACTTGTAAGGGAGCCATACGTTAATGCCTGCTGTATAGCAAGACCAGGATCGTTCGTATGTACATGAACCTTTACTATATCATCATCAGAAACAACCACAATGGAATCACCTATAGAAGTAAAATAATCCTTTAAAGATAATTCTGCA
Source organism: Clostridiales bacterium (assembly GCA_012839235.1). Taxonomy (GTDB): domain Bacteria; phylum Bacillota; class Clostridia; order Lachnospirales; family Lachnospiraceae; genus Mobilitalea. Next base: position 20,586 of record DUNS01000078.1, read on the forward strand.
GCTTTGTCAAACTTTTTATCTAACAATATGATAAATTCTGTACAGTAACCAAACTTGATATCTTCCATGGCAACCTGATCAAGATTAATATCCTTATGATCTAAGTCTTCGGCGGTTATATCAGCGTAGGAAACCTCTTTACCAAGCAAGACATCGTAGCATCCCTTAACTATTTCTATTAATCCCTGTCCACCTGAATCTACAACTCCTGCCTCCTTTAAAACTGGAAGTAGCTCTGGAGTTTGTTTTAGGACCTCATCCATATGTGCAATAACCTCTTGGCAGAAATATATCAAATCATCGGTTTCAGAAACTAGCTGAGCGGCCTTTTCTGCCCCTCCCTTAGCAACAGTTAATATAGTTCCTTCCTTAGGCTTCATAACGGCACGGTAAGCTGTCTCTGATGCCTTCTGGAAAGCATTAGCCATAATAGTTACATTAACTTCATCATAATTTTTGATTTCTTTAGTGAAACCACGAAATAGCTGGGATAATATAACTCCTGAATTTCCTCTGGCTCCTCGTAAAGATCCACCTGATATAGCTTTGGCAACCTCTTCCATAGATGAATCGGATGCAGAATTAAGTTCCTTAACAGCCGACATAATGGTTAGGGTCATATTAGTTCCTGTATCTCCATCAGGTACAGGAAATACATTTAATTCATTGATATATTCTTTTTTAGCTTCTATTCTAGCGGCTCCTGCAAGAAACATCTTTTTAAGAGTCTTTGCATTTATCGTTTTAACAACCACTGGTTTTTCCTCCTTAAATGTTGTCGAATCTTGGCTAGTCAATAACTCTTACACCTTCAACATAAATATTAATCTTTTGTACTTCAAGCCCAGAAAATTCCTCAACACTATACTTCACATTACTAATTAAATTATCTGCAACTGCTGAAATACTAACGCCATAGGAAACGATAATATGCAAATCTATTGTAATTTTATTATCTTCCAGGGTAACATTGACACCATGACTTAAATTGTCACGCATTAAAAGCTTAACAATTCCATCCTTCATATTAACAGAGGCCATTCCAACAACACCGAAGCATTCAACCGCTGCAGAACCTGCATACTTGGCTAGTACGTCATTGTCAACCGTTATCTCGCCCAATTGTGTATTCATACGTCCTTTCATATTAGCCCTCCTATCTATTATATGTTTCAACTAAATTATTAAAATATATGCTATTATTATAACCTTATTTCATTCTCCATACAATATCGATTTAATATTTCATATCATATTTCATCTCCATTTCAACTAAATAGAGATAACCTTTTACAAAGTTGCATAATATATATTACTATGATAAAGTTTGGAAGTGACTAATTTGAAGAGAATGATTGGTTTTATTCTATTCTGGATTGCAATAGGCATGACTATTATGCTATTTATAACTAGCTGGGTCCTTGCCATATGTATAATAATATTATGTCTCTTACTTGGTTACAATCTCTTCTGTAATTAATGCTTTTATGGCAAGTCCTTGCTCCTGACATTAATATCCGCAAGAAGCACACTAGGCGGGCTTCTATGATTACTGTGTCCCTGCCCAAGCTTGCTTTGCTTTCCTGCAAATAGACAAAAAAAGAGGGTGTCAAGATCCCCTGACACCCATCGTTTTTTCTTATGCGCGTTCTACTTTTCCGGATCTAAGACAGGAAGTACAAACATACATTTTACGTGCCGCCCCGTTAACTTTAACCCTGACAGATTTCACATTAGGTTTCCACATCTTATTTGATCTTCTATGAGAATGACTCACAGCAATTCCAAAGTGAGCACCTTTATCACATAATGCACATTTAGCCATCAAAAGCACCTCCTTAGATAAAATATAGAGTCACCAGACTCTACAAACAAAACTATTCTAACAGAATAAAGGTCATAATGCAAGCTATTTTTTCCTTAATACTCTAATAGAAGCCTTATTTATAACTGGTTAATTTAATTAACTATTCTTATTCATAGCGAGTCATACTTGATTGGTGTTTCAATGCCTCGTCAACTTTAGAATTTAAATTCTCATCAACATTATCATTATGTTGTTTATCCTTATCTTTCTTTGTAAATTTATTAATAATATCTGGTACCATATCTAATATCTTCGTTATGCTATCCTGGTCCTTAATATTAACAAGCTTAGACGAACCATTCTGGATTACCAAAACTGAACTAGGTATAATCTTTCCACCCATACCACCACCAGCATTATTCTTTGCATCTCCTGCAAATGCTCCAGCTCCTACACCAAAGCTCACCTCAACTAAGGGCAAGATAATTGTTCCATCATCGAACTTAACTGCATCCCCCACAACTGTCTTTGTCGTTAAAAAACTATCCATTCCCTTGAATAATGATTCTACTGTTGAATTAAAATTATTATCTGCCATCACAAAGCCTCCTTTAATAATCTCATATTTTCCCTTAGCTGTATAAATCGTCTATCTAATATAAGCTTAATCACTATTATAAGTATTGTAACTAATCTTATTCTTCCTCTTGCCATAGCATTTCCTTCGAAACGTTGATTTTCAAAATCTGGTATTATTGTAACATTTTCACCATACATACTATATAATATAGCTACTACTCCTAGTATCTGTCCTGTAGAGCAAGGATCTCCTGTACCATATATTATATTGGCTTTTATTTTTTTTGGCAATATATGTTTTAAAAACTTACGAATGTTGCCATATACAAACCTAAAGCCATCTTTATTTATCTCATCACTTAAAAAGTCTAATATCATCTTTCCTTTTCTTTTGGCCTCTGCTATAGATTGGAAGATGCCTTTTATCTTATCTATAACATTTTTGAAAAATGACTTTATCTTTGTGATAATGCTTTTAAACCTTGCAATTATCTTTTGAATAATCGTTTCTTTCTTTAGCTTAACCTCTATGCTATCATCCGTACCCTTAGGCTCTGAAGTCTCTTTTATATAAGGTGTTTCCTTAAGCACAGGGGCTGATTTCTCTGCTTCAACTGATTTCTCTGTATTATCTACTCTCTCTATATCTTCTAATCTCTCTATATCTTCTAGTTCATCTTTAATATTATTATGGTGAAAATCACTTTTTTTCTTTTTATTTATGGTTAAATTCTTTTTTCTACGAACCGGTCTTTCCTTTACAGGTCTTTCACTGTCATAGATAGGTATTCCCAATATTCTGATACGAATAAGAGGTTTTCTCTTTTCCAAGGAAAAGTATACATGAACAAAATGCAAGAACCAGCTTACTCTTGCATATAGCTGTGTCTCTTCGCCCCATCTACCATTAATTCTATAGCGTATAGGTACTAATAGAACTAGTAAAATTAATGACAAAAGAACAGCAAGCAATATTAATATTATTATGCCTATTATTTTTAAAATCAATAATACAGTGTCCATGAACTACCTCTACAGTCTATTTTTGAGATTCATATACAACTATCAGATGCTTCTATTCTTATGTAAAATATTCTCTTACCTTGAACTCACCAGTGTTTAGATATACTTCCATAAGCAATTCCTGTACCATCTCTAATGCCTCTTCTCGCCCCTTTGTTAATCCAAGAATATAAACATCGGTTCTTTGATAATAAGGAAATCTAAGTTCATTGGCATTTAATATATCAAATAGGTTGTCCCCATTGGAGGCAAAAGTAATACAAAAAACTCCATAGGTAACCTTTCGATTATCAATAGACTTAATTGTTTTATCCAATTTACTTTTCAGTTTGTCCCCAACATATAGCTTCGGTGACCAGCGTATCATAGTATCTTCCTCACCCAGATTGATAGTCATATTATTTATTACCTAAAAGTATACCACAAATTTCCATACATAATACAAACTTATTTAGTCATACCATGCATTTGCATATTAGGAACCACCCTCAATTGTGCTATCCTTGAAAGTCATACCATTTTATCGAGCAAGTTCAAAAACATCCTGACATCCTCGGACTAGTCCACTAATAGGTGGACATTATCTGCCTGATTACTTCAACGGAAGCTGCTTTCTCATAAGGATCCCTGCATTTTAACAAGCTATAACGGACATAGTCCATAACTTCAGTATGTGTATCAAAGAATACAGGCATAGTTCCAAGAATATTGGCCATAATTCCTCTTACTATCATTCTATCACTTTCAGAGAAGAGCTTAGTCAAGTCTTCTTCTAGCTTGTCTGCTTCCGCAAAAATCATATTATCATCTAGAGTATTATCATTAAGCTCATCATCTAGATCAATAAAAATACTGTCTGACTGTAGTTTCTTAGCCCGAAGTAAGGTATTAAGAGTAGGCTCAACCATAAGACTTTTAACCAGTTCTCTATGATTATAAGCCATTTCCTCTAAAGCTTCATTGGCTATCGTAAGCTCGTAAAATATGTCCTCCTGAATTCCTTCTAGCTCTCCTAGAAGGGCCTCAACATCCACAGGAACTTCTTTACTATTCTTTAGCTCAAATAAAGTATTAATCTCTGTTAATATAGTATTAATCGGACCCTTGGGTATTTTAATTGAATTATCCTCTACACCAATATATGTGGAGCAAAGTATCAAGGCATATACATGATTGATAATTTCCATCAGATCATAATATATCCGAGTCTCAAGCTTCAGAAACTCAACTACTTCATCAAGTGTTTTTCTTGTTGCCTCATATTCAGCTTCATTCATCCCCTTATAATCTAAGCCTGTTAATTTCTCTTTTACATCCCAAAGCTTCTTATAATCAGCTTCCATATCCTCAACCTGATAAATCATAGCAGTGGTTCTAAGCATATAGACATAAGTCTTTAAGGAAGATTGCTTAGCCCCTCTGTAGTTTTTGAAACTAGTCCGTAGATGCTCAAAAAACTTCTGCTTTGTCATCCTCACAGGTAATTGACCAATTACATCTAAGATCTTTGCATTAATAATATTATTTTCTTCTGTATCAAATATATATCTTAAGATATCTCGTGCAAAATCCTCATCATCAATATCAAACTCGCTGGCATCTCTAAATCTATATTCAATTCTGTTAAGTACGTATTCATATAGATTGAAAATATCAACATAAGCACTTAATTGGTTCATATGCTTCAAAACAATATTACGTATCCCATCGATTTCCCTAATAGCAAGCTCTCTGTCTATGGGTCCATCCTTTAATATATTATTCTTAATAACCATATTAACAGAATCTAATATAGTCTTAGCTTCCTTACTCCAGCCTTTGCTCTCATCTAGATAAAACTCATAAAAGCTATAATAATTCATAGTAAGATTAACACTACTATAACAATAAAAATAATCTGCTATATAATTAAACATCTTAGGGATGTTTACATCAAGATTTATTCCTTTTCTTATTTCATTGTCTATTAGTCTTATCTGCTTATTCATCAATACAACCATCCTATATTCTTTATATCTAGTTTTTACCTATTCATTATATCATAAATTGGCAGATTAGGAACTTTTCACAGTTGCTCTTATTCAAAAAATCCATGACCTTTATTCAAGCAAGCTTGTGTCTGAATGAAATTCAGACTATGTCCATGTCTTTCTTGGACTAATCTGCTTATACGTGGACATTATATCATGAAAAAGTGCCTATTACCAATAAATAATAAGCACTCTCATGTATCTCTATTAACTTTAATAATCTATGTTATTTTTTAACATGCTCATGAGTAAACAAATGCTCCATACAATACTCATAATTTCCATCACATTTGGAACAAAATCTAAACTCAAGTTGATCATCATCATGCTCTGTCTTACCACATGTAGAGCATTTGTGTCTGGCAACAACATGATGTCCATTAGCGTTGGTATGATGACCAAAATTCATACCCGCTTTCATCTGTTTTCTAAACTTGGCTTTACGTTCATATTCTCTTGGGGATATTCTTCTATAATTTCTTGTGGCAAAGAAGAAAATCAAGAAATTGGCCATGGATACTATAATAGTAATAATCCCAAAGTAATTTCCCGCAACAATATTTTGAATAATATTAATAATATATACTCCCCCACTAATCATAGCTAGGTATTTCACCTTTACTGGGATTAGAAAATATATC
>DUNS01000008.1 GCA_012839235.1 Clostridiales bacterium
GGCATAATGAACGATAATCTTCAAGTGGGTTTTGTAGGTAATCCCAACAGTGGTAAAACCACCCTGTTTAATGCTTATACAGGCGCAAACCTGAAAGTGGCCAACTGGCCTGGAGTTACTGTTGATAAGAAAGAGGGAGTTTTTAAGTATCATGATAATAAATTCCGTCTAGTTGATCTTCCAGGCATTTATAGCTTAACTTCCTACTCAATGGAAGAAAAGCTAAGTAGAGAATATATATTAGATTCTAATGTTGATGTTATAATTAATATAGTAGATGCTTCTAATCTAGAACGTAATCTGTATCTGACTTTACAATTAATTGAGTTGGAAATCCCAGTTGTTGTTGCTTTGAATATGATGGATATTGTAGAAGAGAGGGGAATGGAGATTGATCTTCATAGACTTCCGGAGATGCTTGGCGTTCCTGTGATAGCAGTTTCAGCCAAGAAGAAAACAGGTCTTGATATTCTGATGCATACAGTTGCCCATCATAAAGATAAAATTAAAGATATTCACCTGGAGCATCACCATCATTACCACCGACAAGGGCATGCCCATGGTTACAGTCATAGTCATGGTCATGGAAGAAATCATGAAAATGGTCCTAATTATCTACGTCACCTTGATTATACAATGGTTTATAGTGAAAACATAGAGAATAAGATTGATGAAATTAGTAATTTACTTAGGAAATCCTACGGCGATTTAGATCATATGAGATGGACTGCAATAAAACACTTAGAGATGGATAAGGATATACAAGATAAATATCCAATTGATTTAAAGGGTATTGTGGACCATAGCTATGAGGAAGAAATAATAAATCAAAAGTACGATTTTATTGAAGAAATTATAGAAGAAGTTTTGGTAAACAAGAATGTTAAGGCGGAAAGAACAGATAAAGTTGAGAAATGGCTTACCCACTCTTATTTAGGACTTCCAATATTCTTTGGAATTATGGCCCTGATATTCTTTTTGACATTTACAATAGGTGATATGATCAAAGGGGTATTCGAAGGGGGATTAGAAACATTTACAGAAAGTGCAGCAAGCTTATTAACTGCAATTAATGCGGGAGAGTTCTGGACCTCCTTGATTGTAGATGGAATTATAGCTGGAGTCGGTGGAATTCTTACCTTCCTGCCTAATATATTCATATTATTCTTAGCTCTAGCTTTTTTAGAGGATAGTGGATATATGGCAAGGGTCGCATATGTTATGGAAGGTATTATGAGTAAAGTAGGATTATCCGGGAAAGCATTTATACCTATGCTTTTGGGCTTTGGATGTACAGTTCCTGCGATAATGGCTACAAGATCACTGGAAAATATGGAGGATAGAAGAAAGACAATATTAATCACTCCATTTATGTCTTGTAGTGCTAGACTTCCTATATATGTCCTATTCTCACAGATGTTTTTTGGAAAGAATGCAATGCTAGTTGCTTACTCTATGTATCTGATTGGTATCCTAGTTGCAATTATAGTAGCATATGTAATGAATAAAAATACAAAAAAAGAAGAGACTACTGATCTTCTTATAGAGCTTCCTGAATACAAGTCACCTAATGGACAGACCATTGTCCTTTATGTATGGGATAAAGTAAGGGATTATCTATCAAAAGCAGGTACGACCATATTCGCTGCCTCTGTTATAGTATGGTTCGTACTAAACTTTGGGCCAAGTGGTATGGTAGAAGATATGTCCCAGAGCTTTGGAGCAATTATGGGTAAGGCTCTTATTCCAGTTATGAGGCCTGCAGGACTTGGTATGTGGCAGATAGTGGTTGCCCTTATCGCTGGAATAGCTGCTAAGGAAGTTGTTGTATCAAGCTTTAGTGTCTTGTTTGGAATTGCCAATATCAATGGGGCAAGTGGGATGGCCAGCCTTACAGATATCCTAACAGGTGTGGGCTTTGGTCCCCTTAATGCATATTCACTTATGGTTTTTTGTCTCTTATATATTCCCTGCGCTGCAACCATCGGTGTTATTCAAAGGGAGATGAGATCTGCCAAATGGACAGTGTTCACTGTAGCCTTTCAACTTGGAGTGGCCTGGCTTATGTCAACCCTAGTATACCAAATAGGAAGTTTGTTTATTTAATTACGAGATATACTTTGTTAATTTATACAATATACACATGGAAGCGTAAGATGAAAAATATTTCACTCGCAACACGCTTTCACTTGGTTGAAGTGCGTAGTGGTACATAAGAACAGAAAAAACCTGTTCTAAGTACCAACGACTTCAAACAGTTGCTCATTGAAATAAGGTTTCATCTTACTTATTTATATTTTTATAAGTGCAAATTAACAAAGACATTATTTCCCACCTAAAGATTCATCAATATGTGAAGGAGGTATTTATATGGTGCCATATATTATTGGAGCATTAATTTTAGGATATACAGGATTCGTTGTTTATAAGAAGGCTAAGGACGTGAAAGCGGGTAAGTCCTGTTGTAGCAGCTGTTCAGGATGTCCAATAGAAGGAAAGTGTAAGTAAATATTATAATTATAAAAACAGAGAGTAAAAGTCATTAATATATTTTGTTTGCTAATTTGCATTTTTATATATAGAAAAGTAACAGAAAACATATTATCTTCGTAGCATGCTTACGCTTGATTTAAGTACGTAACGGTACATAAGGTCATAAAATACATGACCCAAGTACCAACGACTTAAAACAGTTGCGAACCTTAATATGTTTTCTATTACTTTATTTCTACAAAGTGAGATGCGAATTAGCAATTTTCATGTATTGTTGGCTTTTACTCTCTGTTTTTACTTTATCGAAATATTCGAAATAATTTTATTTAAAAAGAGGAAATCCGATATCTCTGTTGAATATTAGTAGTATAGGCCCATTTTTACGTATCTATATATTATCTACATATTAAACTGCGTTTCTTAGAACTAATACCATGTTTCAGAAGGAGGTAGTGTGAACGAAGTTCACACAGAAGAACTGCGAATGTTCGCAAAGTGAATTTAAAGTACATAAATTCACTTATGATGTGCTAACTTCTTGTTCTTCCGGGTTTTTGAGATACCGCATAGCGGCATCATGGAGGGTTGTATATGGAACAAAGCTTGAATATAAGAAGAAGTATGGAGATTAGGGAGCATGAGATTTTAAGTCCTTATGCTGCTTTTTCTGACTGCTCAATGGGAAGAGATCATGAGGAAAAGGAATGTGACGTCCGTCCCATTTATCAAAGAGATAGGGATAGGATATTACATTCGAAAGCCTTTCGAAGATTAAAACACAAAACTCAGGTTTTTTTGGCACCGGAGGGTGATCATTATCGAACTAGACTTACCCATACCTTAGAGGTGTCACAGATTGCCAGAACCATTGCTAAAGCCCTTCGTCTTAATGAAGATTTGACAGAAGCTATAGCCCTTGGTCATGACTTGGGTCATACACCATTTGGCCATGCAGGTGAAAGGGCACTTAATAGGATAGTTCCTGGTGGATTTAAGCACCATTTACAAAGCTTACGAGTTGTGGAATGCATCGAAAATCATGGGAAGGGTCTTAATCTTTCCAAGGAGGTTCGAGATGGAATAGCTGGCCATCAAACCTCAGGAAATCCTTCAACATTGGAAGGGAAGATAGTTAGATTATGTGATAAAATTGCCTATGTTAATCATGATATTGATGATGCTATAAGGGGCCAGATTATAAGTGAAGATGATATACCTAAGGAATATACAGATGTACTGGGTAATAGCTTAGGTAAAAGACTGGACACCCTAGTTCATGATATCATAACTAATAGTCGAGATAAGAATGATATTATTATGTCTCCAGATATAGAGGCCGCTATGAAATATCTGCGAGAATTTATGTTCCAAAGCGTGTATTTTAATCGAAAGGCTAAGGGACAGGAAGAACAGGCAGAGCGTTTAGTTATAGAATTGTATAAATACTATTTAGAGCATATTGACCAATTACCAGAAGAATATATTGAGAAGGGATCAAAGAATGATGAACCTCCTTATGTGGCGGTAGTTGATTACATAGCGGGAATGACGGATAGGTTCGCAGTGGCAAAGTTTAAAGAACTTATGATTCCAGAAGCTTGGGATGTATATTGATTCGTGACTAGTGAATTGGATTAGGAGGTAGTATGTTTGTATTATCCTGAGGAGTTAGTTGAAGAAGTTAGAAATAGAAATGATATAGTCTCAGTAATTGGCTCCTACATAAAGTTGCAGAAAAAAGGTAATAACCATATGGGGCTATGCCCATTTCATAATGAAAAAACCCCTTCATTTTCCGTAAGTCCATCAAAGCAAATGTATCACTGCTTTGGCTGCGGTGTAGGTGGTAATGTATTTACATTTATTATGGAATATGAGAATTATACTTTTGTAGAAGCTCTGAAGCAGCTTGCTGACAGGGTTGGAGTGCAGTTGCCTGAAGAGGAATATTCTAAGGAGGCTAGGGAAAAGGCTGACCTTAGAACAAGGCTTTTGGAAGTTAATAAGGAGGCAGCCAAGTATTTCTATTATCAGTTAAAATCAGATAGGGGACAAGCTGCATACAACTACTTAATAGGACGAGGTCTGTCTGAGGATTTAATTAAGCAGTTTGGGCTTGGTTATTCCAATAAGTACAGAGATGATTTATACCAATATTTGAAGAAGCAAGGATATAGTGATGAACTTCTTAAGCAATCTGGGCTTGTTACCTTCAATGAGAAATATGGTGCTAATGACAAGTTTTGGAATCGAGTAATGTTTCCAATTATGGATGCTAATCATAGAGTAGTAGGTTTTGGTGGAAGGGTTATGGGTGATGGTATGCCTAAGTATCTGAATTCACCAGAAACAATGATATTCGACAAGAGTAGAATACTCTACGGCTTAAATATTGCCAAAAGCAGCCGAAAAAATTCCTTGCTAGTTTGTGAAGGCTATATGGACGTTATTGCACTTCACCAAGCAGGTTTCAACAATGCAGTAGCTGCACTTGGAACGGCTTATACAAGTTCCCATGGAAACTTAATGAAGAGATACACTTCTGAGGCCTTGCTGACATTTGACAGTGACGGGGCTGGAATTCAAGCAACCCTAAGGGCAATTCCTATATTAAAGGATGCTGGCCTTGCAGTTAAGGTGGTTAATATGAAACCTTATAAGGATCCCGATGATTTTATAAAAGCAATGGGTCCCGAGGAGTATCAAAAGAGAATTGATGAAGCTCAGAACAGCTTTTTCTTTGAGGTTGATGTCTTGCAGAGTCAATATGATATGTCGGATCCAGAGCAGAAGACGCGATTTTTTAATGAGGTCGCTAAGAAGCTTCTGGCTTTTAGAGAAGAGTTGGAGAGGAACTTCTATATTGATGCTATTGCTAAAAATTATATGATTGATGTTGAACAACTTCAAAGGCTTGTTAACAGAAGAGGTTCACAGATGATAGGTAGTAGTTATAATACGGGCGAGAAACCTAGAAAAACTGGCCCTGGAGCTAAAGGCAAAGAGGATGGAATTATCAAATCCCAGAAACTTCTGCTTACATGGCTAATAGAGGATAATTCTTTATTCCATAAGATTAAAGACATCATTGGACCGGAGGACTTTACAGAAGGTATATGTAAGGATGTGGCAGTCTTAGTATTTGATCAGTTTGTCAAAGAAAACCAAGTTATTCCTGCTAAAATCATTAACCATTTTGAAAGCAAGGAAGAACAGAGTGAAGTGGCGGCCCTGTTTTCAGCTAGTATTAAAGGGGAGATGGACAAGTCTGATTTAAGTAAGGCTTTAAGTGATACTCTATTAAGATTAAAGGAATATAGTTTGGACAAGCAGAGTGAAAAAGCAATTGAAGTTAATGACACTGCTTTGCTACAGCAGATTATTTTGAAAAAGGCTCAGCTTAATAAGCATAATTTCAACTTAAAATTGTAAGAGGGCTCTTTTTATCATGAAATGCCTAGGATTAGCAAATATTGCATATTTCATCCGGGGATGGTTAAAATATAAATGAAGTTTAAGAAGGAAGGATTATCAATGGACGATAATATATCTAAATTTACAGAAAAACTTAAAGAATTATTAGTTTATGCAGAGAAGAAGAAAAAGGTCCTTGAATATCAGGAAGTTAATGACTTTCTTGCAGATTTGGAATTAGACCCTAAGCGAATTGAAAAAATATATGATTATTTAGAAAAAAACAATGTAGACGTTCTTCGTTTCACAGAGGATGACAAAGATGATGAGGACATACCTATTGATGAGGAAGAAGATGAAGCTACCGTAATTGATTTGACGGTTCCTGAAGGGGTCAATATTGAAGACCCTGTCCGCATGTATCTTAAGGAAATTGGTAAGGTTCCTTTACTAACGGCAGATGAGGAAGTTGAACTGGCAAAAAGAATGGAGCAAGGGGATGAATTTGCCAAGAAGCGACTAGCAGAAGCCAATCTTCGTCTTGTTGTTAGTATTGCAAAGCGTTATGTAGGACGTGGTATGTTATTTCTTGACTTAATTCAGGAGGGTAATCTTGGATTGATTAAAGCCGTTGAAAAGTTTGATTTCCGTAAGGGTTTTAAGTTTTCCACCTATGCAACATGGTGGATTCGTCAGGCTATAACAAGGGCAATTGCTGATCAAGCTAGAACAATTCGTATACCAGTTCATATGGTTGAAACTATTAATAAATTAACTAGAGTACAAAGACAGCTATTACAGGAGCTTGGAAGGGAACCAACACCTGAGGAAATATCTGAAGAAATGGGTATTCCTGTTGAAAGAGTTAGAGAAATACAGAAGATATCCCAGGAGCCAGTATCCTTAGAAACTCCAATAGGTGAAGAGGAGGATAGCCATCTTGGTGACTTTATTCAAGATGATAATGTACCAGTTCCAGCTGAGGCAGCAGCATTCACCTTATTAAAGGAGCAGTTAGTTGATGTTCTGGGAACATTAACAGATAGAGAACAGAAGGTACTCCGTCTAAGATTTGGCTTAGATGATGGACGAGCTCGTACACTTGAGGAAGTGGGTAAGGAATTTAATGTTACTAGAGAGAGAATACGACAGATTGAGGCTAAAGCACTTCGTAAGCTAAGGCATCCAAGCCGTAGTAGGAAGCTTAAGGATTATCTGGATTAAAGATATCATGATTAGGGCCTCAAAAGCCCTGCTTAGTGTTGTGGTAATGGCAATTTGCAAAAAGCTAAAAGAATATCTAATACATTTCATAGGCGTATTCGTTCTTTTACTTTATGCATATCGCCGACGTACATTATTGCGCAGATCTTTTGAAGCCCCAAGCATATCATAACGGACAAGGAAGTTAAGCCCTTCTTTGTCCTTTTTTTATACCAAGGTATATGATACAATGTTCACTAATAGACAGATTAGTCCGTGCTATACAGAATAATTTATGTGACATATCTTTTTATGTCACAATAAAATGATATGAATAGCAAGGATAAGTGTAAGGTGAGTTCGAAAGTCGAGGACTTTTGAATTTTTAATCTGCTTCTAATATGAGAATTTTATAATTAACTAATAAACGGAGAGATTTAATGGAACTTTCAAAACGTTTGCAGGCAGTAGCTGACCTTGTAACTTCTGGTAATAGGGTTGCTGATGTGGGCTGTGACCATGCATATATGTCAATCTACCTTGTAAAACATAAGAATTCACCTTATGTTCTTGCTATGGATGTGAATGAAGGCCCTCTTAAGCGGGCTGATAATAATATAATTAAATATGGTTGCCAAGATCAGATAAAAACCCGAAGATCCGATGGATTAGAGAAATTGGAAATTAGTGAGGTAGATACAGTGCTGATGGCAGGAATTGGTGGAAGGCTAACAGTAGAAATATTATCCAGGGACATAGATATTACTAAATCTGTAAAGGAATTAGTTTTACAGCCACAATCGGACATTGATGTAGTGAGAAGGTACTTGTCCCATATAAGCTATTCTATAATAGGAGAAAACATGGTTATGGAAGATGGGAAATATTACGTAATGATGAAGGCGGTACCTAATAGTGCAGTAAATGAAGGTTTATACGAATTAGCTAATATAGAGCATGAATACTATGGTAGAATGCTTCTTGAAAGTAAAAACTCGATTCTTAAAACCTTTCTTCATAAGGAAAGAAATAAATGTAATAGAATAATTTCCAAACTAAAGGATAATCTAAAAACTGATGCTTTAGAAAGACGGAAAGAGATTATTCAGAAATTAGAACATATAGATAAGGCCCTGAAGTACTATGAATGATTAATCTTAATATACATTTTATATGAAGGAGAGGAAAGCTCATGAATGAAACAATAAAGGTACAGATCAATAATACTATCCATGAATACCCTAAGAATATTACTCTTTTAGAGATAAGCAAAGATTTTCAAAAGGACTATGCCCATGATATAATTCTGGCTTTTGTTGATAAGAAGCTTAGAGAATTGTTCAAAACAGTTAATCGTGATTGTAAAATCAGCTTTGTTACTACAGCTGATGATGCAGGGCACAAAACCTATATCCGAGGGATGATACTAGTAATGCTTAAGGCATTTTACTCAGAGATAGGAACTGAGAACATTGAAAAGGTAGCAATAGAATATTCGGTAGGCAATGCTCTTTATTGTGATTATCATGGAAGTGTTAAATTAACAGCAGAGCATATGGAAGCAATTAAGAATAGAATGAAGGATTTGGTTCAGAGAGATATTCCCTTTGTAAAGAGAAGCATCGGAACCGATGATGCTATCGAACTATTTCGCCAATACAAGATGTATGATAAGGAAAGACTATTTCGTTATCGTAGAGTTTCTAAGGCTAACATCTATAATCTTGATGGATTTGAAGACTATTATTATGGCTATATGCCCCCAAGTACAGGGATGCTGCAATATTTTGATTTGATGATTTATGATGATGGTTTCTTATTGATTCTACCTAAGAAGAATGAGCCGACTCTTGTCAAGGAATTTAAGCCTCAGCCCAAATTATTTAGAACACTTAAGGAAGCCAATGAGTGGAGTGAGATGATGGAAGTACCTAATGTTGGTACCCTTAATGATCTTATTGCTGCAGATAAGTTAAGTGATCTTATCTTAGTTCAGGAGGCCTTGCAAGAGAAGAAGATTGGTGAAATAGCAGAGGATATCGCCAAGGCTAAGAATAAGAAGTTTGTTATGATAGCTGGGCCATCATCCTCAGGAAAGACCACATTTTCCCATAGGCTTTCCATTCAATTAACAGCTAATGGGATGAAGCCTCATCCAATTGCCGTAGATAACTATTTTGTAGACAGGGAAAAGTCCCCTAAGGATGAGCATGGCAATTATAATTTTGAAAGTTTATATTCTATAGATATCGAACAGTTTAATAAGGATATGACTGATTTGATGAAGGGTAAAGAGGTGGAAATCCCTCATTATAACTTCCTTACCGGAAGAAGAGAGTACAAGGGTAACTATCTCAAATTGGGTAAAGGAGATATCTTGGTTATCGAAGGTATCCATGGATTAAATGATGCTCTTTCATACTCCCTACCTAGGGATAGCAAATATAAGATATATATAAGTGCTTTAACTCAGCTTAATATTGATGAGCATAATAGGATTCCTACTACTGACGGAAGACTTCTAAGGCGAATGGTAAGAGATGCAAGAACAAGAGGGACTTCTGCACAGGCAACTATAGCTATGTGGCCTTCAGTACGAAGAGGGGAAGAGGAGAATATTTTCCCATTTCAAGAGGAGGTAGATGTTATGTTTAACTCTGCCTTATTATATGAATTGGCGATCCTTAAGCAATATGCAGAACCTATATTATTTGGAGTTGATCGGAATAGTAAAGAATATATAGAAGCTAAAAGATTATTGAAATTCTTAGATTATTTTATCGGTGCACCTGGTGAAGCTGTGCCAAAGAACTCCATCCTAAAGGAATTCATTGGCGGAAGCTGTTTCAAGGTGTGAGCAACACTATAAGCCGGGTTATGTCTTGAATGGTCATCTATCTAGACTTTATGTTACCATAAAGCTCGAGCAAAAGCTTTCGCCATTACTCCGCGACCAACCCGAAGCACGGCGGGCTACCGTATCGCTTCTGTTAGGTCTTGCTTCGAGTGGGGTTTACATCTGCCCCTTCTGTTACCAGAAGGGCGGTGGTCTCTTAAGCCACCTTTCCATCCTTACCGATGCTAGCACCGGCGGTATATTTCTGTTGCACTAGCCTTGGAGTCGCCTCCACCGGACGTTATCCGGCACCCTGCCCTATGAAGCCCGGACTTTCCTCACTTGTTAAGTGCGACCATCCGTGTTACTCACAGCTAGTATTGTAACACGACATGAGAAAAATATCTATGGATAATTTTTGAAGTATGTGTCGTCTAATAGATAATAAGTGAACTTGTTTTATGATGTAAAGGATTCATATTATAATAGGAAGAAACTAATTCTAATTATCTTAATGACATAAGAACAACAGTATGATAAAATAATAACAATATTTGGTTTTTACCGGAAGATAATGAGGTGATAATAATGATAGGCGAGGGAGTTCTAGTTGTAGATGACGATAGAGAGATCGCAGACTTGGTAGAAATTCATCTGGTCAGTGAGGGTTATGAGGTACATAAAACAAATAGTGCCATAGAAGGGCTTCATATACTTCAATCAAAAGATATTAAACTGGTAATTCTTGATATTATGATGCCAGAGATGGATGGCCTTACAATGTGTAAGAAGATAAGAGAGAAAAGTACTATTCCCATTATTATTCTTAGCGCTAAATCTGCAGACTTAGATAAAATAGTTGGACTTGGTGCAGGAGCAGATGATTATGTTATAAAACCTTTTAATCCTTTGGAGCTGACAGCCAGAGTCAAGTCGCAGATTAGAAGATATACAGAGTTTAATCCCAATTCACTTAATGGTGATATGGATAAAGAAATAGTTCTTTCTCACCTTACCATTAACAAAGAAATTCATAAGGTTATTGCCTATGGTAAGGAAGTAAAGCTTACTCCTATAGAATTTGATATCCTATACCTGTTGGCAAGTAAAGTTGGAAGGGTATTCTCTACTGATGAGATATTTGAAAGAGTGTGGAAGGAAAGAATGTACGAGGCCAATAATACTGTTATGGTACATATTAGAAGAATTAGGGAAAAGATTGAGATGGATCCTAGAAATTCAAAAATAATAAAAACTGTATGGGGAGTTGGATATAAGATTGAAGAATAATGTCTTTAGAAGCTTTCGCTTTGAAATAGTCTTATATAGTCTTATTAGTCTTATATATACCCTGCTATCAGTTGCTGTAGTATATGTGGGAGTATATTTGTTCTTTTTTAGAGAAGAAGGAAAAACTTTGTCAACAGCTTCATTTACTGTACTTTCCGTGATTTCTGGATCTGCGGCAATTATACTCTTTATAACATATTTTTTAATACTTACAAAGAAATTTGTTATATATATGGGTAGAATAGTAGAAGGTATTAATGAGATTTCCCAAGGGAACTTTAGTCATAGAGTTATTATCAAAAATGAAGATGAATTTGCCATTATTGCTGATAAGCTCAATGAGATGGCTGATAATATTAATAATATTATGGAAAATGAGCGTAAATCTGAAAATGCAAAAAATGAGCTTATTACCAGTGTTGCCCACGACCTGCGAACACCTCTGACATCAATTATCGGATATCTGGATTTGGTTTCGACAAAGGAATTATCTCCTGAAACTCAGGTGAAATATGTAGAGATAGCCTATAATAAATCCTTACGGTTAGAAAATCTTATAGAGGACTTATTCACCTATACAAAGTTTGACTTTGGCGAGGTGCAGCCAGTAATGAGAGAAGTTGATCTGGTTAAATTAATAAACCAGCTTCTAGATGAATTCTATCCTAGATTTCAAGACTATAAGCTGGAATATTCATTTCAAACCAGTGTTGAGGCTGCGGTGATAAATGTAGATGGAGATTTACTAGCAAGAGCCCTTGCCAATCTTATTAGTAATGCAATTACCTATGGGAAATCAGGTAGATATATTAGTATTAATCTTGATAAGCAAGAGGGTTGTATAGTCATATCAATTATTAATTATGGTGATGTTATACCGGAGGCAGATTTAAAGAAGATATTTCAAAAATTCTATCGTGTAGAAACTTCAAGATCTAGTGAGACAGGAGGTAGTGGCTTAGGGCTTGCTATCGCCGATAGGATAATTTCCATTCATGGAGGGACACTTGTTGCTAAAAGTGATTCCAATGGAACTGTATTTACAGTTTACCTTAAAAATTGAGCCATTGATAAACTTTAACAAGCGGATACATTACGGCCGTATCAGCATGCTTATAAAAGTCTAACAATGGCTTCAACTTACTAAAATATGAAATGGAAGAAGAAAAATATACTTTTATTATAACAGATTTTTTAGAAATTGATATATGTTTTTTAAAATTTAAAACATTATTAACATTTATGTAGGAAATACTATGTTCAATAGTATGTGTTGTCAGTCAATATTCAGTGAGTTGACATATTCAATAAACTTCTTGGAGATTCTTACCTTTTGAAACATTGATGCGTAAGTAATCTCATCAATCTCATCTATATAATTCTTCGGAAAGTCTTTAAGCAATCCTTTATTGGTTAAAAGTAGAGTTGCTTTATTATAAGCAATAGCAGCTTCTATCTCTGTATCATATCTTCCTATTATATAGTATCCGTTAACATGAACTTTAGTAAGGTATCTTGTCTGCCCTTTGGTGTTAAATCTTGTAACTCCATAGTATTTATTGATAATCTCAATATTATTATAGGAGTAATCACTGTCGTCTCCGTTAATGAATCTATAGTCACGACCTGGGACTCCATAATTCTTAATTCCATATCTAGAAAGGATATTAACCTGCATCCCATACTCTGCAACAAATAAATGTCCACCCCGCTTCATAATCTTGCGAGTCGAATAATAGAACAAGTCATCGATGTCAAAGGTCAAGGGGGTATTCATGTCTATATAATATAGAAAGAACTTTTTCTTGAGATAGATGGGGGTCTTGATATAAATCCCGTTATCACGGTAGTTAATCAATGTTACCCACTTACTAAAATCAAGAATGGATTTTTCTGGATAATCTTCTATTGTATATGTATTAGAGTCTGCTAATACTTCTCCTGCTAATATATAAGCCTGATGAGCCTCTTCCTCATACTCATAACTTCCTAAGCTAATATGCTTGTTCTTATAGGTTATTGATGAACGGTAATATATGGTACCATCTTTTCTTTTAGCTGAATATACTCCGGGTAACATTAGCTCGCCTCCTTAGAATGAATATATCAAACTCGGTATAAAATTACAATAATGGTTAATTATATATGGAGGAATAAAAAGGTAATTAATTGCAAATATTAAGAAAATGTTAAGTGATATTAGAGTAGAATAATCAAAACCAACATAGAAATGTGTACTAATGGTGTAGAATATGTATAAATTATATAAAATACTCACAAAATGATTAATAAAGTATTAAATAAATGTTAAAATTTGATTGTGCAAAATAGTTAAAGAAGGATGTTTTGACTGGAATAAATTTGTTTCATATAACTATTAAAGGAAAATTAAGTAATTTTAGTCTTCGACTAAATAACGAAAATGGCCTAAACTTATTGACACGAATAAAATCCCATGATTATAATTCAATTACCGTAAGGGTGTTTCCATTTTATGGATATTGCCCTTGTGAAAAATTGTGAAATATTGTTATTTCAAGAAAAGAGGAAGTATTATGTCTATGATAAATACGTTTATTCAAAGGAGGAAGATGCGTGAATACCCCCATGGAATGATCATGGTGGCTATTGCATATCTGTTATCTATCTTTCTGCTGTTTATCGGATCGGATGTATTATATAAAACACCGAAGACTGCAGCAGGGGTAAATGACATAACCGATGAATCAACGGAAAACTTAATTGCTAATGAGAATATTAATACCATTAGTGATACCGGTATAACCTATGTGGCCCAATCTTTAGATGAGACTGATGAGCCTATCGAAAAGATTGAAGAGCTTTATATCCATTATCCCGCCATATCCAATTATATGGAGTCCCAGATAATAGTGGATATTACCAATGTTGCAGAGACCAATAAATCAGATGGGTCAATAGCATTGGCTAAGAAGGAAAATCTGGAGGCGCCAGTAGAAGTGGCTGAGGATGAGATTTCAAGCTTCTCAATTAAGTCAGATACAAGCTTAGCCATGGAAGATGCTGCAGTAAAAGAAGAAGTCGTTGAAGAGGCTAGCTCAGATTATGTGGTTAATATCACCAAGGATGAGATCGCTATGCTGGAGCGAATAGTTCAAGCTGAAGCTGGAGGAGAAGATTTGAAGGGAAGGGTTCTTGTTGCCAATGTCATAATTAACAGGACAAAGGATAAAGCATTCCCGGATACTATAGAAGGAGTAATCTTTCAAAACTCTAATGGTGAGTATCAGTTCTCGCCAATCTCCGATAAACGCTATTGGTCTGTTAAGGTTTCAAAAAAAACCAAGGAAGCAGTACAGCTTGCCCTTGAAGGTGAGGACTACTCTGATGGAGCTTTGTTTTTTATGGCTAGAAAGAGAGCAAGGGTTAGTAGTGCTAGGTGGTTTGACAATAACTTGAAATGGCTCTTTAAACATGGTGGCCATGAATTCTATAAGTAAATGATAAAGTGTAGAAACTATTCAGCATTCTAAGATGTTGATAGGACTAGGAAAAATAATCCCATTTGTGAGACGCTCTCACTTAGGTGCATTACGTAGCGGTACCTAAGGTTCTAAAGAACAGAACCTAAGTACCGACGAATGCAATACTCACCATGGGAAACATTTTTCCTAGTCCTATTTTATATTTTATGATGCTAAATAGTTTTGATTTTATCAGATGATTAAAATTTATAACCCATTACTGCTGGCGGGGGCTTATAGGAAGCAATTACTGTTAATATGGTTCTTGTCTATAGGGTTTAACCGTGATATAATATCCACTAATATACAGATTAGTAGAATTTGTGTTCCTAATCTGTAGGTATTTGAAATAAAAGAAAAATTATAGAAAAGATGGTGGAACTGTTATGAATCTAATGTATAAGAGCACTCGAAACTCGGAACACAAAGTCGTGGCCTCCCAGGCTATTCTACAAGGTTTGTCTTCGGATGGGGGTCTATATGTACCTGAATCTATACCACAATTATCTAAATCAATGGATGAGTTAGCTAAGATGGATTATCCTACCCTAGCTTATGAAGTGATGAAGCTTTATTTTACAGATTATACTGAAGAGGAGCTTAGAAATTGTATTAATCGTGCCTACGATGATAAATTTGACACTCCCCATATAGCGCCTATTAAAGCTGTCGGTGACTCTTACTATCTGGAATTATTCCATGGAGCAACTATAGCATTTAAAGATATGGCGCTTTCTATTTTGCCACATTTACTCACAACGGCAGCAAAGAAGAATAAAGTGAAAGAGGATATTGTTATTTTAACTGCCACCTCAGGTGATACAGGCAAGGCGGCTCTTTCGGGTTTTGCTGATGTTGACGGGACTAAGATTGTTGTGTTCTATCCAAAGGATGGGGTAAGTTCTGTTCAAAAGAAGCAGATGGTGACCCAAAAGGGTAGTAATACCTTGGTTATAGCAGTTGAAGGTAACTTTGATGATACCCAGACAGGAGTTAAAGCAATATTCAATAATAAGGATCTTGCCAAGGAGATGAAGGAGAGAGGATACCGTTTCTCATCAGCTAACTCTATCAACATAGGTAGGCTGATACCTCAAGTGGTGTACTATGTCTATGCCTATGCTAATCTATATAAAAATGGTGTAATAAAAAATGGTGAGAAGATTAATTTTGTGGTTCCTACAGGTAACTTCGGTAATATCCTTGCTGCCTACTATGGGAAAAGGATGGGGCTGCCAATTGATAAGTTGATCTGTGCTTCCAATGAGAATAAGGTACTCTATGATTTCTTTGAGACTGGAAGATATGATAAGAACAGGGAATTTGTTTTAACTACTTCACCCTCTATGGATATTCTGATATCAAGTAACCTCGAAAGATTGATATATCAGATTGCTGACTGTGATTCTTCTATAACAAGGGAACTGATGGAAGCTCTTAGCTCAGAGGGAGCTTACGAGATAAGTGATAGTATGAAGGATAATCTTGCTGGCTTTATTGGAGGTTGGGCTGATTCGAATGAAGCAAAGGAAACAATTCATAGAGTTTATAATGAGGATAAGTATGTATTAGATACCCATACAGCAGTAGCCACCACCGTTTATAATAACTATATGAAAGAAACAGGGGACAAGACAAAAACAGTTATAGTATCTACTGCTAGTCCATATAAATTTGCAGATAGTGTATTAGAAGCAATTCAATCTGATAGTGTACCAGCTGAAGACTACGATCAAGCTCTTATGTTGAAGGATTTATCTGGTGTAGACATACCAAAAGCAGTGGAGGAGATACATTCTGCACCAGTTCTTCATAAAATTACATGTAAAGTAGATGAAATGGAAGATAATATTAAAGAATATTTAAAAATAATCTAATTGTGACAAATGCCTGACATAAATTTGACACATACAAAGTTCATTATTATAGCATAGTCAATGCAACGATACAGGAATTACCCCTTGAGAAACTGTAGCAGATGAAGTCACATCCTATTCTACATCTGCCATCCAGAAGCTTTATGGGGTAATGAGTGTGGATGGTTAACATTAGAGGTACGTTGACTAAAAAGTAATCAACCAACCATGAGATTGCACAATTAAGAGAGATTAGAAGGAATGGTAAAATATCCAATTTAGGGTTTAAAAAGACTTGACCTTTATTTCCTTTGTTGCTATAATCTACTTGTGTTGGAAAGATTATATTACGCGTTACTTTTGCATATTATAGGGGTTTATAACCGTATGAAAGCAATAGTGATACGCAAAGTATAATACTAAACCATATATTTTAAGGAGGAAGTAAGAATATGAAGAGAAATTTCTTTAAGAAGTTGTCTTTCGTTCTTGCATCAGCAATGGTATTGACTACTCTTGCTCCTGCGTCCGGCGCTCTTGCTGCTGGTGGTCCTAAACTTAATTCTACTAAAAAGTATTTACATCTTGGTAGAGTTGAAGAGGGAACAAACGAATTCAATTTCAACATTAA
Organism: Clostridiales bacterium; assembly: GCA_012839235.1. Taxonomy (GTDB): domain Bacteria; phylum Bacillota; class Clostridia; order Lachnospirales; family Lachnospiraceae; genus Mobilitalea. The sequence continues at coordinate 17,227 of DUNS01000008.1, forward strand.
GAACAAGGGTAAGGGCTGGAAGTACGAATGGACTTCAGCTAACCAGGATGTTGCTAAAGTAAATGCTAAGAATGGTGTTACTACAGCAACAGGTGTTGGTTCTACTAAAGTAACCGTAGTTATCTCAGATAAAGATGGTCAAGAATTAGAGAAACTTACAGCTAAAGTTACTGTAAGAGACAACATCGAAACAGTTAAAATCTCTAACCTTCCAGAAGCTGTACTTTCTGTAGGTCAAGAGTATGACTTCAATAGAAGTTATGTTACAGAGTCAGGATCTTCCAAGAAGACATCTGGTATCACTAGATGGGAAGTTAGCCCTGCTACTGCAACAATTAATGACAAGGGTGTATTCGTAGCTAGTGAAGCTGGCGAGTATACAATCACAGCTAATTCCTTCCAGTCTAAAGCTAAGTACACTGAGTGGTTAGCAAGCAAGGATAGTGATTTAGTAACTGCTACTGTAAGCGAAAAAGTTACTGTATCTGGTGGTATGGTAGACGCTAAGCAGGTTGACTTAGATACTTTCAAGGTAACATTTAACTCTGCTGTTGCTGATGCAAAAGATAAGCTTGAAGTTTATCAGATGGTTGGCGAAGCTAAGGTAAAAGAACTTGTTAAGAAAGTTGAATTTGATGCTGACAAGAAAGTAGCAACTGTTGATATGTATACCATA
>DUNS01000079.1 GCA_012839235.1 Clostridiales bacterium
AAGGAACTAGATTGAAAAATCAAAGATTTTTCAATCGCAAATTTGTGCCTACGGCCCAAAGTTTGCAGGTTACGAAGAAAGGTATGGTTTTTATTATGGAAAATCATAGAAATACAAAGCAAAAACAATTAATTTTGACCATATTAAAAGAAGCCCATCGGCCCATGTCCATTAATGAAATATATACTAAGGTAGTGAAGCATCTACCTAGAATTGCCAAGTCCACAATTTATCGAAATATTGACAACTTGTTTAATCAAGAATTGATTGATAAGTACTACTTGAACGACAACGAGATATTTTATCTTATTAGAGCGGACAGACATGAGCATAGACATTTTGTAATATGTGAAGACTGTAAAAAAACATTTGACTTACCTTCCTGCCCACTTCATGATATAGAAAATGCTATAGAAAAGGAAGGGTTTATAATAAAAGATCATCAGATTCAGATTACAGCCATTTGTAAGGATTGTAATAATACCAGTAATCATATAAAACAATAAATAATATGATGTAAAGAAAATGCAGGGATGACCCTGCATTTTCTTTATTGTGTACCAGCAGCACCTCCATTACCTCCATTGGTTGTACCTCCACCGGTTGTACCATTAGTTCCATTGGTTGTACCATTAGTAGTGCCATTAGTTCCATTGGTTGTACCATTATTGGTGGTTCCGTTTGTTCCATTAGTTGTGCCATTAGTAGTACCGTTGTTTGTTGTGCCGTTATTGTTGGTACCGTTAGTAGTATCATTATTATTAGTTCCATTATTTGTTGTATCGTTATTAGTTGTACCGTTTTTATTAGTACCATTATTACGATCATTATCATCCGTTGTACATGCGCTTAGTACAAGGACTGATAAACAACATAGAGCTAATAATAGACTCAATTTTCTTCTCATGGATACTCCTCCTATATTTTTTTCATTTTACTTGGTTAGTATCCCACTGATAAATGGATTTATACACAGAAGGAGATTTTATACTTGCTGCCTTTTACCCTTATTAACAACTAAAATTATTGAAAAAATCACAAGAGCAAATCCTAGTTCAATAGCCATATCGGTAAAAATCCCTACTCCATTATCCCAATTTAATTCATTTAATGTAGCTATGGAATCATTAGCCTTTACATACCAATAAGTTGGTGTAAAACTTGAAACCTTCTGTACTGCCTTACCAAGAAGCTCTTGAGGCACAAACACTCCACTTAAGAAGGCAAAGCCTAAGGATACTACTGTTGATAGGGCTGAAACTGCATTTTTACTCACAACAGTTATACCAATTAGGTAGCTGATGCTTAAAGCAGTTAGTGTATATATCACTGAATTAATGATAAATAAAATCCCATTATGATTTATCATTCTATATGGATTAGTTATATAACCTGCCACAATAAAGATGGATAGATATACAAGAACAAAAACCATATTAGCTAATATTAATTGTATATTCATATTTCTTGTAGACATTGGAGATGCATTCTGTCGCTTTCTTATCTCTTTATTGTGAAAAGAAAGCATTACAGTACTAACACCAGTAATAAAGCAACCAAGAATTATATAACCAAGATAATTGAAATAGTTTCTATTATACTCGTTAGCGATTACTTCATCACTATTTTTATTGACATCAAAATGTACCACAGATTCGTTACCTAAATTTTCATTAATATATGAATATAAGTCTTCTGTTTCTAATTCAGGGATATAGGAAAGGTATAATCTCGCCTTATTTAGATAGTTATCAATTGCTCTATCTACAGACATTGTTTCTGGTATATTAGGTATTAGCTCTTTAGTTAGGGATACCTG
>DUNS01000080.1 GCA_012839235.1 Clostridiales bacterium
GAAAGTTGCTGATAGATTCCAGCTAATTATTAATGGAGCAGAGATAATTAATGCATACTCTGAATTAGTTGACCCACTGGAACAAAAAGAGCGACTCATAGAGCAAGCCCGTTGCAAAGCAAATGGTGACCAAGAAGCAATGATGATGGATGAAGATTATATTACAGCTATGGAATATGGAATGCCACCTATTTCAGGTTGGGGAATGGGAATTGATAGAGTATTTCAAGTATTAACAGGAAAGGATAATATACGGGAGTCAATAATGTTTCCTTTGATGAAAACCCTTAGCTGAATTTAGAACAGAGAGAATTGAAAGTTGGCCTAGACAAAGAAACCCCTAGATTAAATTTTTGGTCTAATCTAGGGGCTTTTTATATTGTTTTTGACTAATATAGGTTAGTCCTCTTTAATTTGTAATTATAGGGATTGATAAATTGCTTCAGCCAATTCATCTAAAACCATCTCATCTCTAAGTGTTGATTTAATATCAATCGGTGTACCAACAATCTCAAAGTTATCCATTGAATTAACAATCTCTGTCATACCTTTTAGTGCTGCGGAAGCCCAAGTGTGATTGCCGATTAGGGATACCTTGCGATTGCTTACATTAAGGACAGCCAGCTCTTTAAGAAGGGCATCCATTGGGAAGTATATCTGTAAATTGTAGGTAGATGATGCCAATACCACATTACTATATTTGAATATGTCACTTATAATATAGGAAGGATGTGTCTTAGATACATCATATACTCGGATATCCTTAATTCCCTTCTTCGCCAGCTTTATTGCTAAGGCATTGACTACATTTTCAGTATTACCGTACATGGAGCCATAGGCAAGAACTACACCCTTCTTCTCCGGTTGGTAGCTGCTCCATTTATCATATTTTTCTAGAATATATGATATCTTATCCCCTCGCCATATCAAGCCATGCAAGGAACAAATCATATTAATAGGCAGATCAGCGAATTTTTTAAGTACTGCTTGAACCTGTCTGCCGAAGCGGCCTACAATGTTTGTATAATAACGTCTTGCTTCATCAAGGAAATAACTATCGTATTCAACTTCATCAGCAAAAAGATTGCCTGAAATTGCACCGAATGAACCAAAGGCGTCGGCAGAGAATAGAATTCCCTTGGATATTTCATAAGTCATCATTACTTCTGGCCAATGGACCATAGGTGCCATGTAGAAACGCAAAGTGTGTTTGCCAAGGGATATTTCTTCTTGGTCCTTTACCTCTAGGCAATTTGAAGATATATCAAGACTATAATACTGCTTAAAGAACTGAAATGTTTTCTTATTACCAATTACTTTAACATCTGGATAACGTCTAACAATTTCTTCTATATTAGCACAGTGATCGGGCTCCATGTGGTTTATAACAAGATAATCTAGGGATCTATTACCTAGCACATGGGTAATATTCTCAAGATATAACCCACTAATAGAAGCGTCGACAGTGTCTAATAAAGCTGTTTTCTCATCTGTAATGAGATAAGAGTTATAAGCTACTCCGTTTGGAAGAGGAAACATATTTTCAAAACGTTCAATTCGTCTATCATTTCCACCTACCCAATAAATTTGTGGTGATATTTCATAAACATTATTCATAAATAAAACCTCCTATATTTCTAATAATAAATTATATACAATTATTTCGACAAGGGAAATGGAATAAAACCATCCATTTTTAATTAAGACTCATTCTCATTATGCCACATAATTACTAATAAATAAACATTATTATTTAATACACCTAAAAATTATAAAAATGATGATTACTAGGAGTTTTTTACTATATACATATATAATTGACATATTTAACTAAATAAAC
>DUNS01000081.1 GCA_012839235.1 Clostridiales bacterium
ACTAATGCCATAGGTATAGCTATTAAGTTATCTCCAATCTGCAATTTTTGTTTCAAATTTGTTGGAATGATGCTGTTATCAAGGCTATACTTAACAGTTAAAGTAGAAACAGAAGTCGCATGCACGCTTAATATTAGATAAGACATTATATTAGTATTTCGTACGGTACCAATAGGCATATAAATTACTTCTCTATCAGCTGCCCCAACAATAATTGTACTTGGATTTGTAAAATACAACATTGAACTTAATGCTTGAGAGATAGTGCTAGCCAATACTTCACTATTTCTTGAGATTTCAGCAAAATACTGACCGAGTGTACTCAGGGGCTGTCCAAGTTCGACTTTCGTATTCTTTGCACTTAAGATGTCTTTCTCAAGACTTATGACCTTAACTTTAATATCAATGCCGAGGATACTATGCTTCACCGTTACAATATCGCCTACTTCGACATGCTCAAGCACTTTATAATTTTTATACTCCTCGGTCTGCCCAAGCAAAATAAAGTCAACCTTGTAATTTACTTCTGGAATTGCATGGGCATCCAGATACTTTTGTGCTTCCAATCGCAGCAATCCTTCACTGTTTGCCTCTCTGAACTCTACAATTTTAACAAGGGCAAAGTCAGGATAATCAGAGTCCTGCCATTGTGGATTTAAGAGGTATTTTTCCGGCAATGTGATCCCATCCATGCCAACGGGATATATCCAGGTCGCCACATTATCGCAATTAAGTTTTTCACTGATACCGATGATATTCTTTCCGTACCGGATGTGAACCCCTCTGTCTGCGCCTTTGTTTTTATAGATTCCAATTTTAAAGTTATCCCGTTCCAACTCTCCTTGCCATTCATTTACAAGGAGAAAAACAGACTCTACTCCATTTTTCTTAACAAGGTATTGTGTAGCTGTTTCTACAATATCTGATTCCGAAGTATACACTCCTGTAAGTTCTAGTTCGTCCAAAATAATATCTAATGCTTCCTTACAGGTTTTATTTTCCGCTCGTCTATCCTGAATAACGTAATTTAAAAGGTCATAAAAAATATGCCGGGCATATGCGGTCACCAACCCTGCTTTACTGTCTTTGTTAGTGTTATAAATTCTGAATAGCTGCCCATCAGCCTTGATAACATTAAAGGGCTGAATATACTGCGCCTTTTTCGAATACAGGGGATAGGATATCACCAACTCATATTCATTATTAAGCTTTTCAATTATCTTACATTCCACTGCCTCATTTAAAACAGCAAGACCATTTTTATCAAAGTTCTTCTCTTTTTTTTCATAAATCACAATCATTACAACCACCGCCAATTAGGAATGATTTCTAATTTTGTTACTCCTCCGTTAAAAGTGACTATGTTATTTCCAACATCAAGTATAGGAAACACACCCGCCATGTTGTTGTTGGCATTCAATAGAACTCCGCCTTCAATAAAATATGCTTCCTCAAGTTCACTATCTATGACAACAAAAGTATTGTCTATATCAGTCAATTCAACCTTGCGGCCATTAATAGTAAAGCTTCCACTTCCAGTGCAATACACTTTGATTACTGGCCTGCTTTCAACAGTACCTCTATTTAAAACAGAAGTTCCCATACCCGAAGTAATATCAATAATCTCATTTATTGCTGAATATTTAAAAGGTCTGCAATTAAATATAATCACAAACCTCGAGGAAATTTTCAGGATTATCTCAAAATCAATACTGTTCACAACCTGTGCGATGTACTTTTTATCACTCTGATAGCTAAAAATAAGCTCACTCTCTCCAGAGCCAATGAGCCATGCTTTAATATCGTCTATTCTGTTTTGTATATTACCAACTGCAGCGCACTCAACGGATAATGTTATATCCTCATAAGTTTCCTCATCATATTTTAGGCTTGAGTTTCTTCCAGGAATGTTTATGTATGAAACCCTTCGCTTTGGAGATGGCACGTTAGGTCGTTTCTCAATTAGTATTCCATAGTCTTTATAGCTATCTTTTCCGTTAAATGTAAAACTAAGCACTATGCACCACCCCTTGCCAAGGATAAACGCTGCCTGTAGAACTCAAATTCGTATGCAAGCTGCTCTATATCCTTATCTGTATTGTTATAGAAGTTTTCTATATGAAGTGTAAATCCGCTACCACTGTTGGCACTTTTCCCAAAGATATTTGATTGTCCAACATTTATACCCTCATTTATATCAAAGTCAGTTGGGATAGCATTTTGCATATCTTTGCTGACACTATTCATTGCTTTTTCAAATCCTACACCGATACCTTCACCCATATTCGCACCAAGTCCGGCAAATAAGGTAGATGGTGAATGAATACCAAAGAAATCTTTAATTTTATCAACAATTCCGCCAAAGAAACCTGAAATTTTACTCCATAGCCATGCTCCAGCATCTGAAATCCCCTGCCATAATCCCTTGATGAGATTTCCACCGACTTGTGCTATCTGTCCGATTGAACCTGTGAAGCCCTTTACAAGAGCAGCTATTATCTGAGGTACAGCCTTAACGATTTCAACGATGATTGTCGGCAGATTATATATCAAAGACACCAAAAGTTCTATTCCTGCCTGTATTATCTGAGGGATACTGTTAATGATGGCTGTAACCAGGGAAGTAATAATCTGTGGTATTGCCGCCACCACAGTAGCAATTATAAGCGGCAGATTCTGAACTAAAGCAATCAATAGGTCCACACCAGCATCTACCAATTGTGGGATTGAGTCGAGTATCGCTGTCACTAAGCCATCAATTATTTTGGGAATAGCAGCAACAATGGCCTTGATGATTTCTGGTAAGGCTTTAACAAGAGAAACCAGCAACTTAATCCCTGCATCTATTATCTGGGGTATTGCATTGATGATAAAATCTACGATACCTGAGATAATTGTAGGCAAAGCAACAATCAACTGAGGAAGAGCATCAAGTAGTCCCTGTGCCAAGCCCTCTATAAGCTTCAAAGCAGCGTCTAACAACATCGGCAGATTATCAACCAGCCCTAGCACAATAGTCATGACCGCACTAACTGCAGCAGGAATCAGCTGTGGCAACGCAGACCCTATTCCTTCCACAAGTGCTGTTACAAGTTGTACCGCTGCGCCAATAAGCAGCG
>DUNS01000082.1 GCA_012839235.1 Clostridiales bacterium
ACCTCTCTCAGAATCCTCATCCCATATTGCGGTAACCTTACTGTCTGTATTCTCAAGAATCTCCTTAGTATAGCCTTCTGCATGAACATGCCAATAACTAATAATTCCTATATTCATAAGAACACACCTCCTCTCTTAATTTAAACAACACCATTATCTATAACTCGTTACTATTCACCCTTAGATATGTTTTATACTAAGCTCATATGAGGCTGAATTGTACTATAATTTTAATTAGTCAAAATATACTGGCTGACCTGTTTTTGCTGATGTATAAATCGCCTCAAGAATTTCAGACACTACGCAAGCTTGCTCTGGCAATACAATAGGATCAGTATCATTCTTAACTGCATCAATCCAACGTCTTGCTTCAACGTCTGCAGGATCGCTTGAAACTCCATCGTAGAATGCAACTCCACCAGCTGATAAATCAGGTTTAATCTCAATGAGACGATTGAACTCACCCTTATTAATAGTAACACCATTCTTAATCTGTGCACCTGCATCACTACCACATAATACAGTACTTCCCTCTTGGATTGGCTCAGAGGTATTTAGTGCCCAGCTAGATTCAAGGATTATAGTTGCACCATTCTTCATAACGATAAAGCCAAATGCAGAATCCTCCATAGTGTTCTCACCTGGCTCCCAGCCACCCCATGGGTTGCCACATTCAGGATTGTTCACTTTCTTATATGTAGTACCAACTACCATTCTTGGTTCATAGTTGTTCATAAGATATAAGGTAACGTCAAGGGAATGAGTACCGATATCGATTAATGGTCCTCCACCTTGCTCATATTCGTTAAGGAATACACCCCAGTTTGGTGTTCCTCTTCTTCTTATTGCGAATGCCTTTGAAAAATAAATATCTCCAAGATCTCCTCTGTCAATAACTTCTTTCAAGTAGATTGCTTCAGGTTTGTGTCTGTGTTGATAGCCAATTGTTAATTTCTTTCCTGTTTCCTTAGCTGCTTCAACCATCTTCCTTGCATCTTCAGCTGTCTTAGCCATAGGCTTCTCACACATAACATGCTTTCCTGCATGTAAGGAGTCAATTGATATTGGTGCATGGGAACGGTTAGGTGTACATACATGAACTACATCAATTTCCTTGTCCTCTAGTAATTCACGATAATCTGTATAAACCTTTGCATCGGGTGTACCATATTGAGCTTTAGCAGCTTCAGCTTTCTCAGGAATGATATCACAAAAAGCTACCATCTCTACATCATCCAGTTTACTTAAGGAAGGCATATGCTTGCCATTAGCGATTCCTCCACAACCAATGATACCAATTTTAATCTTCTTTTCCATAGTGTAAAACCCCTTTCTTATTGTTTAAACTTCTTTTACTAATAGGATAGCATAAATAACTATGGGGTGATATAATTAATTTGTAGAAAAGTATTAAAAATTTGTCATATGAACTATTATTGAAAGGCATGGTTGTTATTATGGACAATAGCTATTATGTTGAAACAAGAGATAGGTACGATGATATACAACAACAGTTTAGTACTCACACTCAGGAGGCTTTCGGACCCCAGGTTATGGTTCACGCCCATATTCATAACTATATTGAGATGATTTATGCCCTCTCTGGAAAATATCGGATTTTATTAGATAATAAAGAGCATAACTTCATGGAGGGGGATATGGTACTCATTAACTCCAACGAAATACATAGTATATTCTCCTTGTCTGAAGGAAGTAATAAATATCTGGTTGTTAAATTTGATCCGGAAATTCTTCATACTACGGCACAGTCACTTTTCGAAATGAAATATGTCATGCCCTTTATACTTAATGAATCCACCCACCAGAAGGTTTTCTTAAAAGAAACAATTGAAAATACTGTAATTCCTGGACTTATTTTTGGTATCAATGATGAATTTTCAGAGAAGCGCTATGGCTACGAGCTTGCTGTCAAGGCCAATATATATAATCTATTTTTATTTATTTTACGCAAATGGAACGAGCAGAACATAGACTTAGATATTAATAAGGATATTAATAAGGATATGGTTATAAGATTTCAGACAGTCTTCGAGTATATTGAAGAGAATTACCAGAATGACATCACAGCCTTAGACATGGCGGACTTATGTAACCTTAGCTATAGCTACTTTTCCAGACTATTTACCCGAATTATGAAGATAAACTTTCGCGAGTATCTTAATTATGTCAGAATAACTAAGTCAGAACGTATGCTTATTTCAACTGATCTTAATATTACTGAAATAGCATTACAGGTAGGCTTCTCAACCTCAAGCTACTTCATCCAGCAGTTTAAGCTTTATAAGGATATAACACCAAAACAATATCAGCTTAAGTATAGAGTATAAATACAAGTAAGTATGGCAATAAAAGAACCCATAATCCAATTAATATACTGGTATTATGGGTTCACATTTTTCAATTTTTCTTATTCTACCTCGTTGAATTCATCTTTGCCAACGCCACAAACTGGGCATACCCAATCCTCAGGTACATCTTCCCACTTTGTTCCAGCATCCACTCCATTATCTGGATCGCCTAATTCCTCTTCATAAATATATCCACATACCATACACTCAAATTTCTTCATTATAACAACCTCCTTGTTCTTATTTTGTAACTGTTTCTACATAACTATGTATACCATATTTTCTCAACAAACTCAACTAAAATCTTTATAAAAAAAGATGAATCATGTTACTATTCAGCTTATATGACTAATGATAAAAGCCAGGGGAAAATGATTTCCATAGTGAGTATTTGCATTCGTCAGTACTTAGGTCCTGTTTTATAGGACCTTACGTACT
>DUNS01000083.1 GCA_012839235.1 Clostridiales bacterium
AAGAATTCAAGGGTTCCGACGACATTGGGATACTGAAATTAATCTGTCTAATGCTACTTTTCTGATTGGTGAAAACAACACTGGTAAAAGCTCCATATTATTGGCTATTGATTACTTATTATCTGATAAAAAGAAGATCCCTTGCGACCAGTTTTTCCAAAGAAGTAATGATGAACATTGTAATGAGCCCTTAGCTAATAAAATAGTTCTTACTGGAGAATTTTGTGATTTACCACCAGAAAGTAATACTTGGCGTGGTTTCAGAGGGCGCGTTTTTCCTTATGAGGTCGATGGGCATATCAGATATAAAATATACTATCGTAAGACTTATGAAATGAATAAAAATTATACTGTTGAATTAAGAGAATACAAACGAACGGTAAAAGAAGAATTTGAAAGATGTAATAATCTGCAAAGCTACATTGATAACGGAATTGATGAGGTAATTATTCAAGAACTTTTTGGAAATGCTGATCGGACACGAAACCTTTCTGCTGCACAAAAAAACCTGATATCTGAAATAGACGAAATTTATGATATTGATACTGATGAGGAAAATTGGTTCCCTAATCCCGGTGGAATCCCTAGGAATATTTTGTCTAAACTTCCTAGGTATCTTCTTATACCGGCGCAAGATAAAAAAGATGATTTATCAGGAAATTCTGGGGCTCTTGTTTCTACTCTAAATGAATTATTTAATGATGTAAGAGATAATTCTGCCAATTTTCTAGAAGCTCAAAGATATTTAAACCAACTAGCCGACGAGCTTAATCCTAATGACGAAACTACTGAATTTGGCTCAATGATGGTCGGACTCAATAGAATATTAGCCGGTATTTTCCCTGAAACCAGAATACATACAACGGCTAAATTATGTGATGCTGATAAGGTTATTCAACCTCAATTTGAAGTGAATATGTCCAGTAATATACAAACTACCGTTGATATGCAAGGTACCGGAACTATACGTGCAGCTGTCTTTGCATTGCTACGGTATAAAGCATTAAGAGAAGAAAGCAGAAGATTAACCGGCACCGATTATATAAGACCTTTAATTATTGGATTTGAAGAGCCCGAGTTATATTTGCACCCAAACGCTGCATATCAGATGAGGGACACTATTTATAAGTTAGCTGATAGTGACCGAAATCAGATTATATGTACAACTCACTCACCTTATATGATTGACCTTGGTCAGAAACCAAACCAAATTTTAAATCTTCTTTCTTTACTTCCTCATACACTTACTGAACCTGAAATTAGTATTGAAAAGGTGTTTTGCAATCCATTTAACATTAGCCAAGCTTTTACTAATTTACATGATGACGACAAGACATATATAAAAATGCTTTTAAAAGTTGACGATTACGTTGCAAAGGTATTCTTTACAAAAGATGTATTAATAGTTGAAGGTGATACCGAGGAAGTAGTCTTACGAGAAACAATTGACAGGCTTGATAATACATCAAAACAAAATATATATCAAAATTGGCAGATCATTAAAGCTCGAGGAAAGGCTTCGATTATTTCTTTAGTAAGGTTTCTTACTGCAATGGGTATTAATCCTACAGTAATGCATGATCAAGATACAGGTGTCGAAGGTGCCGAGGTTTTTAATCAACCTATTCTAGACGCTGTAGGTAACCCTGAAAAGGTGTATGCGTTAACCAATTGTATTGAAGATATATTAGGATATAACGCACCATCAAGCGAAAAGCCATATAAAGCATTTAAACATATTAAAGATAACTGGACTGATATTAATCAAATACCTGAAACATGGATGAGTATATTTAGATCAATCTTTGGTATACAACTAAATCAATAGGAGAATAGTTATGAGCAAATGCCCTTTTTGTAATAGTGAAAATATTGATATCCTGATAACCGATTATATACACAAACGTTTAAAAGACCGTAAGCCTTATCACACCAATAATTTAATAGTAACTCCTGATCCCTACAATTCAGCAGATTATGCTTATGATAAAATACTTTGTAAAAATTGTGGGCAGAT
>DUNS01000084.1 GCA_012839235.1 Clostridiales bacterium
GGGAGTATAATAACTATCGAACGAGGTCCATGCTGGAATAGCTCAGTCGGTAGAGCACTTCACTCGTAATGAAGGGGTCGTCGGTTCGATTCCGATTTCCAGCTTAACAATAAACAAAAGGGGTTTCGCAGTTGCGAAACCCCTTTTAAAGTTCATGTTAATAATCTGTATCTCTATCTCTTCTCCCCCATATAACACAATCCAATTGCTCCAGGACCTGAATGGGAGCCGATGCTTGGACTTATATAATTAATTACTATATTCTTATGAGGTAACTTTTCCTTAACAATCTTAGCTAAGAAGTCTGCATCCTCAGCTGCATCACCATGGACTATACATATGGTATCAGGATCATCTTTATACTTGCCCATGGTTTCTACCATATCATTAGCGATGGTAGTTAGAGATTTCTTTCTCCCCCTAGCAACGGTCATAGATACTAGCCTTCCTTCTTCATCAATACGAAGAATAGGTTTCATGTTAATCATACCACCAACAACAGCAACTGTCTTAGATATTCTTCCTCCACGATGAAGATGATTAAGATCATCTACTGTAAAGCGTACACAGAAATCCATTATATGTTCTTCAAGCCAAGTGGTTATCTCATCTATTGATTTCCCAGCTTCTTTTAATTCTACAGCTTTCATTACAGCCATACCTTCACCTAATGAGGCATTCAAGGTATCAAATACAATTATTCTAGAGCCTGGATTTTCTTCCATAATGTCATTGGCTCCTGCAACAACATTGCTACAGCCACCGCTAAGTGCAGAGGAGAAGCTTATATGTAAGATATCTAGTCCTTGATCTATGTAATTCTGAAATGTTTTTTGAATTACCTCAGGGTTACTTGCCATAGTATTTGGCATATTACCCTGTCTCATACGATCATAAAAATCCTTGGGAGTTAGGTTGAATTCATCACCATAAGTAATTCCATCAAGATGGTAGTAATGTGGGATAATTCCAATATTTTTTTCTTTAATATATTCTTCCAATAAGTCACAGTTTGAATCCGCTGTAATTACAAAATCTCTCATATTATTAACCTAGCCTTTCTTCGTAGCCTGTAAACTTCGGGCCGTAGGCACAATTCACTTGTGAAAGATTTATCTTTCACGCTATAACCATGCCTTCCTTCATAGATTACAAACTTTGGGTTTGTATCTATATATTACTAGACTACGGACAATTAATCAATAATAATATTAGATTTTTTTTATAGGATGTTTATAAAAAATTTATAATTCATGTCAATTGTTAAGAATCCACTTGTATAAATCAAATGAATTGTCTTCTAATTGATTTGAACACGACCGTTGAATTATTATGACCTAGATATTCTTATAGTAAAAGATCGCTATCTGTGTTCGGTCCCTTAGGTTAAGCTTCTCAAGGATTGTACTAATGTTATTTCTTATAGTTCCTTCACTTAGGAATAATGTCTCGGAGATTTCTTTGTTGGACAGCCCTTCAGCAATTTTTACAATAATATCTTGCTCACGGTGACTAATAGGAAGTTTATCTAGGGTCCTACTAGGACCTTGCTTACTTATCAGCTTTGGGATCTTTGTAATAATCTCGTCTCCAAATACATTTTGCCCAGCATATACAGCCTTGATAGATGGAACTATGCTCTCATAGTTCTGCTTGAGCATATAACCCTTGGCACCTAGACGGAGGGCCTTGATTATATAATCATCATCTAAGAATGTTGTAAGGTATAGGATTCTTGCATTAGGATATTCCTTTAATATGATTTCACCTGCCTCAAGGCCATTCATCACTTCCATTCGGATATCTATTAAAAGTACATCTGGCTGCAGCTTCCTATAAAGTTCTACACCTTCTTGACCATTATTACCTGTACCAACCACCTCTATATCCTTATCTGTTGAAAGAATTATCTCTAAGGAAGAACATACTAGCTTATCATCATCAATTATAAGAACTTTCATTAAGGCACCATCCTTTTATTATTTAGGTATAGTTATGAATATCTTAAATCCATTATCAAAGTAAAAATTGATATTACCATCAAATCCTTTTACTCTCTCTACTATATTATTAAGACCCATTCCCGTTCCAAAGGTTTTGCTTTCTATAGCAGCAGTTAAGTGCTTTTTCTGATCATCCATAAGGCTTCCATTGTCTTGAATTATCAACTGGTATATTGCAGGATGCTCCCTAAGAAGGATAACTACCTTAGAAGCATTAGAGTGACGGATTACATTGGCTAGGCTCTCCTTGACGATGGCTATAAGACCATGCTTCACAGGAAGTGCTGGTGGAGTTTTTATATCATAATCAAAGCTAATCTGACATGCAGTAAATTCCTTAACTATCATATCAAGTTGGGAATATAGGTCGATGGATTCGTCGTACATTTTATGAATACTGTTACGTACCTGATCCATCCCTTCTGACAAAGACTCCTTTAGTGATGTTAAGCCTTTTGTAATAACCTCATCCTTAGCCACTATAAGCAGTGCACCAATCTGGATAATTGAGCGGGATAATAGATGTCCAATATTATCATGTATTTCCTTGGATATTCGGTTACGCTCATTAAGGGTAGCAAGATTAATCTGGGCATCCTGATTAAGTAATAAATCCTTGTTCTTTGCCTCTAGTTGAAGTGATATCTCAACTGAGTTATCTCTTAGATCATTATATTCCTTTTGAAGCTTTATTAACTTGGCTGTTTTATATTTTATCAAATAAACAAGTATAGTAATTCCAATTACAAAGAACATAGTCTCTAAATTAATCAATTTATTATTAATAAACAGTAATATAGGAAGGCTTATAACTATTAATTGATAATGGGTTAAGCATAGGTCATAGAGAAGAGCTGGAAGAAAAACTATATATGAAGGCATGAATAGGCATATAGCCGCAAAGCTTAAGCATGCAAAAAGTTGAAATTTCTTATTATCATAATAGGTAAATAAGCTGCTTAATGCTATTACTATAAGAATAGGAATAATAGCTAAGTAGCTATCACTATAGAAGAGATAGTAAGCAGCACTACAAAAGATTAAAATGATTTTATCGCTTATCCCATACATAGGTTACTCCTTTTTTTAGATTTAGTATGTCATGAGGGATATATTATGTCAAATAGATTTCACATCTTCATGACAAATGTCACTTGATTCCATGACTGAATACACTATGAAGATAGATATGGATTTAGTATATTAGGATTAGGAAAAAATCTCAATCGCAAATTTGTACTTTCGGTCCAAAGTTTGCAGTCTATGTTGAAAGGAACGGTTATGAATATGATAGTAAAAGTGGATGGATTAGTTAAACGATATGATAAATTAGTTGCTCTAGATCATCTTAATCTAGAAGTAAGGGAAGGAGATATCTACGGACTACTTGGACCAAATGGTTCAGGTAAAACTACAGCGATTAATTGCATATTGTCATTACTCAAATATGATAAGGGATCTATAGAGATATTTGGTAAGCCAATGAAACCTGACTCCTATGATATAAAGAAGGATATAGGTATAATAATGCAGAATGTAGCAGTGTTTGATGAACTAACAGTTTATGAAAATATCGAATACTTCTGCAGTTTATATATTAAAGACAAGGCAGAAATAAAAAGACTTACTCAGGAAGCTATTGATTTTGTTTCATTAAATGATTATATAAAGTTCTATCCAAAGAAGCTTAGTGGTGGTTTACTTAGAAGACTTAATATTGCTTGTGGTATAGCTCACAAGCCAAAGCTAATTATACTGGATGAACCTACAGTTGCAGTTGACCCTCAAAGCCGTAACAAGATTCTTGAAGGAATAATGAAGCTTAATGAAGAAGGAGCTACCATTATATATACCTCCCATTACATGGAGGAGGTTGAGAAGATATGTTCAGATATAGCAATTATTGATAAGGGGAGAGTTATTGCCAAAGGAACTAAGGATGAGTTAAAAGCCATGATATCAACAGGTGAAAAAATATCAATAGAGATCTATCAGGCTGGGGATGAAACCATTGAACATATAAGAAGCATGCCTAATGTTATATCTATAGAGTATGACAATGAAATCCTAGAGATTAAATCAGGCCGTGGTAAGAATAATCTGGTTTCAGTACTGCATTATCTTGAAGAAAATAATGTTAACATTGGCAGAGTTATCACTGAGCAACCTACACTCAATGACGTTTTCCTTGAAATCACAGGAAAAGAATTAAGAGATTAGAAAGGAATGGTAAGAGGATGAGCTTTCGTTTATATAGATCAAGGCTAAAAGCCATTATACGTAACAAGGAGAACGTATTTTGGAGTTACATGTTCCCTTTATTACTGGCTTCCCTTTTCTACTTTGCCTTCGGTAATCTGTGGAATAATGAAACCTTTGAAACCATTGATATTGCTTATGTAGGAATTGACAATGAAGCTGATGTGTTGCTTGAAGCAATGAAAGAGGCGAAAATTAGTGAGGGAACCTTATTGTTTAATGTTGTAGTAGTTAATAAAGATGCAGCAGCCCAGAGCTTAGAAAATGGGGAAATTGAAGCTTATATAATAGCTGGTGAGGAGCCAGTTTTATTTGTAAAAGAAAATGGAATTAATGAGACCATTACTAAATCTTTTCTAGACAGTTATAGTCAGATGCTTACCTTAGTAGAGACAATAATGATGAATAACCCGACAGCGATAGAGGAAGGGCTGCTAGATGATATACAGAACTTTGATACATTTGTATATGAGGAGAAAACTGGTGCTGAGCCGGAATATTTATTAATATATTTCTATGCATTATTTGCTTTCACCTGTATATTTGCCGGAACTTGGGGAATGGATGAGGTTATTAATATCCAGGCTGATATGTCTATTACAGGAGCTAGAGTTAGTATATCACCAATCCATAAGATGAAGTTGCTTTTCAGCAATATGTTTGCTGCATTTACAGCCCACATTGGAAGTGTATTTTTACTTCTCTTTTTCTTAAAATATGTCCTAGACATTAGCTTTGGTGACAGCTTCTTAGGAATATCAATTATCTGCGTTATGGGTTCATTGGCTGGCCTAGCTCAAGGGGTATTTTTAGGTATAATACTTAAGCAAAAACCAGCAGTAAAAGCAGGATTACAGGTTACTATCACTATGCTTGAATCCTTCTTAGCAGGGTTTATGATAGCGGACATGAAGTATATCATAGCTGACAAGGCTCCAATTCTAAGTTATATTAACCCGGTTAATCTGGTGTCAGATGCCTTGTACAGTCTTTACTATTATGAAACAAATGAGAGATTTTTGTTAAATATAACAATTCTTGGATCATTTACTGTGATATTAAGCTTTTTATCATATCTGAGATTAAGGAGGAGAACATATGCAAGTATTTAAAACATATTTTAAACTATTAAAATCTCAGATGACGGCAATAATAATGTATGGAGCAGGTTTTTTAGCCATTACGATTATTATAGCTTCTAACTTAA